>CAYLWT010000001.1:0-196340 GCA_964387705.1 uncultured Christensenella sp.
CACCTCAACGGTTTTCAAGACCGCCGCTTTAAACCGCTCAGCCAATCCTCCAAACGCAGTTATTATACTTGATTTTGCTCGCTTTTGCAAGCGTATTTTTACAATTTTTCCATTTTATTTTACTTTTAATTGAAAAAATGCTTAAATTTGACTATTTTTATATTCTTTTACACCTAAAAAATGAGCAAAATCTTTCATTTAGTTGCGTGTAAATTTTAATTTATGTATAATTAAAGTTAGGAGATTTAACTTATGACAAAAAAGGTGCAAGGGATACATGCAGGACATCGGCAACGGTTAAGGCAACAACTTTTATTGGCTGATTATACCAAAATGCCCGAGCATTTAGTTATGGAACTCATGCTTACCTTTATTCTCCCATACAAAGATGTAAATCCGCTCTCCCATGCACTGCTCAATGAATTCGGTTCACTCGCAAATGTCATTGATGCGGATATTGAAAGTCTAAAAAAAGTAAAGGGCATCGGGAATGTTACAGCACATTATCTAAATTTTTGCTCAAAAATTCCTGAAATATACAAATTATGCAAAACAAATAGGAAAAATAGCATTAGGAATGTGCAACAAATTGTGTCATACATAACAAAAGTTGTCAACTTGTCCGCTCCAGAAAACTATGAGTTTATGTGCCTAAATGGTAGAGGCGAGGTTTTATATTTCGGGAATGTCCTTTGTGGAGAACAAAAAGGATTATTCCCCAAAAATAGAGAGTTAGTATCTCAAATTTTAAAATATCCAACACATTCGGTTGTCCTCACACGAACCATTCCAAAAGGAGAATTAAAGCCGTCAAAAAAGGACATAAAGTACGTTCAAGAATTGAAAACGATATTAGATTCATTGTCAATAAGACTGATAGATTATGTAATAATTTCACCGGAAGGATATTTTAGTTTTTTCAAAACACGCCTTCTTGAAATCGGTGGAGCAAGCGAAATCGAATCTGCCTTCCGAGACCTTGAAATGAGCCTTCGTGATGGTGGGATAGATTATTCCTTTGATGAAGTTAAAAACTGACTCAAATTTGCTGTAATAATTCAAATTGAAATAAACAAGCCATCTTACAAAAGTGGTCTAAAACAGGAGAAAAAATGGAAACAAAAGTTGAAAAATTAACTAAAAAATTTTGTGATGAATGTGTAAAAATTATAAAACAAGGTGGATTGGTATCTTTTCCCACAGAAACTGTTTATGGATTAGGGGCAGATGCAACAAATGCAGTGGCGGTAAAAAAAATTTTTGAAGTAAAAGGCCGTCCTCAAGACAATCCACTTATTGTACATTTGGCAGACAAAAAGAAAATTGAAGATTATGCCGTAGTGTCAAACGACATTGAAAAGATGATTATAAAAAAATGTATGCCGGGGCCTATAAGTTTAATACTTCATAAAAAAGAAAATATTAGCGATGTTGTAACCTGTGGATTGCCCACAGCGGCAATCAGGATTCCAATAAACAAAACCGCAAGAAAATTTATCAAAGCAACGGGACTTCCAATTTGTGCTCCAAGCGCAAACACTTCAAAACGTCCAAGCCCAACCAGGGCAAAAGATGTCCTTGCCGATATGAACGGAAAAATCCCTGCAATAATTGACGGAGGAAATTGCAAAATTGGAGTCGAGAGCACTGTGTGTAAAGTGGAAAACAACATGGTATACATTCTTCGCCCTGGGAAATTTTCAGCACGAGCCCTAACAAAAATTTTGAAAGTCCCCGTAATAGACAAGCTGAACACATCCGAAACAAAAGTTGCCGAGAGCCCAGGGACAAAATATACTCACTATTGCCCAAAATGTGAAATGATTTTAATTAAAAATGACGTCGTTAAAAATCTAAATGTACTTTATGACAACATAACTTCACAAGGCAAAAAGCCAATTATTCTTTGCTCAAAAGACACCGCCAAAGCCCTTGGAGAAAAAGAAAAAGTTATTCTTGGAAAAACCTCCGAAGATGCTTGTAAAAATATTTTCAAAACTCTTCGTAATGTTGAAAACGATTATGATGTAATTTTGGCAGAGTTTATTTCAAAAGGAGATATGCAAGACGCGCTATTTAATAGAATGATAAAGTCCGCCAGCGGAAGGCTGATTTAGTCTAAAGGACAAATTTAATTGGTTCCCCCTTCTTTTAGCCGACCTGTAATTCGGGTTGAAGTCCGACCGTTCGTAATTAAACAATTACACGTAAAATTCACACATGTATCATTTGGAATTTCAAAAATCGCCCCCAAATTTTATAATGCGAACACTCGGTCTTTAAACTTCTTATATTACTTTTGCCAGCTGATATTAATATAACAATCGCCCTCATTTGCTTCCGACCATGCGGTTAGACATGCTTTTGTCTAATGTCAAAAACTCACCTCTTAAATTAAGAGATGAGTTTTTTAATTTAATCTAATTCTTATATGTTCATTTATGAAATTGTAAGATTATAGTGATAAGTATAATCGCCATCTACGGAAGCCGTTCCAATAACAATAAAATATTCAACTGTATCGTCTGTTCCGCCTATAACCTCAATATTTTTTGAGAATTGCCCATTTGCAACACTGTCACTAGATTTTGTTTCATCATCGGCATAACCTGCATATGAAATCTTTTTGCTTTCGACCATGTTACCATCATCTCCATAACCATAGCTTTTTTCATATTTAAACAACAACATAAAGGCATCAACAGCATATTGGGTGTCGTCACTTTTGCCAACTCTATAAAAATTTGAAGTGAAGCATCGAGTACCTGTTTTGTTATAGAATTTTACTCGTTTGACAATATATTTTTCTATCACACTTGTTTCAATTTCTGCTGAATCGCCATTTATAATTTCGGTTTCTTGGCTCGCATTCCAAATTGCCTTACCTATACCCACATTTCTAGGGATATCTTCCAAACTAACTTCTTCCCGCAAATTCACATTTACTTCCCATGGACAAAGTGCAATCCGGAAGAATTTCATGCTATCGCTATCTGCGAAGTTACTATTTTTTGCAACAAATTTCACCACACATTTTGATTCCGTAATCCCATCATCTGGATTTCCTTCAAGTGCTTTTACAAGGGCTTGAATTGACGCGTATTCTTTTGCGGCCACGGTTTCCCACTTCGAGTCAGCATAATAGAATTTTAGTTGATAAATTTCTTTATAGGCATCAGAAAGTTCTATCGTAGTGTTTTTGTCAAGTTTCACAATATTGTCGGAGAGGAAATCACCATCTCCAACATATTCATATTCGTCATCCTTATCCCCTTGGATTAGGAATCCTGTGTCTGAATAGAAATATTTTTTGCCGTTTCGCAAAATATACGCAATAGGCTCATCTGTTCCATCTGCATTCACTCTGTTTGCTTTTACCATATCTTCCAACGTTTCATACTTAAATTGCACAGGAGTTATTGTTAAGGTTTGATAAGCACACAAGTTATACATCCCATCCTTATCCCCACTAGAAGAAACAATTTCTTGAGCGGTATATTCATTTGCCGAACTATTTGCATAAAGCGACACTTTCCCAAAAAATTTTGTTATATCATAAGTTGTACTTTTAAGAAGAGAAACTTGAACTTTGTATTCACCCACTTGAAGAATTGTGCTTGAACCTCGCTCCAATGACACCGCAGTATCATCATAAAGAAGTCTCACAAAAACAACAATGTCGCTTGTGTTATTGAAATTTGTAACATATGCTTCCCCACAAGGGACCATCGTCACCTTTAAGTCTGTTGTATCCTTGCTTGAAACAGTAACCTTTATTTTATCAGCCGTAAGATCTTTGTCTGTCAAAACAAAATTGTCAATTGAGAATGTGTTGCCCGAGAAATCCTCAGTTTTTTGTTCAATCATAATGCTGATATCTATTTTGTTAATTCTGAATGAATTTTCCCATTTTTCAGCATTATCTGGCCTTATCTCATCTGCCCCCTCATAATTGTCACCAACTATATGAATATAATACTCAACTTTGTATGTTTCACTTGGAGCAATAGGGCATTTCTTAAGCAGAACCTCATCATCGAAATACACAAAACCCACATATCCAACTTCATTGCCAAGTTTATCTGTAATGGTCACCGCATAATCATAGGATAGTTTTGAAGGGTCAAAGTAACTTACATAAATCTTGTCATTACCACTTGCAAAAATTTTTGTTTCTCCATCCGCCACCTTATCCAAAGAAGCAAATCCTTTATATTTCAACGCATGATAAACCTCACGTCCATTGTAATAATATCCAGTGACGCCAGTTGGTTCAGAGAATTCCGCTTTTGTTATGCTCATTTTACGCACGGTCAATTTTCTCGTTTCTTCTTTTGGAGCAAAATTCAGCTCCTCTATGAATGTCACAACAAATCTGAGGTCAACTCCGCCATTTTTACAAGTCATAACATGTTTCACCCAATTATTTTCATCATCTGGGTCGGCGTTTTTATCAAGCAACATATCAACACCATTCACATTAACATAAATATCAAGCGTATATTGAGCTTCTGTAAGGTCAATTTTAAACATTCCATTTTTTGTGGAAACTTTAGACTCGGAACCATACCTTATTATGTTATACAACCCTTCTGGAGAAATATTTGGGTTATAAGTAATTTCCTTCGTTTCAACCTTCATCTCACCTGAATATGCTGGTTTAGAAATAGAATACTTATACTCTCCAGTGCCATAATAATTTGATTTCTCACCACCTATCGTAAGTTTCAAGAGATACTTTCCTACGTAAACTGGCACAACATTTTCAACTTTAGACTCGTCAATTTGCTTGTTTTCCTCAAGGCTTATGCTGTAACTCTCCAAATCATTATCAAATTGAAAGAACGAGAACCCAACAGCACATGATGTCAAGAAATCTTTATCATTAAGGGCCTCTGCAAGAGTTGTTGTCTGTGAGATTTCCCCTTGATAATTATAAAGTTTAATTTTTATATTTGAAAAATAAGAATCAATTTTATATCCTGTATATGCATAAGAATTTATTTGTGGGAATTCAATCTCTGCTATACAAGGCTTGACAGTAAACTCAAATGTTTCCTCTTTGTAGAAATTTGGAGTGATAGCCTTAACTTTTACTTGATAAGTCCCAACACTCAGGATATCATTTCCACCCCAGTTGTCTGTTGCAATAAATACGAGTGAATCGCCGATATTTGGAGAAACCTCACACTCAAATGGAAAGTCCTCACGTTCTTGGTCAATCATATTAAAGTTCGTCCCATAATAGAATTCCTTATTCCCAAATGTAAATGTCAAATTCCCATTTTTCTTTATTTCATATAAGAAAGCAATTTCACATTTACCGCTAGCCCTTGAAATTCTGTAATTGTCACTATCTGCACTTATGCTTGCCACACAAAGATAAGCCCCAGCTCCTTGAGGTGAAGATTTGTTTAAAGCAAGTTCCACTGCATATGAATTATTTAAGACCACATAATTCCCCTCAATCGTAGAAAGGGTTGCATAAGTCACTTCGTTTGCTGAACTAGAAATTTCAGAAACTGAAAGCAATGATGATTCCTCAAAATTAATGTTCCCATTTGCATAAGAATAAGCCTTAAGTTTGATATTAACCCCGTCAACATCTTCCGCTTTCAATTTCAAATAACTATATTCCATCTTATAAGGGACTTCTGCGAAGTCAAATGTTGGAGTTATAACACAATTTTTTGTTGTGCCATCATAAACCAATTTTTCCTCTTCTGGAAGCGTTGCGGAGCCTCCCGTAAGTTTAACTTCTTTTGCGGCAATCACCAATGTTGCATAAATTGTCATAGAATTAAAGTTGGAGCTTTTTGGTTGAACTACAAGTTTATATCTATATTCACCAATACTCAAACTTGCAACATTTTCCACTCCTTCCGCCACAACATAATGTTTTTCATCAAAAGTTTTAAGCTCCGCTTGCTTTGTTTCTCCAGCTTCAACAACAGTAAAAACATATTTCGTTATACCACCTTCCGAATATTCCAATTCAATATCTGGAAGTTCCGTTGCTCCATAAGTCAATTCTTTTGTAAATTGGACTTTGTCTGTCACCACTTTGATGTCTGCTTTTTGAATTGTAAGAGTCCCTTCTTCCAAAAGTCTTGCAACAAATGGATCTGAAGTTTGTGGAAGCGACGAAAACTCAATTGTTTTCTTTTCCTCACCATCTATATATTCAATAATAAGTTTATGAGCACTATCCACCACTGGCACAACACTATAATTTCCTGCATCTATTGGAGCTGTTTCCAAAGTTTTTCCTTGTTCATTGATATAGTTAAAATCAACATTGCTATTGCTACTTATGGAATAATTTTCATCAACGCATTTCAATTCAAACAAATTCCCCACTGTTTCGCCGGTGTAAGTCGTCGTTGCAGAAATTACATTTTCACCTATTTTTACGACCTTCAGTTCAATAACACTCTTCCCAAAATAATATGCCACATTTTTCCCCAAGGACCATTCGTAACAACTCGTCACGTCCTCGTCCCCAAGCTTAATCTCCAACGTTATTTTGTTCTTATCATCAACAAAATAGTTATCTCCACCATCACTAAATGCCGAAACGGTTGCAGAAAGACTAACATTCCCCATTGTCTGCTTAAGTTTAAGTTGACTATTATTCAAACTTGCCTTTGTTTGTGTTGTTTCGCTTTTATTTGCATTGGAAGTTGGCAAAATGTCTAGCACTGTTTGTTTTGGATTAACCGTATAAGATGAGCCAAAATCGAACTTAAGAGTATAGTCTTTAGAGTTACAAACAAAGGAACCCTGTGCGATATTATAACTGTCCACTTTATAGTATGTTTGTTTTTCAATCACTGTTTCGCCTTGTTGCAACACAAACATTCCGCTAAATGTTGGCTCATTTATCAAGCTTTCATTAAGGGGATCGACCTTTGAAATCTCATAGGAATATTGATTAAGTTCAATGTCTGAACCATAAGTTACAACTATTTGCGTTGGAGTAACAAGGACTTCTCTTGGATTGATTACAAGATAACAAGGAGCAAGTTCAATAATATAATTTCCGCCCAAACTTGCATCGCCCAAAGACAAAAGATAATTGCCCACACTTTCACTCTCTTTGCCCGATTTTTCTCTACTCAAATTCCCAGAACTATTAGCAGTCACCTCTCCCAAGACCTTAAAATTAAACATTGGGTCATCTTGCCCATAAACCTTTGAAATTGAAGGATATTCTATTCCATCTATTGTTACTTTTTCAGTTGAATTAAGTGTTATGCTGACCTTCATTTGTGTAATTTCAAAGCAATATTTTTGTGTAGTATCAAGAACAAGTTCATAATGCTCCATTCCAGAATTTACAGTCACGTTGTCATTGAGCATGATTTTATACTTCCCACAATCTTTCATCTCACTCACAAAAACTTCCTCACCCGTTGAAAGAACTTTCACATATTGGTTGTTTTTTTGAAGAGTCAGCAAATTGGCATCACTTGACAGAACATCTTGTGATTTCTCGCCATTTATAAAATGCCCCGTCAAAGTGAACGATTTATAAAATTCATCATCAAGCGTCACACTTTTCCCGTCGTAAGTCTTTGTTGCATTGTATCCCGTTGCAGAATTTATATTTGGAATAACTGTCAATGTTTCTCGCTTGGTTGTAATGTAAGAGTCATTAAGAGTCACCCTATAATTTTCTTTCTTAGAACTGCTATCTGCAAAAGTAAATTCTTGCAGTGAAAGTTTAAATTTCTTATAACTATTTTTATCTACAGTTGACACCTCTGAAAGTCCAAATTTAAACTCCATTTTATCATCACCTACAAGGACAAGTTTCCCTTCTGAAAAAACTTGTGAACAATCCTCATTTACCGCCCTAATTTCGTTTGAAATCTTAAGACTTGCAACTTTTTTCAAGACATATCCTTCACCACTAAGTCCAGCCGACTCTGTTTTTGTGTAATACACATCAGTCAAATCTTGAAATTGCAAAACAATTTCAACCGGTGTCACCTCATAAACAATTTTTGTTGCCGTTGCAGTTGGCTTTGCATCTTCACAAAGAGCAAAATTATAGTTTTTATTTATTGAATTATCCACAGAATAATAGTATGTTCCCACAGGAGCGAGCATATTCCCTTCGCCCAAACCGGTTGCGTTGTATATAACAAAGATAAATGGCTCAATTTCATTTTCGTCAACAATCCCATTTGAATAGCTTCCCAAATAGAATTCCGCCTCATCTTTTTCCCCATAAATTTTGCTTCTTGAAGTTGGAGTGACCGTTATATCTTTTGGATTTATCGTCAGTTTCCCTGCAGGAGAATTTTCCACTTTCACATTTCCACTGCAAACAAAATTTACCACAAAATCATATTTCGAAATTTCATCATTTTCCCACAAAACATCATACTGCCCATATGAATTGCTTTGCACTATTGCATTGTTCAATTTTAACACATAATTTGAAGTGGAAACATTTGACACATAAGACACAACGCTACTTGAAATTTTACTCAACCCCTCAAAAGAACAACCATTTTCTATGTATTTCTCATTGTCGTAAAGTTCATACTCAATTTGGTTAATTCTATCTCCATAAGTAATTTCCTTATCAAGCACTTTCACCGCCAATTTCCTTTGAGAAATTGTATGCGTTCCCTTGGTATAAACGAACTTATAATTTTGCTCATCTTGTTCGTTTGAATATTCCACTTGCGCCTCAACAGGATAACTTCCAACACCACTGTTTAAACTAGCCTTTGACACAAAAACACATTTTCCAATTTCCCGTTCTTCATCTTTGCCCACACCAAAAAGAGAAATTCCACCCTCAAAATCAATTGTGTCACCACTTGCAAAAACGCCATCAAAACTTTCATCGCCATAAACACTTTCCACCGTTGGCACTCTCACCAAAGTTGGTATTGTTGCAGGCAAAACATGAACATTCAAACTACAACTCCAACTGGAATTTGTCTTGCTTACACACTCAACAACATACTCTCCCACGTTCACAATCTCGCTAATTTCAACAATCGCACTTTTGGATATTTCATAATACTTACACTCATAATTTTCGCTCATATTATTAGGAACGAAAGAAGAACTCTTGCTTTCCAAGAGGTCAACTCCCTCATAATTCAAGTTCAAATCTGTCGTTGCAAAACTTGGCAATTTTGTCGCTGAAACATAAACTCTTATTGCATAATAAACAAGGTCCCCACTTGTGTTTTTGTATTGTGCAGAAATCTCTGCCCACCCTTCACTTTTTGCAAACAATGCTCCTGCAGTTGTTATTGTTGCAACGTCACTTGGAGTACACTTCAAAGTCAAATCCTCCACAGAGTATTTATCCGGGACAATTTTGACATCAATTTGATATGGTTTGCTACGTTTAAGAACGGTCCAAGTATTTTTCCCCGTTGCCGTTACATCTTGTCCTGAAAGAGTTAGCGTAATAGAACTAAGGCTCTCTTCCCCACAAGAAGAAAGCATAAAAATCGATGCAAACACTAGAGGCAGCACAAACAAAAAACTTAATAATTTCTTTTTCATTTTCCCCACCAAATAACTTCGCTATAAACATAGGCCCATAATTAAAATTATTATATAATATATTGTCTATCTTTCAAAACAAAAAATTCAAATTTACACATATTTTTGTGTTTTTTGTGCCAGTCTTTCTCAAAAAACTAATAATAATCACTTTTACTTAAAAAATTTACACACAATTCTTTTTTGCCCACCAATTCCCTTCAAAACAAAAGCATTTAATAAAAAACTGTTTGAAAAATTTTAATCTCGGTGTATAATACACCTATAATGGAGGATTTATGAGAGCAGTTGTTCAACGATGTCACGAAGCTCAAGTTGTTGTTGATGAAAAAGTCGTAGGAAAAATTGGAAATGGTTTTGTATGCTTTGTTGGAGTCAAAAAGAATGATGACGAAAAAGACCTTGACTATCTCGTCAAAAAAATATGCGGACTACGAATCTTTTGCGACCAGAACGGAAAAATGAACCTTTCCCCAAAAGATGTCGGTGCAGAGATTCTTATCATCAGCAACTTTACTTTATATGCCAACACAACTCATGGTTTCCGTCCAGATTTTTTTGAAAGCATGCCTCCGCAAGAGGCAAAAATTATGATTGAAAAGTTTGTTTCTCGTTGTTCGGAACAAAAAACTTTTAAAAAAATAAACACAGGAATCTTTGGTGCTGATATGCATGTTGATGTTAAAAACAATGGGCCGATAACAATAATAATTGACTCAAATGATTGCAAAAGATAATTGACACATTCGACATATAAAGCGAAATATATGAAATATCAGCTTTTAAATTTATCCACAATTTTTCTTGAGATGGTGGATAAATAACTTGAGTAAAAACACTCATCAAAAATTAAATATAAAATTGTAAAAATTAACAAAAATACCTCAAAAAATATCTAAAAAATACCAAAAAAACAACAAAAAATGCCATAAAAATGGATAAAAATTAACAAATATAATGACAAAATTTAATAAAAATAGGAGAAAAAATGAAAGAAAAACGACTTATTACAGCAGCACTTACATATGTAAATAACATTCCTCATGTGGGACACATTGTTGGTTGCCATCTGCCAGCGGATATCTTTGCAAGATATTGCCGAAGTTTTGGCTATGATACAACTTTTGTTGGGGGCTCGGATATGCATGGGACTCCAAGCCTTGTAACTGCACAAGAAGTTGGCATTCCCGTTGAGGAACTAACTGAAAAACTTCATCAAATTCATAAACAAATTTACGAAAAATTGGAAATAAGTTATGATATTTATTCCAACACACACACAGACATTCACAAAGATGTTACAACAAAATTTTTCTTAACCCTTAACAAAAATAAATACATTTCACAAGGCGAAACAGATGTGTATTATTGCGACCACTGCAATATGTTTTTGCCAGATAGATATGTTGTTGGCACTTGCCCAAAATGCGGATATGAGGGAGCAAACGGCGACCAATGTGAAAAGTGTGACAGCCTTTTGTCCTCTGGAGAACTGGTGAATGCAAAATGCAAAACTTGTGGAAAGCCTGCAACTTTGAAAAGAACAAAACACATTTTCCTTCGACTTGACAAGGGCACTGAATTGCTGGACAAATACATTGAAAGCAAAAAAGATGTTTGGCGTCCACATGTTTATGCCGAAGCAAAAAAATGGGTGCAAGAAGGGCTTAAAGAAAGATGCATTTCTCGAGATAACAAGTGGGGCTTCCCTATTCCACTTGACGGATTTGAAAATAAGGTTTTTTATGTTTGGTTTGATGCGCCAATTGGTTACATTTCCATAACAAAAGAACTTGATGAACAAAAATACATTGACTTGTGGTGCAAAAAAGATGCAAAAATTTACAATTTCGTTGGCAAGGACAACATTCAATTTCATACGGTGTTTTTCCCAACTATGCTTCTTGAAAATGGCGAATATAATTTGGCTCATAATGTTGTGGGGTTAAATTTCCTAAATTTTGAAGGGCAAAAATTTAGCAAAAGCAAGAAAATTGGTGTGTTTTGCAATTCTCTTATTGATGACTCGAAGCAAATTGACATTGACACGCTAAGAGCATATCTTGCGACAATTATTCCAGAAAATAGGGACACAGATTTCAAATGGGAGGACTTTAAAAACAACTGCAATTCTGAACTTGTTGGGAAATTTGGCAATTTGTTTAATAGAAGTCTTAACATGGTCAAAAGTTACTTTGGCGGGACTCTTGATTTGCCACTTCCAAAAGAAAACGAACTTAACGATTTGGACAAAGAAATTTTGCAAGCAATAAAAGAATATCCACAAAAAATTTCTGATGCTTTTGAGCGTGCAGAGTTGCGCGAAGCTTACAAGCTAGTTATGAGTTATGCAACAGTGGGTAACGGCTATGTGGAAAAATCTGCACCATGGGCACTTATGAAACAAGAAAAATCTACAGAAGCTCAAAAAGTTTTGCGTTTGGCGCTTAATCTTTGTGCAAGCTTGTGCATTGTGGCTTCACCATTTATCCCACAAAAAGTAAAGACACTTTGGCAAGATCAACTTAACCTAGCGAACGATCCAACATCAAATGGTTTTTGGGATAATGCATGCAAACTTAATATCCCAACCCCACACACTATTGGGACACCTCAACCAATCTTTGAACGTTTTGATGATGTCAAACTTAAAGAACTTCGTGATTTTATGTCCACTCCATTTGATATCAATGAGTTTTTCAAAAAATAAAACCAATAAAAAACATAGCAAGGATGCCGCTAATTGCAGAGAAAACACTTGACAAAAAGTCATATAGATTTATAATATTGTTATAAACTTAAACGGAGGGTAAATATGAAATATTGTTCACATTGTGGGAAGGAACTTGATGATGATGCAATTATTTGTGTAAACTGTGGTTGCACAGCTCCAAATAGTGATGAAAAAAAAGCAAAAGTTTCAAATGGATTGAGAATTGCAGCCAAAATTTTGATGATTATTTCTACAGTCGCCATGGGATTTCTTATCATTCCACTTATATGGTGCATTCCTATGACTGTTACATATTGCAACAAAATAAAAAACAACGAGCCTATTTCAATTGGATTTAAAATTTGTATTTTGTTGTTTGTAGATGTGATTGCTGGGATTCTTCTTCTTATTGATGATTTTAAAAACTAAACAAAAAAGGTGTTACATATTGCAACACCTTTTTTTAAAATTTTAATTTGATTAAAATTTGTATAAACCATAGTAGTATGTAAAAATTCCATGGGGCTAAATATTTTCACCCAATATAATTTTGGGGGACTAAAATTTCCAATATTTTTGCTTTTACTTGCGATTGATATGGAGCAGTTTATGAGCTGATTCGCCACCAATTTTTCCCAAATAATTTTTATAAAGAGCCAACACTTCTGGGTTGTCAATCGATTTTCGCAACTTATTCTTTTTGTCGCTTGTTCTAAGACCCATAGCCCTATTTGCAACAAGGTTGCCTTTTTGCGATGGAGAAAGATCATTTAGAGGCATTCCACTCCCGCCTACGCAACCACCTGGACAAGCCATAACCTCAACAAAATCATATTGTTTTTGTCCATTGGCAATTGCTCTCAAAAGTTCGCCCACTCCAACAAGTCCACTGACAACTGCGATGTTAACTTTTTTGTCTGCAATTTGAACTGAGCCTTCTTTTATTCCATTTTTACCTTTTTCAAGCAAAAAGTCTAACCCTGGCACATCTGTTTGCGAATCTTTTTCAGTTGAAAATTTGGCATTGAGAGTTCTGAGGGCTGACTCCATAACCCCACCGGCTGTACCAAAAATAACGCCTGCACCACTTGACACCCCCATTGGAAGGTCGAATTCCCCGTCATCAAGAGATAAAAGATTTATGTTTTTATCCCTTAAAATTTCACCGAATTCCCTAACAGTTAAAACTGCATCTGTGTAACATTTTTGCTGACCATTTTGGTCGACAAATTTATTTGTAAATCGCTCAAATTTTTTTGCAACACAAGGCATAATTGCAACAAAATATATATCATTCGAATTTAAATTGAGTTTTTTTGCATAATAAGTTTTTGCAATTGTTGATGTCATTTCTTGTGGTGATTTGCAAGTGGAAATGTTATCCTTGAATTGTGGAAAAACTTTTTGAACAAATTTTACCCATGCTGGGCAACAAGAGGTGAAAAACGTAGAATTTTTTATTTTTTCATCATCAGTTGACCACTTTTTTTGCATAAATTGTGCAAACTCCTCTGCTTCCTCAACAATAGTCAGGTCTGCTCCGAAATCAATATCAAAAACATCATCAAAGCCAAGAATTTTTAGCGCTGTGACAATTTTCCTCTCCAAATTTTGTCCGACTTTTCCCCCAAACATTTCTCCGAGTGATACACGAACGCTTGGGGCAAAAGCCACAACCATACGTTTGTTTTTCTTTTCAAGTTCCATCAAGACTTCTCTCGTTTGATTGGAATTGTCCGTTTGATTGAAATTGTCTTTTGAAGTTACAACTTCTGGGATTTGCTCTTTTTTTTCACTTTCTGCTCGCAACATATTTGGACACTTCACACTTTCCCCACACAACAAAATGGTGTGAGTCCCCAGTTCTTTTGCTGGGCCAATGTCATAAAATTCGCTGTCGCCAACGACCAACATTTGTTCTGGCGTTGCATTTTCTTTTTGCATGACAGCAACATAATCCGGTTTTTTGGATAGATCTCGCGGGTCAAAGCGGTTTTGAATTATATCTGCAAAAACAGAGGTGTCTATGCCAAGTTTTTTACAATCATAACGAATGACATTTTCGCTTGAGTTTGACACAATATATAATTTATATTTTTTTGAAAGCTCTCTCAAAAGTTCATTGGGAATAATCCTCGCCCCTGTCCAGTCTGGTTCATACAAAAAAGTTGCGGTTAAATCCCGAAAATCTTTTGTTGAGAGAGGAATGTCTCCTGATGCAAAAAGTTTAAGCGATTTTTCAAAGATTCGTCCTTGTGTGCTATAAAGCCCATATTTTTCCATCAAATTTTTAATTTGCTCTTTCGGCAAAAATGATAGTAACTTTTCAATTCCTCCTAGCACATATTCTGCCCACCCTTTGCCCCAGTCGACATTGTCATAAAGTGTGTTGTCAAAATCGAAAATTACAACTTTTAGTCCCGAAATTTCAAAATCTTTTTGCGATAGTTTGTTAAACATTACATGAGTATTCATAATTACATTATACACAAATTCCGCAAAAAAATAAAATGGTTTGAAGCAGTTAACAAAATTTGTTTTGTGTGTTATAATATTTTTGGTGAAAAAAATGAAAATATCAAGTGAAGGAATTGTAAACGGAAAAATTTTGGACAAATATGGAAAGCGTGGACGAGAAAAACGCTTTGGCATGCCAACCCTATCTTTACCAATACAAATTGAAGAGTTCCCAAAAGAAACAAAGAGTTTTGTTATTGTTTTTGACGACCCTGATAGCGTGTCTGTTTGTAATTTTGTGTGGACTCATTGGCTAGTCGCCAACTTGCATCGTCCCACTCTTGAAGAAAATGCCAGCGAAACTTGCTTTGACTTTATTCAAGGCAGAAATAGTTGGCACGACAATAGTTATGGTGGGCCTTGTCCGCCAGATAAACCACATAAATATAGGCTGACGGTTTATGCGCTTAAAGAAGATTTGAATCTGCGTGGGGATTTTTCCAAAGAACTTTTGAACCAAGAAATGCAAGGAAAAATTTTGGAAAGCGCAACAATTTATGGAATTTACGAAAACTAAAAAGGGATGCAAAAGCATCCCTTTTTACTACATTATTTTAATTTGGTGACACATTGATTTGACAAACTTTTTTGCGCATTGCAAAATAGTTTTGTTCGTCAATTGCTCCGCTGGAACGAAGTCTTTCAAGTCTTGCCAAATCTTCAATCCCCTTTGGAGTTATATTGTATGGCACTCCATTTTGTCCTGGGATAATGCTAACACCGGACCTGTTTGGATTTTGAGTAAACGCTTGAGGGTTTAGAGGTTCAACTGGATTTTGTTGGTATTGAGTTTGAAGATTTGTTCCTTGCATGTCGTAACCATATTGTTCTCCAGTGTTGTAGTTCGCATCATATTGTCCTGCATCATATTGACCTTGTATGACATATTGGCCAGCATCATACTGACCTTGGGCATTGTATTGCCCAGAATCATATTGTCCTGCATCATATTGACCTTGGGAATCATATTGATAATTTTGAGCAATATTTGGATCAGCTGGGACGTTCCCTTGCTCAGCCATAAAATCTTCATAATCTTTATCTTCTTGGAATTTCTGCTTTGCTTTTAGGAAACTAACTTGTGGAATAATGTACAAAACAAAAGTTATAATAGCCAAAACAGCACTTAATGTCGCAGTGAAATTTGGAACGATGGTGACAACAGCATCAACGATTGCGAAAGTTGCAATGAAATTTTGATCATAAAAACTACCGGTAAAAACATATAGAAAATATACCACAGTAAGAATTTTCATTAAAAGCGCAAAGCCACAAGTATGATAGCACTTCGCATATTTTTCATCAGACTTTTTGGCAAGCGTAATTTCTTTGATCCCCCAAAAAACACCCAATAGGTAAAAGGTCATATTGAAGAACGCCATAATCTTTTGCGCGATATCTATATCAACACCAAAAGAACTATTAAGAATTGTTGAAAATGGCATTACAAATATGGCTTCATGCACCTTGCAAATAATGGCAACCGTCTGGTTTTTAAGTAAGTTCTGCAGAAAAGCGATGGAAAAAACTTTGCCTAAAAACAGCACTGAACAGCATAGAATAAGCACTGATAAAAGCAACGTAATTATTCCAGAAACTCTTGCCCCGCCTTTTTTCATTTCTCCTCCCAAAAGAATGCAACGTTATACTTCTATTTGTATTTTTGTCACAAACCTATATTTATATACTTATTATATTTATATCTGCAAGTAAAGTCAAACAAGAATTACCATTTTCATTTAAAAATAAATAAAAAGATTTCGGAAAAATCATTTTAGACAAAAAAAATGTTGACTTAATTGGCATTTTGTTTTATACTAGCATAGACCAATAGAGAAAATGTAGGAGGCCGAAATGAACAAAGATATTCAACCAAATTACCATGAAGTGGAAGTGGTTTGTGCCTGTGGGGAAAAATTTAAAACTAGATCAACAAAACCAGGCGAAACAATCAAAGTTGATATTTGCAGTAAATGTCACCCATTTTTCACTGGCAAGCAAAAAATTGTTGATGCTAGCGGAAAAGTTGAAAGATTTCAAAAAAAACATGGCTTGTAATAAAGCCATTTTTTATGCATGAAAATCTTTGTGATCGACATTTTTAAAATCAACAAAACGAAAACAATGCGAATTTATGCAAAGTTTTCTTTTTTTTGCAAGGTCACGAGCCAAAGATTCTATATCCCCCGCGCCTAAAAAAAGAATTACTGCATTCGAAATTTTAATGGATTTTATGTAAGACATAAACTCTTTGAAATCAAAAACTCCTTGCACTGCGAATGGAGGATTGTTATTTTCAAGTTTCTTTTTCAAAAACTGGGCACTGCCAAAATATTCAAACGATTCTCTTGCAGGATATGTTTCAAGCAAAACAAGACAATCTAATCCATTGAAGCACTTGGTGAAGCTATCAATCAATCGCTTGGTTCTTGAATAGGTGTGTGGCTGAAACACACACATTATTTTTCTCCCAAAGACCTCTTTGCAGGTGTTTATTGAGCAAATGATTTCTGTTGGGTGATGGGCATAATCTTGCACAATAATATTACTTCCATAAAAACCTATTTGTTCAAACCGCCTTTGTACTGCCTTGTATGTTCTCATTGCGAGTTGGATTATCCCCATGTCAATATCAAAATATCTTGCGACTGCAATGGCCAAAAGAGCATTTTGAATGTTATGTTTTCCATAAACATTTAACTTTAAATTACACAAAAAATTTTTTTTGCAATAAAGGTCAAAAGAATATTTACCATCATCGTTCAAAATTATATTTTGAGCATTAAAACTCATTTTTTCACCAATAAAATGAACATTTCTGTCATTTAAAAAGCATTTTTTTGCAGATTTTGAAACAAAACACACTTTTTTTGTTAATTTCGCAAATTGTGAAAACGATTGGCACTCTTGTGCAAATGTTTTGAAATAATCAACATGTTCAAATTCCACATTTGTCACAACGGAAACTGTGGGATTCAATTTTAAAAAGCTATCCCTAAATTCGCAGGCCTCAGTAATAAAATATTTTGAGCCACCAATTTGCAAGTTGCCTCCGATTTGACTCTCCATGCCTCCCAGGTGAACTGTTGGATTTAGGTTTGCTACCATAAAAATATGTGCAATCATACTTGTGGTCGTGGTTTTCCCATGAGTCCCTGAAATTGCAATAACTTTCTCAAAATTTTCACTAACTTTGCCCAAGAATTCTGCTCGTTCCATTGTGGGAATATTCAATTTTTTGGCTTCTAAAAGTTCGGGATTGTCTTGCTTTATTGCACCAGAATAGACTACAAGCTCCGCCCCAATTATATTTTTGGCTTTATGTTTTAGAAAAACTTTAATTCCCAATTTTTTAAGATTTGAAATTATAACAGAAGACTTTAAATCGCTTCCCGATACATTTGCTCCTTGTTTTTTGCATAATGTCGCCAAAGCGCTCATACTTATTCCCCCGATGCCAACAAAAAAAATATTGTTATATTTCTTAAAATTTTGAACCATAATATTAAATATGAAAAAGTGTGTTAAATTGTTTGCTTTTTTTGTCAGTTTAATATAAACTTATTCTAGCCAGTGAAAAATCACGGCAATAAAAAAGGAAGGTATGAGACTTTGAAGAT
Organism: uncultured Christensenella sp.; assembly: GCA_964387705.1. Taxonomy (GTDB): domain Bacteria; phylum Bacillota; class Clostridia; order Christensenellales; family UBA1242; genus UBA7862. Next base: position 18,391 of record CAYLWT010000001.1, read on the forward strand.
TTCAGACATAAGAATTAGGATTATCAAGAAAGACGACACAAAACTTAAAGCAGTTGCAAGCATGACAATTGACGATTGTTTTGTTGTCCACGACATCAAGATCATTGAAAGCAACGAAGGCAATGGCGAATACTTTATCGCAATGCCAAGCAGAAAGACTCTTGATGGCGGTCACAAGGACATTGTGCATCCATTGGACACAGAAACAAGAGAACACATCAAATCTCTTATTCTTGCAGAATTTGAAAAAGCAATGAAAGCAGAATAATAGTTTTGGCTTGGTTTTGTAGGAAATATATTTCTCAGAACTACATCTTGTATCAAAGAAAAAGGAAACCTTTTCTCGGTTTCCTTTTTTATTTTTACTTTTATTTTAGTGTTGGATATTGTTCTGGAGTGAGATCCCAAATGTCATATGCGTTGCCTTCGCATCCGATATTTTTGATGAAATCAGAGAAATCTCCGCCAGCACCTGTAATTTGTTTTTGAGTAAGTTTTGTCCCAATGCCCGAAGCAGTGACTGAACCCTCCTCTTGATAAATATTTCCAGTAAATTTGCCACCCACATATTTATTTTCAAGGTCAGCTGTTGTTGAGAAACTTACACCTTCGCCTCCAAAACTGACAACTGCATAGTTGCCTGCAAGTTCTGCATTGTTTGAAATTATAACTGCATAGCCTGCACTTGCTGAGACTTCCATATTTACCACCGAAGAAACCCCATTGTAACTTCCTGCGGTTGAGCAAGAATTTACAGTTGCAATGACAAAGCTATTTTTTATAAATCCATCTGCAATGCCTGCTGAGAAACCACCTGCATGGAAACCTGTAATTTCGGTTTTTGTTTCAAGAGATTTTGGATTGCCAACGGAAACATTTGTTGTTTTGCCATACGAAAGTCCCGAAACACCACCAGCAAAGAATCCAGAAATTTTTGCCAATGTTGTTGAGCAATTTTTGATTGAATATGCAGATGTTGTTCTATCGTCATATCCAACAAGGCCGCCAGCTATTGATCCAGTTGCAATAATATCAACGTTTTTGTTGTTGCTTGCAGATTTGCCATTCGTTGCATAGTCAAGAGCAATTGTTCCGCCATTGACAGATGAGTTGACTATTGTTCCATTGGTTGAATTTCCATTTGAAATGGCGCTGTTCTTACCAACAAGTCCACCAGCCATTATATAATATTTGCCTGTCGATTTAATAACTGGAAGCGATACCTTTGCGCTGTTGATTGCTCCGTTGTTTGCACCTGAAACCCCACCAATTGAAAGGTAGAAATTCGAACCAGTTTGAACTTCTGCATTGAAGTTAGTGATATAAACAGTTGCGATTTCTCCATTGTTTGTACCAGCAATGCCACCAACAAAGATATTTGTTTTGAACAATGTATTTTTATTTTCTTCTGTGATTTGTTTTTTGAACTCAACATTATTTGCCGTTGCATTTTCAATTTTTCCAAAGTTATTTCCGACAAATCCACCTGCATATGTTGCATTAAGTTTGATTGTGTCTACTTTGTTGCTCTTGATACCTTTGGTGATAATTGCTTTGTTATATCCAACAGCTCCGCCACCATACAAGAAATAGGAATCTTGGAAGTCAACATTTGAAATATCTACGTACTGAATTCCACGAGTTTCACTTTCATAGGCTTTGCCAGCAATTGTTCCAAAAGCATAGCCCGATGCGGTGACTGATTTTTCTGAAGTTACAGGGACAGTTCCTTGTGAAAGTTCAATTTTTACATTTTTAATCTCTATGCCTGAAATTGATGCTCCCTTGTCTTCCCCACAAAGCACGCCAACGTAATTCGCTGGATTTCCTGTAATTGTGACATTGTCAAATTTAAGGTTGCTAACAATTGCATTGCTTTCCAAAACTTCTACAAGCCCAACATTTTTTGTTGCAGTGGAATCTGTGTTTTTGATGACAAGATTTTTGATTATACAATTTGTGCTAGAATAAAGAGTTTTGCTAAATGTTGCTGGGATTGGGTGGTCGCTATCTCCCCAAACAATGTCTTTCATATCAAGAATATAACTTCCAGATTCTTCATCATATGTTCCTTGAACGTCGGCACTTTCGATGCTTGCATAATTACCTGTGCCAGAAAGCGCTTCATAAAGAGATTGTGCGTCTTTGACTGAATCGCCTTTAATAATGTCTGGATTTTCAATGTAAGTTGAGCCAACCGAGGAGAAAATGTTGAGAACTGGATAGAGATATCCATCGGTATATTCCCAAACTGAATAGAAATTCCAATATCTTTTTTCATCGGTTGAACTGATATATGTCACAAAATTTGTTTGTTCTGAAAATTGTTCATCTGTGAGATATTTGTTATTTGTAGGATTAACATTTTCGCCCTCAAGAACCGCTTTCGTCAAATTTTTGTTCCCACCATAGTAATTGCCAAGAATTCTCTTTTGAACAGTTGAAGATGTTGTCTCGCTGTTTTTTGCAATAAGGCCACCGATTTTTTCAAAATCGACATTTTCTGTGTTTTCTGAATCAAAATATGCATAACAGTCATAAATTTTTGCATCACCTGATGTATATTTGCCGACAAGTCCACCAAAATTATTGCTGTAATTTTGAACCCCAGCGTTAGTTGCTCTGAAATAACTTTCGGAAAGTTGTGCCTCATCAAGTTGCCCAACCACACCTCCTGCTTCTATGTTTGAAGTGTTTTCACTGTGTGGCAACACCATAGAGCCTTCAAAACCGCAACGATCAATTTTTGGCATAACCGAGTCTTCTGTATTACTTCTTTCAGTGAGGCCTACGACACCGCCAATACAAACTGCATTGCCATAATTTTCAACTTCAATGGTTCCATTTACAAGGCAAGTTTGCACTATACCCTTGCTCAAACCTGCAACTGAACCAACATTGATTGCATTGTTAACTTTAACTTTCAAGTCAGAAAGCACAAGATTCTTGACAACTGCTGAACCAGAAAGATCTCCAAATAAACCAGCATTTGTTTGCCCCTCAGCTAACGTTTCGTCTGTGATATACACATTTGAAATGGTGTAGAAATTTCCATCAAACATTCCATTGAAAGCAGATATTGGCGTCCAATTCCCATTTTCATTTTCTTCAAGAGCAATGTCTGAGCCAAGTCTATAATTGCTGTCCAATGTGTATTTGTTGTTTTCAATTGATGTGTCGCCAATTCTTTTAAGCCCCGCTTCTGTCGTTATGACAAATGGATATTCTGTTGAGCCATCACACACAAGAACATCAATGACGAGAGTTGAATATCTTTTGTTGTTTGTTGTTACAATGATTTGGCTTTTGCCACCTTTTTCCGCTTTGAAAGAACTTCCTTCTGATTCAAAACTCAAAACGTTTTTGTCTTGGCTTGAAAAAGCGAGAGTGGTATCCTTCCCTCTATTTTTAAATTCAAGCAAACTGTTGGTTGAGATATATTCTCCTTCCTCCACAACAAGATAGGAACTGCGAACATAAATAACCTCGTTGTCAGCAGCGAAATAGTAAATTGTAAGGCCAAAACTTACAACCGCTATTGCAACCACAATAAACCATAAAAATTTTTTCATAGTTTCCCTCCATTTATTGCCCATATTATATATCCAAAAGGTCCTTTTGTCAATACGTGTGGATACTTTTGGCATTTTGACCAAAAAAATGGGAGAAAAATTGTTCTCCCACTTTTTTATCTCATGTTGTCGTCTTTGTTATTTTGTCTTTCGGATAAAGATTTAAGTTCTTTTCTAATCCTTCTCATTTGTTGTTTTTGAATATTTTTTCTCATATTACGTCTGCCAATTCTGACACTGATGCCAATAGCAACACCTGCCAAAGTAACAACGCCCAAAACAATCGCAACAACAACCAAAGTATGTTGCCCATCTGGAGGCAAAACTGTAAGACTCAACCGCTCTGTTGCCTCATAATTATCCCCATCGAAGACAATTTCAACCTCATAATTTCCTTGTTCAATAACACTGCCAACAACACTGCCATTTTTGCGGAAAACTAGTGTGTATCCTGGGACTTCTCCGCCGACAAATTGGGTTGTGTCAAACAACACTGATATTTTGCCGTTCAATCTTTCACCATTTTGCCTTAACACACCATCAAGATTCAATGTGTATCCTGAAATTTGCTTTTTCAACACGGTGTAAGACTTAGTGAGCATATACCCATTATCAATGAACTCTTGGTCAAAAATGAAATTGTTTTTGAGTTTTTCAATTTTATTTGAATTCAAGAAGAATTTAATTGTGTATTCCCCTGCATTTGTTCTTGAAGAAAGAGAAACTCTATTATTATTTCTATCAAATACCCCCAAGGTATAATCATTACGATTCAAATTTTCTATGCCAAAAACTGATACGCCTGTGTTCATTGGGTCAATGCTTCCATACACGACTTCTATATCATTTGCAATTTCAAATGACACTTCAGTTCTATAGATTTTCAACCACATTGTTGGGGTTTCCCCTATAAAGTTAAAGTTGTTACACGTGCCACGTGTGAACATTGCATAAATCTTGTAATAATATCCATAATTGTCAACATCTCCATGGGAATCAAGGATATCTGTTGATAGAAGTTCCCTTCTTGAACCTTCAACAAGATGTGGTACACCTGCGGTGTCAAGTTGCCACAATTCGTATTCATAGAACACATCAGCCTCATTGATACTCCCTGCGAATTGTGATAGGAAACTATCAGAGAATTTTACTTTGTCAAGTCTTGAAAGAGTTGAAACATTTTTGTAACCTAAAATTTGCTCCGCATCTTTACCTTCTTCCGTCTGGAATTCGACAGTCGATGATATTTCAACATCAATTTGCTTAAGTTTAACGTAAACTTGAAGAGTTATGCTCCCTTGTCCTGAAAGAATTCCCTTGCTGTCATTGTCGAACTTAAATATAACGTTTCTAACGTACAAAGCGCCATTTGTAAGAAGCAGCACTTCATCACTTGGTTCGTCAGTGGTGTTTGCCCATTGGGCAGAACCCGTAAGAGGAACGATTTCATTGCTATAAATATCTTGATATGCGACCTCAAGGGTGACATTAGGTCCATTAACAGCCAATATTTCACCATTTTCTCTTGAAATTGCCTTCCCATAATTCTGGAGAGTGACAATGGTGTCTTTCCCTCCTTCTACAAGGTTATAGATGAAATATGGAGCAACAAGATTGAGCGTGATCGTTATTCTTTCAGACAAATCCTCGCCATAAGTTTGATAGTTAGGGTCATCAATATAAGTTCCACTTTCACTATCATATTTTTGGCCGTGATACACAATTTCCACAGTATTTGAACCGAAATACAATTTTTGCTCTAGGTCTTTAAATTTAAACCCTGTTGGAAGAGTGATGTTTAATTTTTCAAGAATAAGGTCTTTTGCTGACAAATATTCTTCGTTTTCTATCGCTTCAAGCAATTCTACGTTTGTTTCATTTAAAACTTCTTCCCTCGTATATTGTGCTTGCGAAACGTAAATTGTTGCATGCGTTGTAACTGAATTATAGTTTTCCTTGTTGCCATATACTGCAGTCAAGAACCCACCATCTTTCAATGCTTGGCCCGTTGTGGCATTTTGTGGATTGTAAACCATATCAAGAGTTATTCCACTGCCAGCGGCAACCTGCTCATTCCAACCTGCAAGATAATTGCCACTTTCCTTTATGCTCCATGGCCATGTGTTTTTCGCAAAGAAATCTAGGTCGCAATAACGAAGTCCATCTTCATATGTGATGAAGAACGTCTTTGCAAAATGTTCAGCATTAAGTGTTCCTCTGACAACATAAACTTTAACAGTTAAGTTATGCGTGCCAAATAAATTTTCTTCGCCATCATAAATTGCTTCAAGGTTATAACACACATAAGGTTCGTTCAACTCGCTGTTTGCGACAACAGGAATCTTATCGCTATCTTTGAAGAAATTTTCTGATTGTCCATCCGCCCATTTGTAACCCGCTGGAAGAGTGACATTTTCAAGTCTAATTCCATAGAAATATGGCACACGATAATAGAAATTTTCAGAACTACCAAATTTTTGGTCTTTATTTGTATAGACTTTATTCTCTATTTCGCTTTTATCGGCTTTCGTAAATTCGCCTTGCTCTATTTTAACTTCAACTTGAATTATTCGGTTGGAATATTTTGTTGTATCTGCATTGTAATAAGCATCAAAATATTGAGCCCCGACATATGATATTTTTGTTTCGCCATTCAGCCAAACAATTTCTTGATTTTCCCCATTTTCACCAGAACACGTTGCAGAAAGAGTCAAATCCCCAAGTTTTAAATCACGAGTATATTTGATTATTGTGCTTTCGCCCTTTTTGATTGTCGTGCTGGTTGGCTCTGGAGAAGTTTCCTTTGTAATCTTAAATTGTGTAATCGCAATGCCTTCAAAATTTCCACTAAAGTTTATTGTGATTGTTGCTGTTCCATAGTTTACGTTATTTGTGTAAGTTAACGTGTAGTTCTTTTGAGATTGGCCATCATCATCTATATAAGATTCTTCAAGCCCAATCCATTCTCTATTATCGCTTTTATCTACATATAGGAATTTCAGAACATCATCACAATCCGCTAGTGTAAATCCTGGTTTAATTTCGCTCCCAGTATAAATTTGGTCACGGACGTGTGGAATATAGAATTCATCTTGTGAATATGACTTTTGAATAATTTCAAATGTTTTTGTTTGCTCAACATCTTCAAAATTTGATGATAATCTAAATTTAATAGTTGCTGTGCCTACATTGATGTTATTGCTATATGCCGTTTTATAACCATAGTATCCGTTATTTGAATCATTGTAGGAATTATAAATTCTTAAAATTTCCGAATTGTTAACAATCACTTCGAAATAAGATTTTGCTCCCGCATTGATTTCGTCAGCGGTTCTATCATCAAGCACAATCTCCTTGCCAGTATAAATTTCTTTGTGAGTTTTTGCCAAAACAATGCTGTCAATTTCCCTTGTTAAAATTGTAAATGCACAAGATCTTTCACCCGTGAAATTGCCCAGTCCTTTTATGTAAACAATTGCAGTATTTGCTCCTGCATTAATATTGTTTGTATAGCCAGAAATCTCATAATCGCCAGAGTTCTTTGTTGCATATTTGAGAGTAGAAATTGTACTTCCCACCGGCATTGTCACATTTAAATCACTGCTTGAAAGGGTGACAGTGTTCCCATAGTTGTAGTATGGAGTTACAATAACATTGAAAGAGATATCTTCTTCAGAAATATCTTTTGGAGTAATTGCGAACTTTATAGTCCTTGATCCTGTAAAATTGTATGCTCCATTGCCTTCTACTGCAGTTATTGTAACCGAAGCCTCACCAACATTTAAGTTATTAGCATACGACAACTTATAATTTGTTTCAATTGCAAGTGGAGTACCATTGTATGTCAATGGATAATTTTTACCAATGGTTGTTCCTTTGTACGTTTCATTTGCAAAGAATCTTTCATCAAATTCAACATCTGCAATATTTCTTCTTTCAATATTAAATTTAATTTCTAACTCGCCTTCAAATACGCCTCTGGCACTTCCTGTGAAAGTCACTCTAATAATACCCTTATTCTCATCAGTGTAATTACTTCCATTTTTACCTGTTGCATTTATGTTTTCACTTGCATCTGACTTCGCAAAGAATCCGTCTGTCAAGACAAAATCATAATTTGTAAAGGTGTATCCCTTGCTATACGACGTCTCTTTAAGTTTCATCCCAATCATGGAAGGTGAAACTTTTATTTCTTCACCTGTATAGGTTAGAGTTGGGAATTCAAATTCAATATCATTTTCACTTAATGCAATTTTTGAAATTCCATAGGTCTTTGTGAGAGACCCGGTATAGTTTCCCTTGAAAATAACCTCTGCTGTTGGCTCTTTGGTTACAATCAAATTACCATTTGTATCGTGCGACACGTTCTTGCAATTTGTGTAAACAACTTGATAGTCTTTGTCTTCTTCCGATCCTGATTTAAGCACTTTCCCATTTGAAATATCAATGATATTAAGCAAAGGTTTTACTTCATTTGCACAATAACGATAGAGGTTTACACCATTTTTATTCTGTACTGCATCCTCAAAGTCAATTGTAAAGTCCGCAAAAGTTGCTTCTTTTGGAGAAATAGTAAATTCTTTTATAACAGACCCCGTGAAATTTGATGTGCTGCTTGGTATAATCGTAATTTTAACTGTCCCTGCATTTATGTTTGTCCCGTCTACATAAGTAATTGTAAAATTCCCAGTCCCTGATGTTGTGTCAAACAATTGCAATGCTTCCTTGTGCGTGCCACAAACAAAGTATAAATCAAAATCATCAGAAGCAAGTTCTATTTCAGAGCCGGTGTAAGTTTTTGCAGGGCAACTAAATTCAAACATATATGCATAATCGGACATGTTTCTTTGTTCAATTACAAATGTCTTTTCACAGGTCCCTGTATAGTTATTTTCCCCAGTTACTATAATTGTCTTGGTCCCAGAATTTACATGATCAATGTCTTCCTTGTAGGCAAGAGTATAATCTGTGTTAAGGATAAGACTTGCTTGCCCATTTTTCAGTCCTACGCTGTTACTGCCATTCGTCAAGAATTGCAAATTTTGAAGCATAACTTCTGCTCCGGTGTACATGACGTTTTGAATTGTTGCATCGGCAAGAATAGTGTTTATGTCCATTGGAGTGATATCAAATTGAAGATAGGCTGTTCCTGTATAATTGCCATATCCCACAACATACAAAATGTTTGTATCTGAAATATTTACACAACCATTCAAAATCCCAACGAAATAATCTCCTTGTCCATTTTGAGTTGCTCGTTTTGAAAGTTCCTTTTGAGTCCCTCCTGCAACAAGACTTAATTTGAGTGATGTTGGAATGATGCTTGTGCCTGTATACACTGCATCACTTGCTTTGAACTTAAATGTCGTTTTGCCTTTATACTCTCCATTTTCTATGTAATTTTCAAGCTTAACTTTAACATCTGCCTCTTGATTTGCATTTCCATTATTGAGAGCTGTTTCAATGTCAAGCGGATCCACATTAAAGTAAGAATAAATTGCTCCAGAGTAGTTGTTAAGACCAGTGATTTTTACATAAGCAGGACCAGCATTAACTGCATAATCACTGCTTGTTGGAGCATCAACCATTCGGCTCAGACACTCAACTTTAAAGTTCTCTTGCGATATACTATCAATTTCTATTGTTTCGAAAATTCTAACATATTTAATGCTTCCATCATCATTTATTATTTTTTGATACAATGCTATGTTTTTGGTTTGTTGCAAACCAGTGTAGGTCGTTGATGACAAAACGAGCTTATCAAGAGAATCTGTTTCATTACTCAAAGTTGTTGTGCCATCATTGTCAACAACAAAGAATAATCCGTTTTGTAACTCTTTTGGTTTAATTTCAAAAGAAACCTTAAGGGTGCCGGAGAAATTCCCTTTAAGTGTTACCTCTACTGTTGGTGTTGCATTTAACAAAACGTTTTTGTTGTTTGAATACACATATGTGTCTGACCAATCCGATTCCGCAAGGAAAACGCTTTTCCCATCTAAGGTGTAGGTGATCCCTGTGACTATTGGAGTTCGATCTGTCCCTGTATATTCAAAAGACCTTTGATCAAGGTTAACCGTAAACTTGTCTTCATTGTTTGTTGCATCAAGTGGCGTTATGATAAATCCTACAGTTCTTGTGCCAGAGAAATTTCCTTGACCTTCCACTCTTATGCTACCGCCATTGACATAATTGCCATCTTTGTCTAGGGCAACACTTACGTTTTCACCCAAAGCAACATAAATGAAATCAGTGCCACTTTGAAGACTGTAACCATCGCCAAGTTTTGCTTCAATAGTTGTATTTGCTGGAGTAATTTGTGTTCCAGTGAAAGTTTGGTTGCTTATATTGAAAGTTATATCATTGTCAGACAAGTCTTTTCTTTGAATAACAAATGTTTTAACAACACTTCCTGTAAAATTATCTTTCCCTGTGATTGTAACTGTATGTTCGCCTGCGTTTGTGTGAGTTCCATCATAAGAATAACTAAAGTTCTTTGTTATATCTATACTCCCATTCCATTCAAATTCACCATTTTTGTTGTATTCTGTGCCACTTCTATAAATTGTATAAATTGGTTCCTTTGGAGTATTGTCATAAACAAGACTGCTATCATCTACAATTATTGTAACAAGGCTGTTGTTCTCAATATTCATTGGAACAATTTGATATTTTAATTCGACAGTCCCTGTATAATTTGAATATGGGAAATCTCCTGTAATTTCAACTTGGATATAATAAGTTCCCACATCAACTGGATTGCCATTATAATCCGTAAGATTCCCTTTGTCGCTTGAAAGATATTTTCGACTTGTACTAAATGATAGACTCTTCGTTGGGGATTTAAGTGTAATCGATTTGATGCTAGGTTTTATTGCTCCACCATTATAGGTGAAGGTGAAAGATTTTGCTGAAACCCCACCAAAAGTAAGTTCGTATCCACCAATGTCAGCCGTCGTAATTTCCTTTCTCAAAATGGTAAAAGTAAACTCTTTTGAGCCGGTCACATTGCCTTGTCCAACAAGCGTCAGTTTTGCAGTGCCTGCATTTTGGTTGTTGGAATATATTGTTACAAAATTTTCTTCAGCGATTGCAGTTGTAGAAGAATTGCTATCACTTATACGAATGTTGTTTGCTATTATCTTTGTTTGATTTTGCCCATTGTATTCCACACTGCTTGTAAATGAATTATCAAAAATCAGTGTCTTGCTTGTCACACCATAATAAGCGGAATTCCCAAGTTGTTTTGCAGTCTCTTGGTTAAGGCTTAATTGTTCAATAGTAAAGAATTTTTCAAAGGCCACTAATGTATTGTCTGAGTTTTTAGATGTGTATGCACTTTGTTTTTCTTCTCCCGTTTCGCTATTAACACCAATTTTGATGAAAAGACTTGCGGTGCCAGCATTCGTACGATTTTTGTATTCACTTATGTAATAATCATAGAATCTTGTGCCTTTTACATAGACTTCAATATCTCCTGACAACACAATTTTTTCTGTGCCGTCAAAAACATATCGTTTTAAAAATTTAACAGTAACATCATTTGCATTGACTTTTTGGCTTAAAACCCAAGCATTAGCCGAAGTCGAATAAATATCATAATCATCATGTGTAAATGAAATCTTCACATTTTCAGAATTTTTACCTGGGGCTAACGTTGAAATGTTAGTTACAAAAGGTTTGCACAATGCTTCAAGGGATGCTTTGTCTTTGTCAAGAACAGCAAGATAGCCATTTGTAAGATTACTTTCTGTTTCAAAAATATTTATCTCATTAAAATAGTCCGCTGAACCAATTTCTGCACTTGGATAGTTATCTGTTTTCACTGAATAATATTTTGAATTTGCTGTTATAAATTGCAATTGACTGTCGCCATAACTCATTTTTGCATCTGGAGTGTGAAGCATAACTTTTCTCTTCTCGACGACAAGTTTTGCTCTAGGCGACAATGCCTCGTTGTAACTTGTTGTAACTGATTCGCCAGAATCAGTCGATGTCGTCTGGCCACCTTGCTTGTATCCCCAAATGTATGAAGTCCCTGTGCTATAAAGAGTAACTTCAATTTTTGCATATTTCCCATTTAATATGTTTGCACCGGTGATTTTGTTTTCTTCTGAAAGCCCATTATAATAAGCCGCAAAGCTATCTGTAGAAGTCATTGTGAGAACAGATATTTCACAAATTATTCCATTGATTTCCTTTGTGGTCAAACTTTCAGCAAGAGTTGCTCCTTCCAGAGTTGGCGTGGCCAAACCAAAAAGTTTTGCGCCATAAGTGTTACTGCTGCCGAAATCTGTTCCGCCAAAAACAAAGAATATTGCTTTGTTGCCATAAGTAAGAGTAATCTGCTGATTATCAACGATTTTGGTGTAATCTGCTCCATCGTAATAATACAGTCCCACTGAATTTGGTTGCTCTTGATTTTGTGGGATAAATTTCCCATCAATGCTCCCATTTGAATTGTTGTAGTTTTCATTTGACGAGCCAAATATTATTGTTGGGCTATATTCGCTCTGTTGACGTTCAGAGTATGTTATAATAGCAAACATCAAATTATTATCCGTCACATTTTCTGTTACATACGTTTTAAATAAATCGTAAGCGCTATATTGTGAATACGAAGATGAAGACGCTTCGCTTTTTGAAACAAGAGTTGCACTTTGCGAAAAACTTGTTGATGAAATGTTTAATGTAACAGTTCCACTTGGAAGAATATAGCTCGTTGAATTATCTGAAACAACTTTGCCATTTGCAGAATTTACAACAACCAAAACGATAGTCTTTCGCTCTTCGTCAGACTCGCCTTTGCTCATATCACCCATCCTAAGAGGATATGCTGTTACTGTTGGAGTTGCCTTTGTTGTTTCATAACGTAGAGATAAGTTTGAACTTGTTAGAGAAAAATTATTCTCCGCAAGAGCATCTTTCAACGAGGCAGTCACCATAAATTTGCCCGCTTTTACAAGATCAGTTTCTGAAACATTTTCTGACCACAGATTTGAATCCAAAGCTGGAAATTCTTCACTTGAACTATACTTGTAAGTATATTTTAGTGGAGAAGAATCCCCTTCAAGCCCTGTAATTTGAGCCTCTGGAATATTCTTGTTCCCATCAAAAATATATACATTTTTAGCAGGGTCTGTGAGAGGAGTTGTCCCCTTCTTCCACCCATTTATTGTGATTTCTTTTTGTTTAACGACAAAATTGTAATTGCTATTGTTCAACTTATAATTGTTTGCAGTCTCTGTACGTTCTGGTGATGTTAACGTTATTGTCACTGCTTGCCACTCTGTATTACTTTGGTTTGCATTTTTAATTTTTGCAGAGCCAGTTGTTGTAACCTTTTCTGCTTGAATTTGATTGCCTGACCCAAGTTCGTCTAAAATTTTCCAATATGTAAAGCTTGGAACTAGATAGTTTTTATCAGAATCAAGCACTTCACTACCAAATAAAACCTTAAAATCAATGTCTGCTCCAGTGTAGGTTGCGCTGATTGTATTTGAAGATATTTCAAAACCTTCTGGGAAGGACAAGTCGATTGGTTTTGCAGTGATCGTCCATGTTCTTGTCAAATCTGAACTTGGCAAAGAATAATTGGCAGATTGCGGAGTGTTTGAGAAACCTTTTACTGTGGCTGTGTATGAACCTGCGTTTATTGCACTGCTCCAATTACCAGCATTTGCGAGTTCAACAACCAAGTTTACACCGCTATCTCCTTGGCACAAACCTGTGACCGTTGCACTGAACCCATTTATTTCTCCAGAATATACGGCAGTGTAACTATCGCCATTCCCAGTCAAATTGCCTACCATATTCCATATTATTGTAACTGGTTTTTTTGCAATAGCCCAAGTGCCCCTTGAGGTTTCGCTGTCAATTTGATAGTTCGTTGAATCTGCTCCAGAAAGGCTTTCAACTGTTGCACTATATTTTCCAGCATTTGTTGCTGTTGCATTGCTGTAAGAACCTATGTTGACTTCTTCTACATCATTAACTTTATTATTTACAAATGCTTCAAATTTATGTTCCTGTCTATCATACACAACAAACTTGACACCCTCAGAGTCCTGTTGCCAACCAGTCCCCCAAGTAAATGTCGCGACTTTAGGAGTAATGGTCCAAGTGAATGTTGATTGTGAAACCCCAAGCACATAATTTTGCGCTTCGACACCGCTTTTGTTGTATAATTTAAATGTTAAAGTGTATTGTCCAGCATTCTTACAACTCTCATATTTTTCTTTTATCCGTTCTCTAATTTCTGCTGAATCTAAATTACTACCAAAAGTAAGGGCGGAAGGGCCTACCTCGCTTCTATCCCCATTAGATTTTATATAAGAGATAATTGGGAACAAGAACAAGTCTCTAGACATATCATTTTGAACACTATTTTCTTGGGAAGAATAGTCGAGCCCCATTTCAGATGCCCCACCAGACGTTTTACCCCAAGCATAGTAATAATGTGCATCACCGTCATAAACCATAGAACTGCTATTGTTTACTTGATAACCACTAAACGATACGCTTCTCTTGGTTATTTGCCAAGTAACTTGTGGATTTCCTGCAAGGGTATAGTTCGAATAGTACGTTTTGAAGTGCTCGTTATCAACTTGAACTTTGTATTCTCCGACATTTGTTGGAGCTACAGAGAGAGAATTCCCTAATTTGTCGTAGTATAAAAATTTCGCATCATTTGCATAATCATACATTCCGGTCAATTCAAGTGTTGGATGCTGAGCCTGAGCATTGTATGTGAGCGAGAGTAAACTCCAATTTACCCCCACACTTTTTTGTGTAATTTTCCAAATGCAATAACCTTTGCCGCGAGTGTCTTCAAGTTCATAATAATCATTGCTTCCAATTGACAAATCACACCTATATGTTCCGACATCAATAATCTTACTTGCGTCAGTTATCAACTCCCTTCCACTTGTTGAACTATTCACCACCTTACTATATGTAAAACTCTTTAAAGGTTCATCAATTCCTTCAATAAGATTTGTAAAGGTTGGGGTGAAATATCTAGCTTCCTTCGCATATTCCACTGAATAAACATTGTCTGAATATGTGACCGCAATGCCCGAAGGATTGACATTCCAACTTACGTTAAGTTTACGCTTTACAATGGACCACTGGAATGATGGATTTGCCGAGCCTATGACAGTATAATTAGAATTGTTAAGGCTGGAAACAGTTGCAATATACACCTCTCCCGTTCCATTTATTTCCGTTGCAGAATTTGTTATGTTGCTTTCTGGGTTGCTTACATAACTTAAAACACCAACCGTTTCAGCAACACCACCTCTTTCACACACACCATCAATTCCTGCAACATAAACTGTAATTTTTGAACCTGTAAACTCAAATTGATTGGTTTCTGACCACACAAACTTGACCGTTTTTTGGTTAATCAACCAACAAACTTGGCAACTTGAAACTTCTGTAAACACACCATCTGTTGATTCCGTACCTAAAGCGAAATTAGGGTTGGTCAATGATACAACAGCATTGTAAATGCCTGCATTTGTATTTTGTGCATTTGAAACAACATAACTATCAGTTGACAAATGATTGCCAGCAGTATCCCTAAGCAAAATTGTTATTGTTTTCATAGTTGCATCATAAGTCCAAGGATTGTCTATTGGAGTTGTTAAATCTGTGCCATACGACCTTGCAACGCACCAATCTTCGTTATGACTCTTGCCTGCAGAACTATCGTCACGTATATTTCCAATAAGAATTTTTGCTGGAGTAATTTTGAAATCGAACTTACTTGAACTACTTGAAAGTGTATAATTCGACGTTGATGTGTTTTTGTTGACGATACTCTTAATTTCAATGTAATATTCGCCTGCATTTACGAAATAATTGTGATTAATGAATTGTGATTCGCTATTTAAAAGTTCATTAATTCCAAGTTCTATGCGATATGATGAAGCATCACTTCCGCTTTTCTTGCCAAATTCTACAGTAACAGTTTCAATGCCATCTGGAGCAGGGGTATTATTTGCTCCGCTCAACTTGTAGTAGAAAATATAATCTGTCATTATATTCGGATTGTATTGTCTTGTTACTCCTGTTGTTGAAACTTCCGCATTAGTACTACCATCAAACCATTTTGCTGTAAGACTAAATGGAACAATTTCCCACGAACAAGTTGTGCTTTGAGAATCAAGTCTATAATTGTTACATTCGGCGCCATTTGCTGTAACCAACCTAAATGTAGCGGAATATTTGCCTACATTTACAATAGTACTTTGGTTGTTAATAGGATTTCCACTTAAATCGAAATAACTAATAGCAACCATAATCAATCCACTGTCCGAAGATGCGATGTCACTTGACCTGATAGCCACATCATTTGGATAAGCTGGATATTGCGCTCCTGCATTATAAACGTATTCTGCATCCTTTACAAAATCAAGATTTACCACCTTTTTATCAATAAACCAATTGCAAGTGTTGTTCGTAATCGTGTAATTTACTATTCCATTTGAACTACAAAGAGTTGCCGTTGCAATGTAAGAAGCGCTATCTTTCTTTATAGCATTTTCCAACGACAGATAATATCCTTCCTCATCGTATTGGCTATCAAGAGAAGCTGTTACTTGCTGGTCGCCACCATTGTATGTAAATGAAGTTTTGCCCCATGTAATTTCAATTTCTTTCTGGGTTATTTCCCAAACAATTGAAGCTTTTTCTGTGTCAACCTTGCCATCTTTCATTGGGAGCTTGTAATATGTGTAATCTATGCTATCACCATTGCCCAATGCTTTCAAACCATTGGCAATAGCTGTGTATTGACCAACATTTTTAATAAGGCCTGAAAATGCGGTATTCCCTTTATAATAATTGATGGTACATTCAACTTGATTGTAAATTTTGTCATCAGCAGTAACAAAACCACTAAGAACTATTGATGGATAATAGACATTCCCACTATATGTATGCGTTGCACTAATTGTATCACTACTTGGCAAGACATTTCCATCAACAATATCCCCTTCCTTAAACTGCCAAGAAACAGTAAGGGTTTTTCTTACAATATACCACGAAATACTTCTCTCTTTTTGATACTTGCCATTTAATTTGAAAGCATAGTTGTCGTTTTCAATCTTCATAGTCCCATTATAAGGGGTTTCTTCGTTTATGTCACGCTTATCAAAAGTTTCATCAAAAGACACTATCACCTTATCGCTATCTCTCAACAAAATGCTACCGCTAAAATCTGGTCTGTAAGATTGTATCTTACCATTCCATTCAATTTCATCAGGGGTGTTGCTTACTACCAATTCTCGTGGATTGATTGTCCAAATTTTACTTCCATTGTTCAATACATAGTTAGATTGCATATCGTCTGGAAGTGATGCAAAAGTGATATAGGTGCCCGCATCTATAACTTGTTGAAGATTTGAACTGCCACTTTGAGAATAACTTGCAATATCAGTAATAATCTGTCCTTCCCCATCTTCTTTCGCAAGATATGTTGTGTGAATATTGTCCTCTCCTGAACTAACAGCCTGGGTATTAACCGCCTTTACGGTGCCGTCATAAGTAGCATCTTCAATATCCCCTTTCCACGTTGCATCAATACCTTTTTTGTTCACCACAAGGGTGAGTTCGTAAAGATATGCCGAAGCTTTGTCAAATTGAGTGTCAGCATCACTGCTAAATTCTATTGTAATTGTGTAAACGCCTGCATTTGTATTTTCATTTCCTTCATACAAAGCAACAAAGGTTGAAGATGAAGCATCTGTTAAATCAGGAATACCACTTCCGCTTATTGTAATATAGTCTGATTCTTTGTTAAAAGACGCCCCACTATAAAGATTTCCCACAACTTTAAATTTTACTTTAAGCCCGCTTGTAATATTAACTGGTTCTATATTTGTAAAATTCCAAAAACTTGCTCCTACGCCAATTTTGCCATTGTTGTCAGTCCCGCTGCAATAAGTCATCACATTATTAACAATAAATTTGTTTTGCTCTTCATTATAATAAGCTGAATTAACTTCGAGTTTTTTATTTATTGTGTCAAAAGAAGTATATGATATCGCTTCTTGCTTATCGCCAACAAAACCAACCTGCCAACTAGAAATAATTGCTTGAGAACGAGTTATTGCCCAATTTTGTGTTAAGCCCGCATAAGTATAGTTCCCTCGAGATAAAGAACTATTATCATTTTCATAGTCATTTACAACTGTTACATTTGTGGTGTAACTGCCTATACTTCCAATATAGTTTGTTTCGCTTCCGCTTAAAGTTGAATTGTAACTATTAATGTTGTTAAGTATAGTAAAGGAATCACCAACCTTAAACCCACCTTGAGGATAGATGACTGTCATCGTCTTGGCTGTCCCACTTAAATCTGTGGTCGTTATTTGGAACCTGATTTTGTCATCACCAACATTTTTGAACACAGGCAACACAACAAAAGTATAATTGCTCATATTTTGTATTGCATTTGTATAGTCGCCAACAATTGTATAATTGTTATTGCCACTTGTGTCTCTTTGTGCATAAACCCATTTTTCAGTTTCAACTTTAAGTGGAGTTATACTCCAGTCTTTGCCTGTATTGTTGACAAGAACGTAATCCAAATTGCCAAAATAATCATAGCCACTATCATCAGTGTTGCCAGCAAGCCCACTTGCCGAACGACCAATGGACAAATCAACAAAATAATTTCCTGTGTTGCGAGGTTCTACTGTTTGTTTAACTTTTTCTGCATCAAGAACGTAGGTTTCACCTTTGAGGAGCAAACTCGAAAGTTGCTCGCCATATGGAAGTGTAAGGGGTGAATTTGAAACAATTTTGCCATTAAGTTTGGTTATTGACAAGTTGTAATTTTCATCTTTTACTGTTGTATCGTCCAAAGTTTCCCCACCTGTATAAATAGGGTTTATCTTGCTACGGTTATACACAAATGTGTTTTTTACCAAAGAAAGGTCAATTTGTGCTGGTTCTATTGAAACAGTATTAAACCCGAGATAACTCGTTGTGGTTCCAACCTTTTCATCATCTATTCCACTGCCTGTAGCCGAGACTTGCACGCTTATATAACCAGAAAAGACATGTTTTAGAATAAGTTGATCGCCAACCACTTCGTCAGTTTTATTTTGAATAAAGTTTTGTTCCGAACTACCATTAACTCTCCATTTCCATACATATGAATATGTGTAGTCTCCATTTACACTTTCAATATTAATAGAAAGTTTTATCTTCTTGCCATAATTGGTTGTAACTATGCCACCTTCTACATCGTACGTGCCTTCAACATTGTCTTCTTCATCAAGTATAACTGCCGACACAGTGAATGCTGGGGCAGCAATGGTCCAAACTGCACGCATATTTTGTCCATAACGAATTTGTGTTTCAATTTCCCAAGAAAGATCTTCACCATTATCATTGATCAAATATTTATATCCTTTTATGGCTTGTCCACTTTGTTCAAATCGACCCACAAAAACTGTTTCGGCCGCAGAAAGTTTTATCCTTCTTTCATCAGAAGCATCTATATACGTGCTATAACTATCACCATACTTTGCCGTAATTTTAACCCATTTATTTTCTGAAATGCTTGTATTGTCTTGTGTTTTTGCAGTGTCAGTTGGAGTCTCAATTCCTGTTGATTTGAAAAGGTAGAAACTAAATTCGCCACCAATTTCTACCAAAGAAACTTCCCCTGCAACCCATTTTTGATTGCTATCTCCGGAAGAATTCTTGGATGTGTCTCGTGCAAACTTTTCGACGATTTCTGGATGCGTTGTTATAATTGCAATTTCTGTGTTGATATTGTTCTTGTATTTGTAAACATCAGTGTTTGTCTTACATTCCACGACGACCAGTACTCTGCCAATGTCATCAATCAAAACATCTGCATTATTTTCTCCCTCTTTCATCGAATAAACATACATCTCTCCAGAGATATTGCTAAGTTGTCTTATGTAAGGATATTCTCCATGCTCATCGGATTTTGAAACGTCATACAACACCACTTGCCCAACAATTTTAATAGCCGATTCACTGCCGTCAAGCCTCATCATCTCCTCTTGCCCTTTGAGGAAAATTGAACTATTTTTTCCACTAACGCCTGGATTAATTCTGTTATCTTCCACAATCAAAGCTTTAACAATGATTGGCGAACACGAATAAATTCCAGTTCCTGCTGTGGAGTAATTGCTGGAAATTTTTGTGGCAGTTTCATTTTTTCCGCCATCAAAGGAAACTTCTCCTCCAAGAATTGCAAGTGCACCACCATATGAATAGGACTTGTTGTTTGAAATTGTAGATTGTGTTATAACAACTTTTACACTATCACCAGCACCTATTTTATTTTGATAAATTGCGCCACCATAGCCAAATAAGGTGTCGGTTGCAGGGTCTTTAACATTCGCCAAATTGTGTGTCAAAACTGCACCTGACTTAATTTCAAGCATGCCATAATTCGCTATTGCACCACCATTCCTTGCCATGTTGCTTTCAAGTGTTCCACCCTCAATTATCAGTGTTCCATAGTTCGAAATTGCACCGCCATCATTTATATTTTCCGAATTAGTCAAATACACACCGTTCCCAATACTAAGTTTGCCATTAGCTTCCACATAAATTGAACTTTCAGTGGCTTGCACACCCTTATTATAATTTGTAAGATTGGTGATATTTGATGGATAATTGCTACTTGAATAATTCGTAACACTCCAAACAGCTCCGCCGTCAATTGTTATTGCTCCGGAAATTGTAAGAGAACCCTCTGCGGTTACATCAATAAGTTTACTTGTAAAAGACTTTTCGGCACTTGTAAAACGAGTTATGATAACCCCGCCAAGTTCTGCATCTCTGTTCCATTCTACATTTTTATCTTTAACTTCATAGGTTTCCGTAAGAATAATCTTTCCACCCTTAGTCAATGCTCCAAAAGCGGAATTCATATTTGTATGATAATAAATTTGGTTGCCACTTGTGTCCTTACTTTCCTCGCTTGTAACAGATTCAAGTGTTGTTGTAAGCGAACTATTCACATAAAAGGTTGGTTCATCTTTTCCTTCACCTGTGCCATAATAAAGTTCCTGCGCATAAACAAACACTTCAATTTCACATGTCGCAGTGGAATATGCCGAATAAGTATTTTTATCTGGGACAAATATAACAATACATTTTTTGACACCAACTTCATTGAACAATGTGGAACTTTCACCCCATTCAAATTTTCCTATAATTTCCACTGGATTTTTATCTTTTATCGTTGCTGAATCATAGACTTTTGCCGTGCCACCAAGATCAAGATAATTATCAAGAGTTGTTTTACTAACTGGGGTCGTTGCATTGTAATAAACGGACATACTAAGTTTTGGTTTATTCTTTTCATCAATTGAAACTTGTTTTGCTCCAATTTCAATAACCCTGCAATCATAACTGGTTGTTTTTAAGCTTTTTGTATTCTTAAATCTAAAATAAATGTATGACTTTCCAGAAAGAATTGGATTGTAGGAATCTTCCCAAATTTCGTTATTTTGCAAAATTTCATCAGAAAGGTTTCTTGTTGAACTTTGATAATATTGAATAGTGTAATTTTTTGCAACCGATTCAACCATCTTTATTGAAATCGAAATTGTGTGATATGCACCATCGTAACTTCCAATGTAATCGCTTGCAGTATAACTCACTGTTTCTGTTTCTGTTTCACTGATTCTGCTTCCAGATATCCCAAACATGATGCGAGAAATTTCCCCCAAACGAGAACTGTAGTTCAAATCTGAATAATTTTGAGTACTTGTATTTGCAGAATAACTTGCCATAAACACATCATTGCCAAATATAACATCTGTGGAAATGGCATCGCTTGAAAAATATTGCAAATTCTTTGAATGTATAGAAGTTGAATTATTTGATGTTAATGAGCTGACACTTTTAACCACCTCTACATATTTTGCGTCTCCCAAATTGTAAAAAATGCCAATTGCAGAGCCAGCATTCAAATCCCCATAAAGAGAAATTGTCTTTCCCACAGCGCTTAAAACAATGTTACGTTTGCTTCCACTTGGGTTATAATTGCCTAAAATGTATGGTGTCCCGCACAAAACAACACCCTCAGTATCTCCGCCGACTGCACCACCAATTGTTGACGTGTTCCCAGAAATTTTTCCACCTGAAATGATAACTTTTCCACCCTTTAGGTTGATAATACTATCATCAGCCGAGTTTTCGCCGATATAACCGCCAGCAATAGTCAAAGTTCCAGAAACATCGATTATATATTTGTTTTCGGAATTGTCCCCTATGTTGTTGTAAATTTGAGCATCGTCAGATATCACTACATTAACACTTCCAGGAATAAACACCACCGACTTAAAATTTTTATGACCTGTAATTTGTCCACCATAAATATTGAGTGTACTTCCGCTGTAGATTGCACCGCCTTCCTCAACCGCTTTGTTGTTTGAAATTATTCCATCATAAATATTAGTTGTTCCACCACTAAGATACAATGCCCCACCTGAGCCTGCGTAGTTTTGATCAAACACCCCGCCATACATATTGAACTCTGTATTCGAGCCATTTACAAATATTGTGCCATTCCCTTGCCCATCGCCATTTTGCAAGAAATCTCCGCCATAAACATTAAGCTTTGTTGCTTTATCAACAAAAATTGCCGTTCCAGAATAAGTGTTGTTTGTCTGACTATTATAAACACTCGTTCCAGATTTCTTTATTTTGTTGCCCATAAATCTCGCACCATCATAAATATTAATCTCCGAGCCAAATGCAGCAATGGCACCGCCAGAAAGAGCCTGGTTCCCTTCAAAAATCCCACCACGAATTGTGATTGTGCCTCCATTTGCACAAATTGCACCACCGAGGCCATCATAAGAACTTGATGATATGTAGTAGGTTTCATTTGCAACAAACCAACCTCCAGTCAAAAGCAGTGTTCCTTTTGAATACACCGCACCTCCAAAACTTGCAGAGTTGCTTTCAAACACACCACCCGCAATTTCAAGGGTTGTATTATCGCTTACATACACCACTCCGCCATAGGTCCCATCATCAATAGGTTGAACGACGTTTCCTTCAAAAGTTCCACCATTTATCACAGCACTGCCATGTTCAAGGTAAAGTACAGAACCGTTTGAGGCATTATCATAAAAAGCCCCATCATTTATTTCTGTGTAAGCAGTTAAAGATGAATTCTTTGAATTTGAGTTTCTTATAACTCCATAGATATTCCCATAGAATGCACCAGAATTTATAGTCAAATTCCCCTCATTCTTAATGGCTGAAGTCGTTTCCACATCTCGCAAGATTGTTCCGTCTTGAATAATAAGTGTGCCATAATTTGAAATAGGGGCAGAGATAAACTCACTTGCAGATAAAACAAGCGTTCCATAATTCATTATTACATAGCTATTGTTTGATGTAATTTTAAGGTTATCTATTGTAAGTGTGCCATAGTTTTCGAACAAAATCCCAAGCCTGTCTCCCGCGTCTGTTACAAGGTCAACAATCATGTCTGAAACATTGACTGTAACCCCTGATTCTATTTTATAGAACACAACTGTTTTGACTTCCCCAGAAGAAGCTTCCCCAGAAGAAGCCCATTGACGTTTAACTTTAGAAATGGTCATATCAGACTTGATAACGGTAGTCTCTGAAAAACTTACCACACTATATGATGTGTCGTCTAATTTTTTGTTTGTCCCACTCGAGATAAGTTTTGATTTATTTTCATCTAATTTTAGTGATTCGGAGAAATTGACAAAAATGCTATTGTAATCTTTTTCTGTAAGATTTGTTGATTCCACAGTCGCAATGATCGTCCCCTCTCCTGACGTGTCAGGGGCAAGGTTTATAATAGAATTGCTTGAAATTGAGTTTAAAACAAGATTTGAATTTACTGTTTCTTCTGCGGACTCTCCATTTTCTCTTGCAAGTTGCAATTTGCCCAAAATCTGAACATTTCCAGACAAAGTAAATGTAACGTCCGACACTATTTCCGTTACGCCACCAATATCTTTCTTTACTAGATTTTGATTTATTGCAATTTCATCTTCAGAGCCGGCTTGAATTAAGCTGTCTGAAATGTTAACAATCCCGCTGTAAACCCAAAGTTGTGAGCCACAACCGCTCAATATTGTTCCATTTCCCGAATTCAAATTCCTGAAAAAGTTATTTGCAATGGTTGAATTGCTAATATTCATCGTAACTTTTGAAGTTTCTCCACCCACAATGCCTGCGGAACGGACATCCATTTCACTTGGTGAACCTTGAGCATAGTTGGAAGAAATGTAACTGCCCATAACTGTTATTTCATAGGCAAAATATACTGCCCCTCCAAATGTTGATGATGTAACATTTTCAATGCCATTGTTTACAACTTGAACATTGTTTAAAACAATATTTCTTGCATAAATTGCACTTCCATTTCCAGTCCCATTGTTATTTGCATGTTGAACAATATTCCCAACAAATTCACAATTTGTCAAAGTTGTCACATCGTCAGTCACGACTGTGCCATCATCGTTTGTTTTCATTTCAACATACAAACCACCGCCATTTTGTGCTTTGTTATTTTCAACAGCAATCCCATTGGCAACAAATTTGTATTTCGCATAAATTCCACCACCATTTGTTGTCGCAATATTTCCTAAAATGGATATTGCACCCTCTCGGCCAAGTCCAAATGTTGAGTTGCAATTTTCAATATATAAACCGCCACCAATATAAGCATTATTATATTTTATCGTTGCTTGATAAATCTTTGAAACTTCTACAAAATATGCACCGCCACCAAGACCGCCAGTACCAGTTGTTGAATTAAACACAGCGGAGTTCGAAACAAGGTTGATGTTGCTTATCACAACACTCTCTCCCACTGCATAAATTCCTCCACCATTTTCAGCAGAGCAATTTAAAATGTCCGCATCGTATATTGTAACTTTTGCCGTTTCCGAAATATATAACCCGCCACCAAGAGTTGCAGAGCAATTTTGAATTGTTATGTCATAAATCGTAACCACTGCGCCATCGCCAGCCAAAAGTCCGCCACCATTCCCCGTTGAATAACTATCCAAAATCTCCCCGCCATAAAGAACAAGAGTGGCACTTACAAAAACAGCCGAGCTTGTGCCGTTGTGATTTTGAATTGTTACACCATCATAAATAGAATGAGAACCTGAACTGAATTCAACTGCATTTTCAACTGTAGACCCCGTTTCCCCGGCATAATTTGCGCCATCAATTACAATTTTACCAGTCATATTTTTTGAACCTAGAGTTGTGTCTTTGAACATTGGTTGTGTAAAATCCGTTGCTCGCACAAAGGTTACAGTCTTGTTGTCCACTGTCACCGTTTCGGTGGTTTCTATTGTGTTTTTTACATATATGATTCCACCATCGCTCATTTTGCTCAAAATGTCAGAGATTGAAGCCCCAATATAACTATCATTCCTATAAAAGCCAATTTTACTCTCAACTTGTTTATATTCAAGAACATCATAACCTTTAACTTCGACCAACATTTCAAATTCTACTGGATCAAAAAGATTTGTGTTTTCTGGGGTGAATACAACCGTGAACACCTCATATCCTGCTGTTGTTCTTGCAATTCGAGTTTCGTCTTTCCATGTAAAAGTCCCTGCAATTGCATCTCCACCAAATTCTGCTCTCCCTTGTGAAATAGTTGCAGTGGACAGAGCATGCCCAACAAACAAACCATCAACCACTGGAAGTTCACTGATTGTCAGTTGCCCTTGTGCCAAAAGTTGTATTGTGCTTTGTCTTGTTATTGTGTTGCTAGAACCTGTTGAAAGAGAATTAACGATATAATATGTTCCTGCAAAAGAAGTTACTTTTTCAGTTGGGAACACAACCTCCTCAGAAAGACGAGAATCACTGTATGCACTAAATGTATATTTGTAGGAAACAGTCCCATTTGAAAATGTTTTATTCTCGCTATCATAAGAAAGTTTTTCACCATTTACGAACACTTGCATAAGACTGGCAGGAAGTGTTGAAATCGCACCACCATAATGGTTAATTGAACCCTTAAAATCGGAAGCAATAAAAATGTTTGAGTCTGATGAAATGGTTGTTGCATAAATTACTCCGTTGGAATTGCTCCCAGAATTTGAGAAACTATGTCCCAATGTAAATGACGTGCTGTCACTGCTGAAACATTCCACATCACTCGCCTTCATTGCATAAGGTTTACTGTTGCTGGCTTGGACAACAGTTTTCCCCGGATTTTTATCACTTACCCATGCAGTTGCATTTGTTGTAATCCCAATTTGAGAACCTGCTGACAAAGGCCCATTAATGTAAACTGGAGTGTTCCCAACCTCAAGATTTTTTGTTTGTCCGGTTATTAAAATTTCCCCTGAAATATTAAGGGTTGCACCATTTACAACAACTCCAGTCTCTGCCGAGCCTGAGACCTCAATGTCATGGAAATAAATTCTTCCACCATTAAGTTCCAGACCATTTTTTGAAGATTCTTTAAAAACTGTTGAATTGAACGATACAAAAGAACTGCTACTTGATGCGTTGCCTGTGGTATAAACAAAACTTCCATTTGATTTGTAGAACTTTGAATTGAATATATCCCCACTTGCTTCCTTTGTGTTGAGATATATTGCTGCTCCATTGTTAGTCGCAGAAGTCGTTATGTCTTCTCCACCAAATGTAGAATTGCTTATTCTTATATATCCGCCACCAACATAAATCACACCACCATTTTCAGCAGAAAAATTACCAAATTTCACGTTATCAATGTATGTCGAGCTTGAAACTGAATTTGCGGAAGTGACATAAATTGCTCCGCCATCTTTGCTTGTTTCTGAGGTTGTCCCTTCAAAACTTGCTACACTTGACGACATGTCTGAAAGACTGAGATTCCCTTGTGAATAAATTGCACCACCACGAGAACCACTTGTATTGCAAACAAGTGAAATTCCAGTTGCAACCAAACTTCCCCAGTTACAAATCGCACCACCATCAGTTTCCGCAAAGTTGTCTGTAAAATAGCACTCTTCAAGAATAACCCCTGTATTTGAAGAAATGAAAATTGCACCGCCACAATCAGCCTCGTTTGAAACAAATCCAGTTTCTCCGTCCAAAATTCTAAGAGCTTGTGTTGATGCGTAATTAATGAAAATTGCGCCACCGTTATTTGTTGCCTTGTTGCCTGTAAAAATTGTATTTTGAACAGTCAAAACCTCCGCATTTATTGCACCAGCATTGCCACTTGAAATATTTTTTGTAAATTCTGAATTTTTGACAAGCAATTCTTTTTTGGAATATACTGCGCCATTTGTTGAAATATTCTCTATAAATTCGCAGTCATCAAGAGTAAGTTTTACATCTGCATCTTCACCAACTTTAACTGCAGAACCAATTGAACCCTTGTTGCTTTTAAATAAACAACCTGCAACTGTGTATGAATATGAATTCCCCGTGATAAAAACACCTGCGCAATCACCTGAAACTGTGTTGTCAATAAACGAGCAATTTTGAATAATATCATTTGAATTCGAAACTTTTAAAATTCCATTTACTGATTGAAGTTTTATTTCATTCCCTTCAAAAACGACATTCGAAACCAAATATCCCATATTATCAGCAAACTTGACGATTTCTTTTTGAAAGACATTGCCGGCAAATCTTCCGCCAGTTATAGAAAATTTGATATTTTCTCCAACAACCAGTCCATAACCATTTGTTGTAGTGGTGTAATAAATACTATTTGAAACAAACTCTACATTTTCAAGAGCAACCTCGCCATTGCCTGAAAGATACATAAGAGAACCCGATTGTGAAATGGTCGTGCCAGTAATTAATGCATCGGAAATTGTTAACGAACTATCTAAGGCATAAACAATAGCCCCTGAAATTTCTCGAGTTAATTCCACACTTTTTTTTGTGTCAATGGAATAAAAATCAACATTCGAAATTACTAAATTTGCCCCATTTGCAAGATAAATTGCTCCGCCTTGGTCCGCATAAATTGATGTAAAAGTTCCTTCACTAGCACTCACCTCAATGTCCCCATCAAGATACAATGCTCCACCTTGTGAAGATTCATCTTGTGCAGCAACATTTTCCATTTCAAAATCTTCCATTGTCACGTTTATTTTTACATCATTTTCTGCAAAAATTGCTACTGCGCCACGACTTCCCGTTAAGTAGTCCTTAATGCTAATACTCTTGACATCAATTGTGCAATTTTTGTCTGATTTTATAACCAAAACTCCAGCCTGCGTTGCAACCCCAACAACATTTTTTGCTTCAAATTCAGCTTGCAAAATTTGAACTTTTGAAATGGAATTTATGTAAACGATTCCTTCTCCAGTTGCCGAGCAAGAAGAAAAAGTATTTCCGTCACGTTGATAAGCTTTTTTGGTTGGGTCCCCAAGGATAGTATCTCCCGCAGAATTCACATAAAGTGCTCCGCCATTCGTTGCGGACAAGCCATCAAAAGAGCATTGTTTCGCTTGCAACAATTCCGTTTCTCCATCAAAATATATCGCTCCACCATTGCGCCCTGCATTTCCGCCAACAAAATTGTTTCTTTGAATCCTAAGCGATTTTTTGCTATATATTGCACCGCCATCAAAAGTCGCCGAGTTGGATACAAAACTTACTCCGTTTTCTACTTTATCTTCTTCATCTTGCTTGTCAAAAGTTGCATCTTCATCAAGGTAAATAGCACCACCATTTGAAGCATGATTGTTTTTGAACGTTACAATTGTTTCTTGAGCAAGGACAAGTCTCCCTGAAGCCATATAAATCGCCCCGCCATTGCCAGCAGTTTCATCACTTGTTCCATTCGAGTCAAAAAGTGAGTTTTCGACCGTCAAAATGCTTGACTTTCCGCTCACATAAATCGCCCCGCCATTGCCAGCAGCATTTTTACTCGAATCGCCACTTCCAGCAATGTTTCCTGTAAAAGTGCAATTGCTCAAGGAAACAACGCTGTTATTTATATATAAACCTGCACCACTTTCTCCCACGGAAGCTTTGCAATTATACACAGTGACATTTGACATTTCACAATTGCTTACATTATCCAAATAAATCCCACGCGAACAAATATCATTTTCTTCAAAGTTACCAATGTTTGAATTATAAATTTTGACAGTGGTTACATTCACCACTTTCAAGACACTGCCAGAACAACCTTTTGCGACAACCCCCTCAACATTTTCAGATGTTTCATCGCTCGCCAATACACCAAAATTTAGTTCACTAGCATTCTCAATTTCAAACGCGCTACCTCCGCCTGTTATATTTACGTTTTTGATTGTTGTTGTTGTTTTTGTTTCACGTTCTGATCCTTTTATCACGACATTCTTTGCACTTGAAGGATTGTTGATTGTTAACCCATCTATTTTAACCTCCTTTTCGTTTGTTGAAATGGACAAAACCGCACCAGAACTATTTGTAATGTTGTTACTATCAAAAGTGACATCTGAAATTGAAAGGGTTCCACCCAAACCCAAATTCAAAACATTGTCAACAGACGCGTTTCCTGTAAAATTAACATTATTGAAAATTGGAGTCGTTTTAGTTGCATTCACAATTCTACCCACATTGTCAACAAAATTCACATTATTCAATCCAAGAACAACATTTGAAACATTAATGATGTTTGAAGCAACATTCCCTTCAAAAATCGTTTTATTTTGATCTGCATTTGAAAAAGTCAATGATTGATTCAAAACTTCAACCAAACTTGCATTACCGGCATTATTGTTTGCAAAAGTGTTTACCCCCGAAAAAGTTACCATAGTATCACTTGCTTTGACAACAGTTCCGCCAAAATCTTCAAATGTGCAATTTTCAAACGTAACATCAGTTGAAGATCCAATAGCAATCCCCGACACGCCTTTTGTTCCAATAAATTTACAATTTTTAAATTTAACTCGATCTTTAGCAAATCCTTTCAAAGTGAGCATAACTCCCGATGTCAAACATTGATCAGCTTCGAATGTAAATCCGTCAAACACAAAACCCTTTTCCCAGTTAGCCGTGTCGTTAACCTCCACAGCCCCTGTAAAAACGAGGGTGTAGGCAATGTCGCTGTTTGTACTTTTATAAAACCCCTCATTCTCGTCCATCACGATGCTTTCACTACCTAAAAGATCATTTACCAATTGTGTCATAGGGGGATACGTTGTTCCACTTTCTGGGACATAAACTCTATTCTCAGTCACACCAAGAAGAGACCCCTGTTGTTCAACAACTTGTTGACTTGCATATGCGCTAGAACGCGCGAAAAAATTTGGGGATAAAATAATTCCGCCAAATAACGCCACAACGCCCAGCAATGACGAACAGACGACTCTCATAAATTTTCGGTTCAAATTTCTCATAACCATAAACCTCTTGGCAAATTAGCCTTTGAATTTGTTGACACAAAATTGCACAATTCGACAATTCTATTACAACTATGATTATATTATATATTATGGGCCAAAAATTAACAAATATTTTGCAACAAAAAAAACAGAAAAAACAACTTTTTTATTTAAAATTTAGTTGACAAATATATTTTTGTGTATTTTTGCTTTACAAAAGTATTTTGGCGAATATCTTTCACTCAAAAAAATAGAAAAAATAGGCACTTTTTTGCCTATTTTCCCCCAAATTTATATTGTTTTTTTATAGTTACAAAAGTCCTATTTTTTATAAAAAGTTTGTGATTTTTTGGACTTTACAATTAAAATTACAAAAATTGCTATAGCAATTAACACACATATCACATTCAAAATGGTTGTCAAATTATCATTTTGAACTATTTGTTCGGAACTTTCAATTGTATTCATTGCCTCCACTGACTCAATGGTCGAAGTTAAGACTTTTTCTCCACTTGAAAGTAAAACAGAACCTCCTTCACCTTTATACAAACCTGCTCCTTCACCACTTGCAATATTGGACAAAATTTGTGTGTTATCAAGAACCAATTCCCCGCCGTCGGCGACACAAATTCCTCCACCATTATTTTGAGCAATATTATGAGTTATTTGACCACTTAAAAGGGTTGCCGACCCACCGTTTGCGACGTAAACTCCTGCTCCAGAGCCACTTTTATTGTTTGAGATAGTCCCACCAGATACGGTTAGTTTTCCCGCCGAATAAACAAATCCTCCATTACCATTTATTGCTTTATTGCCGTAAAATTCACCACTTAAAACGCGCATTGTTCCTTCATTATAAACCACGCCACCAATGACATAATCACTATTTGAAGAGAACTTTAACTCGTTATCATAAATCTTGCACCCTTGCAGAATGAGCGTTCCTTTGTTGCAAATTATCCCATGCAAGGAAGACGATGCATACGAAGTATATGTGAAATTTCTAACCTCAACATTTGCCCCAAGTGTAAGCCTACCATTGACCACAAAGAGAGGGCTCTGTGTACTGTCATCTTTACCTTCAAACAACGCTTGTCCGCCTGTGCAAGAAATCGTAAGATTTCCCCCATCATTCACTTCAATCATTGCGAAATTTATTTCAGAATTTTCTCTAACAAATTTAACTCTCTTTGAAATTGCAATAGTTTCACTTCCTTGCACAGAATAAGAGGTCTTAAAGACAAATGTTCCGTCATCATTAAGATATTCCAGTGCCTCAGCGAACGAACTGACATTTATTTTGTTTTTACCTTCACTGTCGGCATAAATTGCAGTATCTTTTCCAACGGTCATATAATACATTTTATTATACACAACTTCAACATACATCTTGGCAGTCACATTATCTTTATTTTCATAAAGAGATGTTTGTTTTGGAGTAAATTTGCAATCATAATAACCAGAGTTTACAACGCTTTCTGGGGACAACAAACTCCACGTTCCAGCAACTTCTTGGCCATTGCTACGCTTAACCAAACCCGCTTGAGTAAGTTTGAAAGACGATTCATTTTGAGAAATCATTTTCGCTTGAGGAGTGGAGATTATATACAAATATTCGCCCACAATTTGCACAACTATTTCGCCAGCAAGCCCATTTTTAGTAGTCTCTAAAACACTGGACTTAAGCTCCACTTCGCTTTCTCCAATTCTAATTTTTTTCACCGCGATGCCCAACGTATAACTACCCTTTGAATGCAACGTTATGCTGTCGGTATGTTCTTCCAAAAACGAAGCTCCTTCCTTAAGACTAAATGTCATTGAAACAATGTCAACCACATTGTTGTTATTTTTAACTTCAAAATAACTCTTATCAATTACATAACCACCTTTTGGCATATTGGAATACAAAAGTGTTATATCCGACAAAATCAAAGAATATGTATATGTATTGTCGTTTTCATCTGTTACTGAAATCATTTTACTATCTGTTGTGCTTGATTTTGAATAAGCAAGAAGTTGTTTTTTGTTTGAAGAATAACTTAAATAATATGAAGAATTGTCGTCACTGAAAAACTTTTTGATGTCATCATTTTCAAGCGGAATATTTGTATCCGTTGGCGATTGGACAACAACACTGCCTGACTGAAGTGTAACACCTATGCTACTGCCCTCAACGAGTCCTCCTTCAAGGAAGGCTGTTCCACCAACATTTAACTTTAGGTTGAGGTTGCTTTTCGAATCACTTGTATTAGTATTGCCTGAAATGACAACTTTTGAGCCACGAGTTATGACAATTTTGCCAGTTTCTGCTATGTAAATTGCACCATTTGAAGAACTATTCCCAGTTACAATAATTTCCCCTGAAAGACGTAAATTTACCCCATTAGAAACATAAATTGCACTGCCTGACGTTGAAACATTTCCATCTGTAAATGAAGAATCTATGATTTCAATCGAACAATCTTCATCAAGTTTATTTAATTTCAGTCCACCATTTTTTTTGTTCGAAAGAAATTTTGAATTTGCAATGATGCCATAATTTGTAGTGAGAGAAAGCCCCCCATCTGCATTTTGATTGAAATTGCAATTTTCAACCCACACATTAGGAGCTGAAATTACAACACCACTTTCATCTCCGTCACACTTGCCATAAGAAAAATTACTATCCAAAATTTCAGCACTTTTTGATGCCTTAACATAAAGGTGTGAGATATTTCCGCCGTTTTCTTCTCCAAATTCACAATTTGACAAAACAAATGACACACAATCTTCTACATACAATTTTGCTACGCCAGTTTCACTTGATTGCCCCCCGTCATCAAAAGAACTATCCTGCACCACTAATTGTCCACTGGTAAAGAGAACCGCTCTACCATTGCCTGTTGCAGTGTTCTTTGAGAATTCGCTAGAAAGAATATTCGTTGTGCATCTTTGCAAATAAACCGCTCCGCCTGTTGTTGCAGAATTCCCGTCAAACGATAAGTAAGAAAGAGAAATTGCTCCATTCGTTGCAAATATTGCACCTCCCATTGAGGCTTTATTGCCCCTGAAAATCGTATCTCTTGCTTCAAACGAGACGCTGTCGGCATACAATCCTCCGCCTACGCCGTTCGTCACCTGTTCTTCAAATTTATTATTAGAAATTTCTGCTCCATTTATATACAAACTGCCAATTGCATAAATTCCCGCACCAAAACTGTCGGATGAGGTTAATTTATTTTCAGAAATTATTGCACCTTGTTCAATGGTCAAAGAACTATTTTCCTTGGAACAAACTCCCCCACCAAACTTTGAAGCCGTATTACTTAAAATGCTCGCCCGAGAAACAGTTGTGTCTCCGAAGGAAAACACTCCGCCTCCGTTTTGTGCAGTATTATTTGAAATTATACTTTCAGAATAAGTCAAATCAATCTTAAGTTTGCCAGACACCAAAAGAGTTGCACCTTCTTGAACATAAATTGCTCCGCCATTATCTGTTGCCGTGCAGTTTGAAATCGTGCCAGCAAAAGACACATTCCCTCCATCACAAACATAAATTGCTCCGCCATTTTGAGCCTCACAATATGACAATGTAATGCCATCAAAAGATGCCCTGCCATATACAACAATCGCCCCTCCACCAAGAGAAGAGTTTGTGTTCTTAAGATATGAAATTGCACCACCCGAAACATTCAAGTTGCCGCCATTTCTAACCAAAATAAAGCCATTTGTGTGAGATATTTTGTTATCGTTTGTGCCATTTGCTTTAACATTATTAAGGTAAACTACGCCCTCATCTCCAACCAAAATTGCCGTGCCATAACCAGATTTTGTTGTATCACCATTTTGAGCAAATGTGCAATCTTTAATCACAACTTCACACCCCTCAACGCTTATTACATCAGATAAGTAAGGATTTGCCTCGCTGACGTTGTTGGTGAAAGAACAATTGTCGAGCGTTCCACTGCTCAAATTTCCACTTTGCTTGGAAAATACAAGAACAGCACCTTTATTTTTGTTGCCTGTAAATGTTGAATTGTTGATTGTTATATCAACAGAACTTGTTGCTCCAACAACACCAAACCCATTCGATATATTGCCTTCAAAGGTGACATTGCTCACTGTTAATTTGTCACTTGCAACATAATTTGATGATGCTTGAGTAAATGTTTTGAAAGAGTTGTCAAAATAAATTGTTGATGCATAATTTGCTTCATTTTTGTTGAATAATACAATATCTATTTTAAGCGGGGATTTTGCATAAATTGCACCACCAAGACCTGACATATCGGTCATATTTTTATTTAAAACTGCTTTATTGTTTTCAAAAATTACTGCATTTTCCGCCACACCAACAATGTTAAGTGTGGAAAATTTTGCAAACCCTTCCAAACTATCAATTGCACTGTCCGAGTATATTGCTCCGCCGTAATTTGCTTCATTTTTGATAAATGTTGCACGAACAATTTTTGTAGACATTGGAAGTGCATATGCAGTTCCACTTTGAGCATTTGGAGAATCATTTACATAATCACTATACTTGATGGTTAATTCACTATTACCAAGAGATATTGCACCACCAAAACCAAACATTCCTTCATTTTGTGTTTGGGCAATATTTTCCTCAAATTTTGCCCCGTCAATAATTGTCACCCCACAAGCATGCACTGCACCGCCATTTTGAGCATAATTTCCTTCAAATGTCACCACAAAATCAACAGCATTCTCATTTAGGATTTCAAAGCAATTTGCTGTGTAAATTGCGCCGCCTTCACCTGTAATAATTTCACCTTTCTTTGTTTTATTATCGCTAAAGATTACTATGCCATTTGATGTGTCGTTCGTTGTTTTGTATCCTGCAATCGTTCCCCCTGTTACAATTTGAACACACTCTCCCCAAACAGCACCGCCTTGCGAAAGGGTGGAACTTGTGGCAAAATTTTCATCAAATTTTCCACCAGAAATTATAAGTTTTGGCGAAGAATGTTGACATTTTGTTGAATAAAGTAGAGAAGATGTGACGTTTCCATACGAACAAATTGCACCGCCTTTGGCAATCATTTCCCCACCTGCAACAGAATTTCCAGAAACATAGACATCTGTGAGTTTTAAGATTGTCTTGCACGAAAGGATTGCCCCTCCACCAACAAACAATCCCTCCCCAGAGGCAGTAACAGAATTCCCAATGAAAGTTGTATTTTTAATTTCTATTTCAGATTCAGAGCCTATGCTTGAAAGATAAACTGCGCCTCCACCAACTCCAAGATTTTTATTACCCGAAACAAAAGCTCTGTTGGATTCAAAAAGGCAATTTTGCACAATTCCCGAGCAATCTTGAATGGTCAAAGCTCCACCATTTGACATGCCATCATTATTTATAAATTCACTATTTTTTATGAGAATATCATCTTTTGAAACCACATTCTCAAGATACAAAACTCCATAATTTGCAAAATTGCTTAACGATTCATCATCTTTTTTCTGATTGTATTTTGCAACAAAATTACTTATTGAAATGGCTGCGGACAATTCGTTTGATTTGCATTTTATTGCAAACAATGCCCCAGAACCTGTTGAAACATTTCTAACAGCATCCAAATTGTTGCCATTATTAAGGTCACCTCCAACAGTTATGTCTTCTAACACCAACTCTTCTGTCCCGTCCAAAATGAAATTTGCAACCCCATAAAGCTTTGCTTTGTTGCCCGTAAACTTTAAATTTGACATTTCTAGTTTTTTATAACCCTTTGCACTATTTGATTTAACAAGCAATGCTCCTGCAATGGCATCTGAATTTGTACTCGTTGCCTCATTCCCATAAAAATTTGTGTTTGTTATTTCAAAATTTCCACTAAAATTGTCACCTGTGCCAACCGCACCAAATGAAAGTCCACCCGAATAAAGTCCATTGTTTCCTTTGAATGTGCACCCGTCAAAGCAAACACCAACGCTATCTGAAGAAGTTGATTGATATAAACCTTTGACAAGCACTGTCCCATAGCCCGAAGCAGACGAACTGTTTTTTTCAAAAGTTGTTCCACTAAATTTATAATTATATGCACCATTTGCATCAACAATCATTGCACTGGCATATCCGTTTTCACCACGAGCATTATTTCCTTCAAACGACCCACCTTCAAATGTTACATCTTTCCCCGATAATAACCGACAATTGTCAAGATATAGTGCTGTATCGAATATGTTGTTATCTTTAAATGTTGGATTTTTTATGTAAAGTTGATACCCTGAAATGGATACTGCATAATTTGAATATTTTGAGACATTATTTGTTATTCTCTCTTTGTTGTTTGTTACATAAAGCCCTGTTGAAATGTTAAAACTCTTCCCTGACGTTGTTGTTGCGGTAAGGCTGGCCGAACCTGAGGAAGCATAGTTATTAGTCAAAATCAACTCGCTCATATCAACCTGTCCTTCACAATAAATTCCACCACCTGCACCAGTCGTTCTGCTGTTTGACACTTCAAGTTTAGTCCCCAAAATTTTTGCGTTTGACTCAACATTCAACGCACCACCATTGCTCTTTCCGTTTGCATTTTTGATGACACAATTGTTAAAAGTTGCGCTTCCCGAACCATTTACAGAAACAAAAGATTTTTCTCTTTCAACGTCTTGACCATCAAAAATAATATTCTCAAGGGTTGCCGATTCCCCAGTTGAAATTTGAAAGGCGGACGACTCTGTTATTGAAGATTGGAAAACTGTCTGATACTT
Organism: uncultured Christensenella sp.; assembly: GCA_964387705.1. Taxonomy (GTDB): domain Bacteria; phylum Bacillota; class Clostridia; order Christensenellales; family UBA1242; genus UBA7862. The sequence goes on from CAYLWT010000001.1 coordinate 55,022, forward strand.
AAACTCAAATGAATAATCTGTTGAAAGCTCGACCACTTCACTGAAATATAATGTAGACATATTCCCAACCTCTAGGTCAACCCCATTTCCCGAAAGGCACCTTGCAACTTCATAACTCACTGGAGAAAATGGACTTCTGCCGGAGTTCGTAGCATAACTTGTACTTGAATTGCTCATTGTTGTGTAAATGATTGGATTTGTTATTTTGTCTGCCGAGATAAAATAGGCATTTCCCTTGAAAATTAAATAGAAAGTCAACACAAATTGCCCTTCAACATTTGACAATGTTATAGTAGAAGAGCTACCTTCCCCTCCAAGATAACTTGATGCTGGAACAAATTGTTTTGAGTAGATGTCTGAAGAGTCTTTTATGTTTGTATAAGTTCTTATCCCTGCGACGATAAATCCTGTAACTGCAGACTTGCCATCGATGGTTATATTTGAGGCCGTAACAGAGTATGTTTTGCCATAAGAATCATCAGAAGAGTCTTCAGGGATTTCCCCAGATTGTGTCACAGTGATGCTCCCATCAACAACACCGTCACTTTTAATATGCAGAAGATTTGAAGTGGAGAGATTTGCGTTTTTCACATCATAATTTTCATTTGCCTTTAATGGTTCCCCAATGTTCAATGTGTCGCCTGCATCAATATCACCAACATTGTTTGAATTTGCAAAAGTTGAAATGTCAAGGCAAATTACCGGACGAACACCCAAAATGCTATATGCGTACGTACTATTGCTTCCTATCCAGCTTTCTACTCCTTCACTCTCAATCCTGACAATTGTGTCATGCCCAGTGTCATCAAGCAACCAACGATATTTGTCAAGAGCCCCTTGATCACCATTTGCAAGAGCATATTGGGTTTTGTATGCTGATTTAATATTGTTGCTGTCGGCATCGGCATAATCCAAAAGCCCAACCTTTTGAGTTATTGATGATGATGTTGTTCGATAGAAAGATTGCAAGTCGCTTTCATTGTTAGAAAATGCCAAATCATAAAATGTTCTATTGCTTTGATAAAAGGTATCTGTGTAGGTCGTTGAACTGATTGAGCTTGTACTTGTAACATCTACAGAAGACTCTCCATTTAACCATGCTTTTAGCACACTGTTGTTAAAACTTTTCCCATAACTAATCAAGGCACTATAAAAAAATGTCCAAGGATTGTGGTTGATAGCATTTGAATCGATAATTTGAGTGGAAACCAACATTTTGTAATTTCCCGAAGTATCGGAGGCTTTCAAACTGGCAGAATCAACAACAACCCATTCAATTGGTTCGACTTCATAAAGGAAAATTCCATCAACACCCGTCCCCGTTTCATCGCCAACTTCATCCACTGTATCCGAACTATCTATCCCTGATGTTTGAAATCTGTCATAGCCATGCAATGCAACCACTTGATTTTTGTCTCGAACCACGCCATCATATTTGTAGTAAGTTCTGCTAAGTATCATCATTGCTGATTCGTCTCTCACCCCGTCATATGCCCTTATTGGTGCTAAATCTGGGTCTATACCTGGTTGACTGTTATTGTAAGCGTCGCTCTTGCTTGCGTCAAGCCAAATTTCTTCTCCTGAGAAGTCTGACGTTGTAGAAGAGTCTTTTTTTACTTTGTAATATTTATTCACGCTATCAACCACTCGGTTGTATGGATAAAATTTTGAGCCAGCAGAATAAGTTAGCGTTCCAACAGTGATAGGTTTTAAAAGAGTGTAATATCCGGTGCTATTGTCATAAGAAATGTCCTCATCAGCATAATCTTCCCTTGGAGCAAAATATCCTATGGTTGTGTTTCCCCATTCATAATTTTCCTTAATCTCAGTTGTTTTTCCATCCACAGTATGCGCAGTGCTGTAATATTTTTTTATCAGCGCCTCAATTTTAGTTTTGATTTCAGTGTGAATGTTTACACTGTCAGAATCAACCACATATGGGACCACTATCTCCTCAGAGCTATTTGAAGATGTTGTTAATGTGATAGTTTTCCACTCTTTCACATTAATGACAGTTGATTGAGGGTATTCACCAAAATAGACTTTGCTACCTGTGGAAAGACTTTCGACCTGCGAAACTCCTGTGCCAGAAGCAAATGCCGTTTTTCGTGGCATGCTAAGAACTGCCGACAAACAAATGCACGCCGACATTATGCATAGTCCCACCGATTTTAAAATGGTGACTAGTTTGTTCTTTGCGGAAATTGTTTTGAACATCTTGGTTATCTCCTTTTAGACTACCCATTATTTCTGCCCAACATAAATTTGCATTTTTCACTTGTTATGCGGTTTTCTACTCCGACCAATTGTTCCACCTCGCACACAGCAACCATAACAAGATATATAAATTACTACCTTATTATAGTAGTATCTTCAAAAAATACCAAATAAATTACACCAAATTTTAACAAAAAATAGTAAAATTTTTCAAGCCCTATCAACTTGAATTTGCAAAATTATTGATAAAAAAAGATAAAAATTTTCATTGAAAAAATATAAAATATCTTTTGGCAACAAAAACAATTCAAAAAAGTTTACCTTATTCACCAAATAAAAAAATAAATCGCTAAAACTCGCACCACAAATGACTTTTAGCAATTATATTTTGACAACAAAAAAGAGAACCTAAGGCTCTCTTTTTGCGAAAATTACTTCAAATGATTGTCAGAACAATTATTTAAGCATATCTTTGAAAGATTTTCCGAACTTGAAAGTTGGTGCTTTGGTTGCTGGGATTTTGATTGCCTTTTTTGTTTGTGGATTTACCCCAGTTCTTGCAGCTCTTTCTTTAACTTTAAAAGTGCCGAATCCTGCGAGGACAACCTCTTCTCCGTTTTTCAATGCTTCAGCAACTGTTGCCACGAATGCTTTGTATGCTTCGTCCGCATCTTTAAGTGTGAAGCCAGCTTTTGTTGCGATTGCGCTAACAATATCACCTTTGTTCATAATTTTTCTCCTTGTTTTAAAAAATTCCTTAACAGGTTACCCTAATATAACACATTTTCTCATTATTTCCTAACAATTTTTCACATTTTTTTGTTTTTTAGCACAAATATTGCCATATTCACCCAATTTTATACTTAAAGGAACCTCTTTCAATCTAATTTTTGCCAAAAAATTGTTTTTTAAACTTATTTCCCATAAATTATTTTTGAAAATCCTTAATAATGCCCTTCATCACCATCATTAAGATAAAGTATGCCAACAGTGTTTTCGCCACAATGTGAAGAAATGACGCTCCCCGCTTGTGTGTATAAAATTTCCTTAAATTTACCATATTTCGCAAGGACTTCTTCAACCGCTTTTCGCATTGCATCTGTCATTGAAGGATAGGTTATCATAACTCTTGTGTGGTCTGGAGTGTTGAATGTTTGAAGAGTATCTTCCATATATTTTCTAACACAACTGTCCATATTTCCAATATACTTTTTGCCAACTTTATTTTTGCCATCAACAACTCTTATGCAAGGCTTAATTCTCATTATATTTGCGCCCAACATGCTGAGCATACTGCATCTGCCACCTTTATATAAGAATTTTAACTTTTCAATAATGAAAGACGATTGCCCATAATAAGCCCTTTCGCCAACTTTTTTCGCAATTTCTTCTGCAGAATATTTGCCAGATGAGGCAAGTTCACTTGCATACATTGCAAGGAGTCCACTCCCAGACGACAACGTTCTGCTATCCACAACGTAGACATGTGGGTTTCCATTTGCGGCAAGCACCGCATTTGCATAGCCAGAAGAAAGTTCCGCCCCAATGCCGACATGCACCACATCATAACCATCATCAGTATATTTCTTGAAAAATTCTGCAAAATCTTCTGGACTTCTTGCCCCTGTTTTTGGAAGTTCACCAGTTTTTGAAAAATAGGCAAAAATATCCTTTGGCGTTATATTCACCCCATCATAAAAAGTTTCCTCACCCAACGTCACCACAAAAGGAAGAACTTTTATATTAAATCTTTCATAAAGTTTAGGGCTAAGATCAATTGTGCTATCTGCTGTTATTTGAATTTTGTTTGACATTTTTTTCTCCAATTATAGATAATTATTAACATATATGATTGATTTTGTCAAATTATTGATATAAATTATCAAATTTAATATAAAAAATTTACGTTTAAGTATCTCTACTATGAATTTTATTTCAAATCTTTGCTTGCAAAAATTAATAATTTCCCAAAATTGATAATTGCTAAAAATCACACCACAAGCGGGAATTATCATTTAAAACAATCAATAACCGCACGAAAAGCAACTGCAATTAATGAGTCATCGTAAGCATAGTGAAGAACGACCGTTCCTCTAAGTTTTGAGGCTGATACAAGGCCAAAATCTTTGCTATCATAACTGTTTGCTCTATTATCCCCTGCAACATAATAATACCCTTGAGGAACCTTAATTTCAATCATATCTTTTCCAAATTCATCTTTTTTAATTATCACATCTTTATAAATGCCACTTTTCGCATTACCAGCGAACTTCCACATATATTTTACGTCCATTGCCGTGGGATCTTTTATATAATCTTCTTCCAATTTTACCCCATCAACATAAAAGCAATAATAATCGTCATCAGTGTTTTTTTTGAGTTGCAAAATTTGTCCGCCCACCGCAATCACTCGCTTTATGATAGTTTGCGAAGTCAAATCCACAATTGCAACTTCACCATTCTTTGGTTTTCTAAATCGAGAAACAATAATGTGGTCACGATAGTGATTGGACATAAGGTCGCTTTCATTATCCGAATCTGGAGCAAGAACATTGTAGGTAGGTTGCATAGATGGGCCAATAACATCGGACGGATAAAACACAATAAAGAACAAACTGAGAGCAATTGTAAAAGTAATAACAATCGACACTAGAAGGATAAAAAGTTTATCCCAAAATTCGTATTTATCTTTATATTTCCTATTTAATTTTCCTAATGTATACTTTCTAAATTCCATATGTATAAGTATATTTCAAAATAATAACAAAATCAAATTTTTAACACACATTTTATAAAATATATTTTATTTTTATGTTCACTTCTATCAATTTTTTTAGCCATTTGACACAAAAAGATAAAAAATTTCAAAATTATTCAATCAAAATTTTTTTATCATAAAATTTGTTTCTATTAAAAAACCATAAATTTAATTAAAAAAACACCTAAAAAATAAGTGTTTTTAAAATTTTTACAAAATTTTATAAACTGACATAAGTTTGTTATGTTGTTGTTTCATTTTGTTCAGGATATGTTTGCACGCCAAATTTTTGCTTTAAATCATCACTTAGTTTGTCATCATCAACTTTCGTGAAATCAGCGGTGTATACTCCATTGTTTGCATTGATGTTTGAAATTGTGTAACTAACTTTTCCACTGCAAGTTACGTTATTAACATTTCTTATACAGTTCACCTCTACAGTGCAACTTGCAACACTATCAGTTACGCTCCAAGTCACTTTCACATCTCCCCACTCATGTGACAATGCTTCGGTTGACTCAATAACATTCTCGGTTGCTGGGAAAATGCTAGAATCTTTAAAAGTTGCCACATATTTTTTATAGCCAGCAAGAACGCAAGTTTGTTGCTGTTCTTTATATGTTATATTATTGTCAGAACCATTTAAAATTGCCGTTGCTGAAAAGGTTTGTTTGCAACTTTGACACGTGTTGCTTGCAGTGCAAGTTGAGCAATCAGTTGCCCAACTGTATGTTGCTGTGCCATAATTGTGGCCAAGTGGACTTTTATTTCCAGCAACCTTTTCCTCCTTTGGAGGGAATCGGTTTGATTTGAACGTGGCTGTATATATTGTATAATCACCCTCTGTGCATGTTGCATCATAATATTGACTTTCAACTTTGCTAGACTCTTCTTCATACACAACCCCACAATCTGAGTTTTGGCAAGTCACTGATGCCACGCAATATTCATAATCTTTTCCCCATTCATATGTAGGACTATCATAATTATAATTGTGTTCTTGAGTGCGTTTTTTTGTGATAACTTCATAAATTTCTTGGTCTGAAAAGGCTTCATCAAAGGCATCGTTCTCAAAGTCCGGATTTGTGAATTTTACCACTTCATCTTGCCCACAACCGAATTGAGAAATCTCAGTGGCCGAAAGTTTTTTATCTTTTGTTGAAATGGTTTCTGTTTCAACCTCATCACAACCATCGCGTATGCAATATCGTGTTGCGGTGCAAGACCAATCATTTTCTGAAGATTCCAATTTGGTAAATTTAAATATTACGTCTTGACTTGTACCATAATTGTGGCCAAGTGGGCTCGTTTCCACCCAATTTGTGTAACCACAAACAGTACATTCCCTAAATTTCAAGCCTTTTTTGGTGCAAGTTGCAGGCTCATATATTGAAAATCCGCTAAATTCGTGTTTGCCAACGTCCATGTGTTCAGAACAATTTTGCTTGGTGCAAGTGTGAAAATGTTCTGCTGCGGTTGAACCCCAATCTACATTCGCGATATGGGTGTGCGAGCAACCTCCAACAAAAATTGCAACTGCGACAACGCTTATCAATAGAAATATTTTCAACAAAAAATCTTTCTTTTGCATTTTTTCTCCCTTTGCAAAAAACTCCACATGGGAGTTTTGCTATTTAATTTGTTTTAAATGCTGGAATGGAACAAATGTATTTGTATAGGCCACTCAAATTTACTTTTGCAGTGTAATAATATTTATATGGAAGAGTTTTGTCTTCGCCGTCCATATATTCAGTTCCTTTCATAACACCAAATGTAACAAGTTCTCTCCCATTCGTGTTTGTAACCTCAAAAAAGAGGTGGTCGTATTCAAATGTCAAGTCTTTTTCGGCAACAGTTATTGTTTTTGTTTCGTTATATTCAAAAATCACAGTGAATTTTTCAGTAGTATCATAGTTTTTGGAAATTTTTTCTGATGAACCTGCAATATCAGCATATCCTGCTTCAAAACCTTCGTTCATCTGCCCTACAAAAAGTGAAACAAGTGCTTTTTGTTCAAAACCAGCATTAAACTTTTCCATAAATTCGTTTAACATTCTGGCTTTATTTGAGGTGAGATCATCTATGTTTGATGCACAAAATCCTCCATAACCTGTCGTCTTTTCGTTGGTGATATAAATCACATTTGGAGTTTCAATTGTTCTATTTTTGTTAACCGGAACAAGAGCCAAAATTAATGTCGTAAGCGCCATAATTTCCACAAGCCCAAGAACCACTGATATTATGATGATTTTTTTAGCTTTATTCATTTCAGATTTCCTTTTTCGTTTGTTTAAATATTTACCTTTTTATCTCGATTTTTTAATTTTTGTCTTCACCAGATTTTTCTTCAGAACTTTTATCTGTCTTTTCCTCTTCTTTTTGTTCAAGAGTTGTCTTATCAACTATTTTTCTAACAGTTTTCTTTGGTTTTGAAGCGACTTCTTCGCCCTTTTCTTGGGTTTTGATTGTCCTTTTGTGTGAGTGTTCATGCTTTTCTTGTTGTGCTGAAAATTTATCTTTCAATTCTTGAACTTTCTTTTCTGCAACAGAAATTATATTTTCAGAATCAGTCTTAACTTTTTCAATTTCCTCTGCCGAAAGAACTCCGCCTTTTTTCAACGCTTCTGCAGTTTTGATTCGAATAGATTGTTCTTTTTTCACTCGTTCAAGGTCGGCTTGGGCACGCTCAATTTCAATTCTTTCTTTGTTCCTTATGGCGTCTTGTTCCATTTGAAGAAGAATTTGTTTGGTCGTTTTGCCTTTCATAATCATTTCAACTTCATTAAAATAAATTGTTTCCTTTTCAAGCAAAACTTCCACCATAGTGTTCATTTGTTTTGCGTGTTTGGTTATAATATCTTTGGCTCGACTGTAACAATTGTCCAAAATAGATTTGACTTCGCTGTCAATTTCTGAAGCTGTTTTTTCGCTGTAATTTACTTGTGTTTGATAATCTCTACCCAAGAAAACTTCACTGCTAGAGCCAAGATTCATTGTGCCAAGTTTTGCGCTCATTCCCCATTCTGTAACCATTTTTCTAGCAAGTTTCGTGGCTCGCTCAATGTCATTTGAAGCACCAGTTGAAATATCTTTCACCATAATTTCTTCTGCAGCTCTGCCACCAAGCATCATTGTTATATTGTCTATGAGCTTGTTGTAAGACATATGACTTTCGTCATTATCTGGACGACTGATTGTATAGCCAGCAGCCATACCACGAGCGATAATTGACACTTCTTGCACCACATCACAATGTTCAAGCACCTTGCCCACAATGGCATGCCCACTTTCGTGATAGGCCGTTATGCGTTTATCCACTTGAGTAACCACACGACTGCGTTTTTGAGGACCCATAATAACTTTGTTTATCCCTTCTGTAATATCGGTCATTGTTATTGCTTTTCGATTTTCTCTTGCGGTAAGAATGGCCGCCTCGTTCAAAAGGTTTTCAAGGTCAGCACCTGTAAATCCACTGGTAAGCCTTGCCACATTTTTAAAATCAACTGCACTATCAATTGGTTTATTTCTAGCATGGATCTTCAAAATCATTTCTCGGCCTTTGACATCTGGTGGCATAATATAAATTTGTCTATCAAATCTGCCAGGTCTTAAAAGTGCTGGATCAAGCACATCTGCACGATTTGTTGCTGCAATTACAATAATACCAGTGTTTCCTTCAAACCCATCCATTTGCACCAAAAGTTGATTTAAGGTTTGCTCACGCTCATCATTTCCGCCGCCAAGCCCAGCGCCACGCTGTCTACCAACTGCATCAATTTCATCAATAAATACAATACAAGGAGATTCTTTTTTTGCCTGGTCAAAAAGGTCACGAACACGAGATGCACCCACCCCCACAAACATTTCAACGAAATCACTTCCGCTAATTGAAAAGAAAGGAACATTGCTTTCGCCTGCAATTGCCTTTGCAAGAAGGGTTTTTCCTGTTCCGGGTTGACCAACAAGCAAAATACCTTTTGGAATTTTCGCTCCAAGCTCAGTGAATTTTTGTGGATTTTTCAAAAACTCAACAATTTCAAGCAATTCTTCTTTTTCTTCGTCAATGCCCGCTACATCAGAAAATTTCACTTTCACATTATGAGCGATTTGAGCTTTTGTTTTGCCAAAATTGAAGCTTTTTTGATTTGCCCCCAAAATGCTTCTAATAAGGATAACTCCTAATATTACCACAATTATTACACTCAAGTAAGGGAGCAAACTTTCCCACCAAGTTGTCTTTGAAACATGAGTTGGATAAGCCTCAATAAGAACCCAACCATTCCCATTACTCTCAGCCTCAGTATTATAAGCCTCAATCATAGCTTTAACTTCGTCATAATCAGATTCCGTAACATACTCAAAATAGTAATCACAATTTCCGACAATATCATCTTTAGAACATTTGCTGTCCTTTGCAATGACATAACCAATCCCATTGTCTGCAAGTGCAACATATTGTATAGAACTGCCCTTGTAATTTACTTCATTTGAAAAAATATATTTCCCATCGGAGTCTTTTTTAACTCCAATTAATGATTGCAAAGAATTTGTGACCGTTGAAGGCCCAGATATTGATATTTTCGTGCCAATATTTCCAGTTTGAGTGAGATAAAAGAGCAAAATAATTGCCAATAGCGACATCACAAAAACTATCCAACCCCTAGTTTTATTATTTTTCAATCGTTTTTCCTCCATTTTTCTAATAAGTATTCTACCATATAAATAGTTTTTAAGCAATAAAATTTATCCTATTTTTATCAAAAAAATTTTTATTTTTTTATTTGCCATCTATTAAGACGACTCCAAAGTTCATTTTCACAAAACATACTTATAATCACACGTATAGAGTTTTTCTCGAATGAATGTTCAGCCTCAAAAAAACTACAGGTCGGAAGGCAGTTATCCACAAAATTCGACAAAATTGTGGATAGTTTCAAAAACAATTTTTGCAAATTAAATAATCAAAAAAATAGATTAGTTACTCCTTAAAAACTAAAGACATATTTTTATAAAAAATTTTAGTCAAAAAAGTTAAAATTCAGAAAATTTACAAAAATATTACATAAACTCATAAATCCCGCATAAATAATAGAAAGTAACGATTTTTTTTGTTCATAAAAGAGCTAAAAATAGGCCTAAATCTTCTCTCACACAGAATTTTCAATCAAAATTTTCAATTTTATCAATCAAAATTTACTTAAAATCCGTTCAAGATTGGAAATAGACAAAAAAATACCCCAAGGGAATCAATTATGTTTAATATGAATGTTTTTGTCATGGCACATTTAAACATTGTTATATTAGTATAACTATTTTGAATTTTATTTTTACCCTATCTCAAAAAACGTCTGTACAAAAGCTTATGATTCTTTTAAAAACTACTAGACGAGAGATCCTATGTAAATTTAAAACAACATTTTTACTAATTGAAAAAATAAACATCGAATGTTTCACATGAAACATTTATAACAACAATCAAATTGTTTTACACAGAACATTGAGCATATGGCTTAAATATTTTTAGGATGATTAAAAAACAATATTAGGTTCTCGCTAGAATGATTGATAGAAATCTAAAAACGTTAAATTAAGAATAAACAAAATATGTTCTACGTGAAACATTTATTACAAATAAAAAAATTCCATGCAATGTTTCACATGGAACTTTTTAAAAAAAACGATTTATCTTTCAAGTTTTGAAATAAACGAACAAATTCTATCTAAGTCATCAGAAGTAAAGTAATCTATTGAAATTTTACCCTTATTATCATCACCATGAATCACAACTTTTGTTCTAAAAAGTCGTTGAATCCTATGTCCTAACTCTTTAAGCTCGATACTTTGAATTATTTTTTTCTTAGGTTCTGCAATTTTTACATTTTGAGCATCTTTTACAAGTTTTTCAAAATCTCGAACAGATAACTTTTTTTCAATTGCAAATTTTGCTAAATCTATTTGCTTTGATGGATCTGTAATAACAACTAAACATTTTCCATGCCCAGCTGAAAGTTGCCCATTTTCAATAAAACTGATTACTTCTGGTGTGAGCGACAGCAAACGCAAAGTATTCGCAACAAGGGGACGACTTTTACCAATTCTATCAGCAACCGCTTCTTGCGTAAAGCCATAACTATCCATAAGTTGTCTAATAGCTTTTCCCGCTTCGATTGGATTCAAATCCTCACGTTGCAAATTTTCAATAAGAGCAATTTCTTGCATCTGTTGCTTATCAAAATCTTTAATAATAGCTGGAATAGTCTTTAATCCAGCATTAAGGCAGGCCCTAAATCTCCTCTCGCCAGCAACAATTGTATACCTATTGTTAGAACTTTTCGTTACAATAATAGGCTGAATCACCCCATGTTGCTTTATTGACTCCGAAAGTTCTCGAAGGGAAGCCGCATCAAACTTTTTTCTTGGTTGATCCTTATTGGGATCAATCAACTTCATGTCAAGTCCAACAACCCCATCACGTAAATTTTTTTCCAACTGCAATTTATCTTTTTCTATTGCAGTTTGTTTTTCAACAGCATTTTCTTCTTCGTCTTGATAAATTGAAAATAAAGCATCAAGCCCTCTTCCTAAACCGTGTTTCATCTTTTTCTCCTCATAAATGGACAAGTCCAAATTCAAGAATAGTTTAACATTAAAATAAAAAAATTGCAACAAAAAAAATATATATATTATGTGGAAAAATAAGATAAAAATGTTTTTTAGAATAACTTTATAAATCCAAAATATATACAAAAAGCAGTCCGAGGAAGTCAAATAAAACAATCTCAAACTGCTAATAAAACACTATAGTCATCTAATTAAGCATACTATAATGAAAAAGCAAACAAAATCAATTAGTTACATTTTTATAACTATCATGATTCCGTTTCATAAATTCTTTTGCAAGTTCAAAATAAGCAACCCCACCTTTACCTCTTGGGTCATAAAGAAAAATAGGCTTACCATGACTTGGAGCTTCTGCAAGACGAATTGTCCTTGGTATGGCATTATCATAAACTTTTTTACCAAAAAACTTGCGAATTTCCTCAGAAACCTGCTGAATAAGGTTTGAACGATTGTCTTTCATCGTCAAAACAACACCTTCAACATCGATTTCTGAATTTAAATGCTTTTTAACAAGTTTAATTGTATTCATAAGTTGGCTTAAACCCTCAAGCGCAAAAAATTCACACTGAATAGGAATCATAACAGAATCTGAAGCCGTAAGAGCATTAACAGTAAGCAATCCGAGCGAAGGTGGGCAATCAATCAAAATGTAATGATAATTTTTTTTGATTTCGTCAAACAAATTTTTAACAACTTTTTCACGGTTTTTCATTTCGACAAGTTCAATCTCCGCCCCCGCCAAATCAACAGTTGCAGGTATTATATCCAAATTTTTGATAAAAGTAGGCCTTATAACCTCTGAAATTGACATTTCACCTGAAATTGCATCATACATTGTGCCCATTTTTTGAGTTTTATCCACACCAAGCCCGCTTGAAGCATTCCCTTGAGGGTCCATATCTACAACCAAAATCTTTTTGCCAAAAACCGCAAGATAAGATGCCAAATTTATGCAAGTTGTGGTCTTACCAACACCACCTTTTTGATTTGCAAATGAAATAATTTTTCCCATATTTCCTTCCTTATAACAACATTATAACAAAAATTTCAGAAAAAACCACTAAAATTTACACATTTTATTATAAAATTACAAAAAATTTGTCAAAAATCGTTTGTTGTACATAAAAATTAAATCCTCACAAATAAAAAAGATAATTGATAAAACACGCATTATAAGCGAAATATAGCAATTATCTTTAATCTTTATTTAAAAATTATGAGAGTGGTTCTAGTCGTGGTTTATTTTTCCCTCTTGGAAATTTTTTTGGAGTTTCAACAATTTTTTTAATCGCAACAATATATCTTTTTGCGCCATTCAAATCAAATTGTAATACCTTTTCCAATTTTCCACCAAGCATTTTTAATGCATTTTTAGAAGCAAGTAGTTCATCTTCTAAGTTTTGCGACTTATAAGCCAAAAAATAGCCTCCAACTTTAACAAATGGCAAACAGTATTCACACAAAGTATTCAAACTTGCAACCGCACGAGCAACGCAAACGTCAAAATTTTCACGAAAGCCATCCTTTTGAGCCAAATCTTCCGCCCTTGCATGCAAACAAGTCACGTTTTTAAGTGAAAGAGAATCAACTAAGTCCTTTAAAAATGTAATTTTTTTATTTACGCTGTCAACTGCAAAAATTTTTAAATCATCACGAACAATTTTTAGTGGAAAGCTAGGGAAGCCTGCTCCTGCGCCAATATCAATAATGCTTGCATTTTGTGGAATAATTTCCATCGAAAGTATGCTGTCAAGAAAATGTTTTTCAAAAACTTCATCACGAGATGTGATCGTTGTAAGGTTAAATTTTTTATTCCAATCTACCAAATTTAAAAAATATTGCTCAAATTTATTTTTTTTATCTAAAATTGCATCATAAAAGTGGGTTAATTCTTGTCCTACGCAGAATTTTTCAATTTTTTTTTCATTTTCTTCAGACATTTTTTTGCTCCTTTTTAATTTTTCCGTGTCGTTTTTGCCAAATTTTAAAATTTTATGTTAAATTATTCCTACTTTTGCTCATTTTTACAATTTTTTGTTTTTTTAATCTCAATTTGACGTTTTTTCATTGTAAGGAAAATTGTAAGCACAGCAATATCCGCAGGGGATACCCCACTTATTCTACTAGCCTGTCCAAGAGACAGCGGTTTAAATTTGTTTAACTTTTGTTGAGCTTCAATTCGCAAACCCTTTATTTGTGAATAATCAAAGTCTGCAGAAAGTTTTATTTCCTCATTTTTCCTCATTTGAGAAATCAAAACTTGTTGTCTTTTCAAATAACCCGAATACTTCACTTCCGTTTGAACGTAATTTAAAATATTATTTGGAATATTTTTGAAAATATCAAAATGTTTTTTTATGTCAAAAATTGAAATATTTGTACGTTTCAAAACTTCACGGGCTTTTGGGTCAATTGACAAAGTACTCTCACCTTTTTCCTCATAAAGTTTTTTGACTTCCTTTGTATTAAGGGAAATTTCAAGTTGTTTTTGTGCCTTTTCAATAAGTTTAAGTTTCTTTTCAAATATTTTATAGCGTTCATCTGTGACAAGACCAATTTTTCTGCCAATTGGTGTAAGTCTAATGTCAGCATTATCCTGTCTAAGCAAAAGTCGATATTCTGCACGAGAAGTCATCATTCTGTAAGGTTCATTTGTGCCTTTTGTGACAAGGTCGTCAATCAAAACACCAATGTATGCCTCATCACGTCCCAAAATAAGCGGATCTTCATTGTGTAATTTTCTGCTAGCATTAATTCCTGCAATAAGCCCCTGTGCGCCAGCCTCCTCATAACCACTTGTGCCATTAATTTGCCCAGCAAAAAACATTCCAGATATACGTTTTGATTCCAAAGTTGGCAAAAGTTCAAGCGAGTTTATGCAATCATACTCAATTGCATATGCATTTCGCAAAATTTCAACGTTTTGAAAGCCATCAACACTACGATACATTTCCTCTTGCACATCAACTGGCATTGATGAAGAAAATCCTTGCACGTAAATTTCCGTTCCAGACTTATCTTCTGGTTCAAGAAAAATTTGATGACGAGGTCTATCAGCAAAGCGAACAACCTTATCCTCAATGGAAGGGCAATATCGAGGGCCAACACCCTTTATCATTCCACTATACATTGGTGCACGATAAAGATTTTTCCGAATTATATCATGAGTGTGCTCATTTGTGTATCCAAGATAACATTTGCACAAGTTTTTAGGTTGTTTTTTTGTCAAAAACGAGAACGTTTGAATGTTATCATCACCATTTTGTTCCTCAAATTTATCAAAATCAATCGAACTCTTAAGAACACGCGCAGGTGTACCTGTTTTAAATCTAAAAATTTCAAAACCTAATTCTTGTAAATTTTTTGAGAGGCCTTTTGAATTTATAAAACCATTTGGCCCTTGGTCTTTGGTAAATTCTCCAATAATAACCCTGCTTTCCATGTAAACTCCTGTTGCCAAAACAACCGCCTTACAAGAAATAACCTCCCCAAAAGCATTTTTTACACCCACAACTTTATTATTTTCAACCAAAATTTCAACAATTTCACACTGTTTTATAGTCAAATTTGGTTGTTTTTCCAAAGTTTCCTTCATGCTGAAGTGATAGCCATGTTTGTCAACCTGAGCCCTAAGACTTTGAACTGCAACACCTTTTCCTGTGTTAAGCATACGAAGTTGCAAAATGTTTTTATCCGTATTCACACCCATTTCGCCACCAAGAGCATCAATTTCGCTGGCAAGTTGCCCCTTTGCAGTTCCTCCAATGGAAGGATTGCAAGCTAAAAAGGCAATACTATCAAGATTTAAAGTTGCAAGCAAGGTTTTGTTTCCAAGACGTGACAAAGCAAGGCACGCCTCACATCCTGCGTGACCACTACCAACAACCACAACATCAAATTCTTCTTTTCCCATAATTATTTCCAATCTTTCGCTATTATTTATATCTTTCTTATTTTTGTCAAACTTCACAATTCTTACTTGCCCAGGCAAAATTTAGAAAAAATTGTTTTTATAATTTCATCATTTGCAGAGACACCTGTAATTTCGCCCAGTTTTTCCCACAAATATTGACAATCAAGTGACACACAATCAAGAAATTCTGACTCAACTTTTTCAAGCAAACTATGTGCAAATTCACTTGCTTGTGAAAGAATTTGTGAGTGACGAGCATTGGTTATTATAAGTGAATCATTTATAAATTTTCCATCAAATGCAGTGTCAAAAAGCAAGTCCTTAAGTTTGTCAACATTTTCGCCACTTTTTGCACTGATTGACACCACTTTTTCATTTGCTAGATTGTTTGAAAAGGAAGTTTCATCTTTCTTATCCAATTTATTTAACACAATTATTCTATTTTTCCCAGCGGTCAAAGCAAAATTTTCTTCATCTTGCTTATCCGTTTTTCTCGAGCGGTCAATCACCAACAAAACCACATCGCATTGCTCAATCATTTGCTTAGTTTTGTCAATTCCAATATTCTCAATTATATCATCTGTTTCCCGCAAACCTGCCGTATCAAGCAAATTAAATTTCACGCCCTTATATTCCATAACCCCACTCACAACGTCACGAGTTGTGCCTTCAATGTCTGTTACAATAGCCTGTTCTGTGCCAAGAAGTCGATTAAGCAAACTACTTTTCCCCGCGTTTGTCTTGCCAACAATTGCCACATCAACGCCAAATTTACACATATGCCCTTGTTTTGCAGTGGACAAAAGCCCATCAATACTACTACAAACTTCATCAAAAACTTTTTTCAACTCATTTCTTGTAGAAATTTCAATTTTTTCTTCTGGATAATCCAAATTCACCTGCAATTCACACAAAGAATCTAGAACTTTTTGTTGAATTTCACAAACTTTTTCCTTAAGTTCACCACGAGCAAGAGCAAAACTACACCTTAGCTCACTTTCACTTTCCGCATTTATCAAATCAGCAACACCCTCTGCCTCATCAAGCGACATTTTGCCATTCAAAAACGCTCGTTTTGAAAATTCACCCGGTTCTGCCATTCTTGCCCCCAAAGACAAGCATCTATTAACTATTTTTTCCAAAATGAGCACACCACCATGACATTGAAATTCCACAATGTCCTCGCCTGTAAAAGAATGTGGACAAGCAAAATAAACCATAAAGCCCTTATCTTTTAGTTCGCCCAAATCTATTTCACCCAAAAACATCTTGTTCGGCTCAAAATTGCACGTTTTTGAATAAGGTCGGAACATTTTTTTTCCAAGGTTCAATGACCCCGTTCCACTAAGCCTAACAATACCCACACCGCTCTTTCCATAAGGTGTTGCAATAGCAACAATAATATCACTTTTAGTATCCATATGGCTATTGTAACACACTGCACAAAATTTGTAAATATTTTAATATTACTTCAACAAAAAGACTGCCATCTGACAGTCTTTCAAATTACACTTTAAAAACAATTTCTTGTTAAAAGCAAATTATTTATTCTTGTTCTTCTGGGATAATTACAAGGTGTCTATTTGGTTCCTCGCCTTCGCTTTGAGTTGTCACACCTTCAAAATTTTGAAGAGCAGTGTGAATTATTTTACGTTCATAAGCATTCATTCTATCAAGGCGAACTGGCTTGCCATATCTCACAGCCTTGCTTGCCATTCTTTCGGCAAGTTCCACAAGAGCAATTTCTCTGCGGTTCTTATAATTCTCCACATCAAAGTAAACTCTACCTTCTCTGTATCCCTTGTTTTTAAGCACGTTTTTAAGCAGTTCTTGAATGGCGTTGAGAGTTTCTCCTCTGCGACCAATAAGAGCACTCACATGCTCACCAGATGCGTTAAAAAGCACACCATCTTCTGTTTTTGTAAATTCAACTTCGGCTTGAACCTTCATTTTCTCAAGAAGTTCTTTCAAAAAGTCCTTGCCAACTTTTTCAACATCAGTTTTCTCTGAAGTTTTTTCTTCCTTTTTAGAAGATTTTTCTTCTTCCTTACTGACTTTTTTTTCTGCCTTTTTCTCGGCCTTTTCCGCCTTCTTTTCTTCTTTTGATGGTTTCACTTCAACCACACCATCATCATAAGAAAGTTCAACCTTTGCCTTTCTAAAAAGTCCACCCTCGTCAAGAACTTTTATGTCCACTTCTTCTTGTGAAACGCCAAGTTCCTTAAGTCCTTGTTCAATGGCTTTTTGCACATTTTTGGCAGTTGCTTGAATTGTTTTCATTTTTAAAATTCCTTTTATTTTAGAATTTTCGGCTTACGCCTTATCTTACATAATCAGGCTTTATAATTTTATTCTTTTCTCTTTCACGCTTGTCCTCAATCTTATTGCAAAGAATGGTTATTGCAGGCGAAAGTGCTGTGCCCATAATTGAGTTTGTTATGATATATATTGAGAATATAGCACTTGAATTCAACGTAAACAAAAGCATTGTAAATGGCATCAAAATCATAAGAAATTTGCCAGACCCAGCTTGTTTAATCTGTTGTCCAGATTTATCTTTTGGAGTGGATAATTTTTTGTTTATCCATTGTGATAAGAATGTCACTGCAACAACGAGAATTGATAAAATGTAATATCCATTAACACTGTTATGCGAACTTTGAAGTTTGCCCATAACATTGTTATAATCTTCTTCAAAAACGGTTTTATCGCCTGTTGATGAAACATAACCATTATAATTTTGAATTTCCGAAACAGTTGATTTGTCTGCTATCCAAATATTTCTAATCCACAACCAACTATCCTTAATTTCATCATACCTTTTTGAAACATTGTCTTGTGCCAAAGCCTTAAATTCTTCACCTTTTGCTTGAATTTGTTCAAGAGTTAAATCTGATGTGACTTTTGCATTTTCAAATGTCAAAAGATATGCTTTTCTTTCATCACCAGATTTGGTATATAATTCTGCAACTTCTTCGTCAGTCATACTCAAATACTCTTTCAAATATCCACCATCATAAGTTATAGAATATGTATCTTTCAGGTCATTATATTGATTTTGAATTTTAAATCCAGCAATGCCACGCATAGAATTAAAAAGTGTAAGGAAGATGGTAAGCGTAAGCACCATATACACAAGCATAACAATGCACGAGGCCTTCATATTCACACCGCTTTTTGCCATAATCTCATTTTGCTTTTGATAAAGCAGTGTCTGATTTTGCCCATATTGTTTTTTTATTTTTTCCAATTGGGGTTGAAGTTTTGCCTGAGCCCTAGATTGTCTATTTGTAAACAATCTTTGCAAAAAGTCTATAGGCGACAAGACAAGCTTCAACACAACAGTGAACAAAATGATTGTCCACGCATAACTTCCCACCTCAAAAATCTTTATAAGACTAGGCCAAAAACCGCTTGGCCACTGCGAAGTGACGGAAGATAGAAGATTCATAACAGCCATCTTATATTTCCTTTAATATTTGGTTTTACGGGGTCAAATCCACCCTTTGACCAAGGGTTACACCGAAAAATTCGTTTCACTCCAAAAATCATTCCACAAAAAACTCCATACTCTTTAACTGCCATCACAAAATATTCTGAGCAAGATGGATAAAATCTGCATGCATGCGGAAGAAGTGGAGATATTATGTATCTATATAACTGAACAAGCCCCAAAACAACTATGTAAATGGGGAATAACAACACAAAAATAATCTTTTGACACGTTGTCTTGTTTTTAAAATTATTTTTCACAGTTTAACCTTTTGAAACAAGCCTTCAATTTGCGAAACCAATTCCAAAAAGTTTTTTTCCACAGCACTTGGTTTTGCAACAATGACATAATTTGCAACAGGGAAGGAATTTATCCTAACCCTAACAATTTCACTCAACCTACGCTTAAGTTTGTGACGAACAACACTATTGCCAACTTTGTTGCTTACAGAAAATCCAACTTTAGATTGTGAAAATTTAGTTTTTGTTGCAAAAAGAGTTAAATCTTTTGCAAAATAAGTTTCGCCTTTTCGGTATATGTAAGAAAATTCTTTCTTTTTTTTAAGTCTGTTTTTTGTTTTCAGCATAGTTTAAGCGG
This sequence comes from uncultured Christensenella sp., assembly GCA_964387705.1. Classification (GTDB taxonomy): domain Bacteria; phylum Bacillota; class Clostridia; order Christensenellales; family UBA1242; genus UBA7862. Next base: position 74,621 of record CAYLWT010000001.1, read on the forward strand.
AAAGATGTTTTCTGCCACGATTCCTTCTGCGAGAAAGCACTTTTCTTCCGTTCTTGGTTGCCATTCTTTTTCTAAAACCGTGAACTTTGCTGCGTGAGCGTTTGTTTGGTTGATATGTTCCCTTTTCCATAATTACCTCCTATCATTCTCAAGTTTGTCCACGATTTGACTGATTTTTACCCGAACAATCAGTCCTCAAAATTAAACTTGCTCTCAAAGTGTAATAGATTTAATTTCATTTGTCAACAGTTTTTTGAAATTTGTTGAAACTTTTTTGAAAGGAGATATGGGATGCGAGAACCTGTCCCACACCCCATATTTAAAACAAAATAATATATTTATAAATTATGCCGACCAATCCGTCAGCATAAAAACAAGCTAAACTCCGCTAAAATTCAAAGTCAAATTCTCCTTGAATATCCGCAGAATCACTTTCAGAATTGCCGGTCGGAATTGTCTCCTCCCCTTTATTTTCTTTTTTATTCATAAAGTTTTCCACAATTTTTGACTTGCTTGTGGACAACTTCCTTTTTTTATGTCTTTCAGACGTTATAATTTTTTCAGAATAGTCAGTCGCATCAGCTTCATCATCCTCATAAGGAGTCTTAACTTCCATTCCAAAATCAATAACGTAGTCATCTGGAATAGGTTCGTTATTAACAAAAAGTGCTCCACTTTCATTTCTGGAAATAAGATTTCCATTAAGGTCCACTCCAAGCTCAGTCAACTTGACCATTTTGTAATAATCTTCCATCGTCATCTTTCCAAAGCGATTTTCAAGATAAACAAAAGGATCATTTGTAATTTCAAGATGATACAATTTTGCAAGTTTTTCCACAATAGGATTCATAACCTGCCTGTATGTTTCCACTCTCGTAAGGTCATTTTTAAGCTTTTTCTTTAAACCAGCAGCACCCTTAACACTTCTCTGAATTTCAATAGGAGTTGCAAGATACTCTCTATCCGCAAGTTTATCAACTTTGTCCTCAATAACTTGTGGAAGTTTATAATTTTTAAGTGCAATAGAAATGGCCTTATTTTGCAAAAGAAATAGGCTTACCAAGTTTTCCTTTGACAATTTGTCCTGCCAATTTTTTTTATTTTGAATAAGTTTTTTGCAAAATTCACTTGCATCATCATCATAAATGAAGAAACGCTTTGCAATTGCAGTTTGTGTTTCTGCCAAATAATCTCTTTTGCTTCTTTTAGAAAATTCCGAAGGTTTTGAATCCATATCCTTGCCAAAAATGGAACGGATAATTTTATAATTCTCCGAAACTGCATTTCTGCAAATTACCCACTCTTCATCCTCGCTATAATTTTTCATTGTCATACAAACCTCCTCTTTTCATACCAAAAAAATACTTTGGAATCTTTTGGTTTTGTTTTATTGTTCGTAACCAATCACGAGTAAAACTCCACCATTTTTTCGCACAACACTGTCTAACTTTGTCGACTAAGCAAGATTGTAGTGCCATGCCATAAAGTCACAACTGTCACCCCTAGAACAGACCTATTTGCAACCTTATACTTCAATTGTAAACTACGAAACAGCCAATGTCAATACTTAATGCCATATTTTTTTAATTTTTTTTTGAAAATAAAAAATCCCCTACAAAAAGGGGATTAAAAATTTATTGAGTGATAATTCTTACAGGCAAAATAAGGTAAAGATATTCATCACCATCCACAGGCGTCACAACACAAGGACTTGATGGAGTGTTAAAGGAAATTTTAATTGCCTCATCACTCATAGTCCTAAGTCCTTCAGAAAAATAGCGAGAATTGAACGCAATAGTAAGGTCATTTCCTGTTAGGGCAATTCCAATGTTTTCTCTTATGTTTCCAATGTCAGAATTTGACGTTAAAGTCAAAATCTTTTCTCTAATTTCAAACTTCACCAAATTATTTCTATCAATTCTAGACAAAATTGAAGTTCTTTCAATTGCTTCCTCAAACATGTTTCTTGAAATAATAATGCTTGTTGAAAATTCACTTGGAACAATTTGTTTGTAGTTTATAAAATCTCCCTCAATAAGTCGAGAAATAATTTTTGTGCTATCAATATCCACCATAAGAAAATTTTTCTGCACACAAATTTTAATTTCTTCATCGCTATCTTCAAGGAATTTTGAAATTTCCGTCAAACTCTTTGCAGGCACAACAATTCTTGTTTCAACACTGCTATCCTTAACAGGTTTTTTGACCAAAGCAAGTCTATAACCATCAAGTCCAACTGCTGTAATAATTTCCTTTCCAATTTCAAAACACACACCTTTCAAAATTGGTCTTGTATCATCAAGTGCAGTTGAAAAAATTGATTTTGCAACAAGATTTTTAAAATCTTTTTTGGACATGACAAAATATTCACTGTCACCCAAAATTTCCAGATTAGGGAATTCCTTAACATTGTAACATTGAACATAACTTTCGCTATCAGTGTAATTTATTTTTAACTGGTTCTTATCATTCAACTCAAGTTCAATTCTGTCATTTGTCAACTTTCTAACAAATTCAGAAAAGAATTTTCCTGGAACAACAGCCTCGCCCTCCACTTTAACATCTGCTTTAATAGTTTTTTCAATAGCAAGTTCCAAATCTGTTGCTGATAGTTTTAAAGTATCATTTTCCGCAGTCAACTTAATTCCTTCCAAAACAGGATTTGTTGTTTTTGAAGATATTGCCTTGATAACTTGTGCAGTTGCCACAGACAAATCTAATCCTTCACACGTAACTTTCATTTAATTCTTCTCCTTTATTTTTATAATATATATAGTAGCGTTTTCATTGTGCACAACTCAATTTTATCCGCCAAAATCACAACATATTGTGGTTTACTTCACCATTTTAGCATTTCAAACCACAATTTTTAGTTGTTGATAACTGCTTTTTCCCATTTCAATAACATTGTGGATAAGTGTATGAAATTGTTGACAACCTCCCATTTTTTTAAAATCGCATTAAGGTTTTACTATATTATAAATTCAATTATAATATACAAGTTTTAAAGTAAATATTAGGGCAGTGGATTTGTGCATAACTTGTTTTTTTTGAAAAAACGAACCTTTTATATTGCATTATTTCGTTCAAAACGTCTTAAATTTATCAACAATTTTAGTGGACAACCCATCAAATGTGGATAAGTTGCTTAATTTTAAAAATTCGACAAATTCCATACAACAAATCAAATTTTTCTAACTTTCGGACTTTAACATTGTTATCAAGTCGTCAATCTCTGTTTTTAAAGCCTTGTCTTTTCGCATATTTTCGGCAATTTTATCTCTTGCATGCATAACAGTTGTGTGATCTCGTCCGCCCATACTTTCGCCAATGGTCATAAGGGGAACGTCAAGCAATTCTGTTGCCACATACATACAAACTTGTCTTGGGTCAACAATTTCTTTATTTTTCTTTTTGCCAACCAAATCGCTTCGTTTAACATTGTAGTATTTACAAACAAGGTCAATAATTCTGTCCACTGTCAAATGTTGTGCTCGGTCAAATTCAATGTCTTTCAATGCTTCTTCCGCTTCAAACATAGTTGCTTGAGGTTTGCCAATAAGCATAGCAAGTGAAACGACTTTGTTCAAACTTCCTTCAAGCTCTCTAATGTTTGTATCAATTTTTTCCGCAAGATATTCCAGCACATTGCTTTCAACCTTGTAATCTTCCAACATAACCTTTTTTTCCAAAATTGCCAGCCTTGTTTCATAATCAGGCTTTTGAATGTCATGAATAAGACCACCAGCAAATCTTGATTTCAATCTTTCTTCAAGCGTTTCCATATTTCGTGGATGTTTGTCGCTCGCTAGCACGATTTGTTTGTTGTGTTGATAAAGGTCATTAAAGGTATGGAAGAATTCTTCCTGAGTTCCAGTTTTGTTTGCAATAAATTGAATATCATCAACCATCAAAACGTCAATTTCACGATATTTTTTTCTAAAAGCTTCATTTGTCTTTTCTCTTATGGCTCTTGTAAAGTCGTTCATAAATTGCTCACAAGTGACATAAAGAAGTTTTGTTTTAGGAAAATTTTTTCGTATGTAATTTCCAATGGCGTGTAGAAGGTGAGTTTTGCCCAATCCCACACCACCATAAATAAGAAGAGGGTTAAAATTTTTACCAGGGTTTTTTGCAACGTTTTTGCAAGCATAATAGACAACTTGATTGCTTGACCCAACAACAAAGGTATCAAAAGTGTATTTTTCGTTCAGCTTATTTTTTTCGTCAAACTCGTGCTTAATGCGAAGTTCTTCTTCAGCCTCTCTAACTTCTTCCAAAAGTTCCTTTCCTTCATTTGGCTCAAGAACAATAAGTTCTTCAATTGGCCCGAAGAATTTTTCGCAGGCATTACGCAATTTGTTAAAATGAAGTTTTAGAAGTTGATTTTTGTTATTTTCTGTTGTCGCCAAAAAAATTAATTTTCCGCCCTCATACTTAATGGGTTCCAAAGTCTTGATATACAAGTCATAACTTACGGCAGTAACTTCGCTTTGCATTTCCTTCAAAACTTTGCTCCACGGTGTATAAAGCACATTATTCATACGCACCCCCAAAAATACATTATAATTTTACTATAATAATTTTTTAATGTCAACCCCAGAGCAAAAATAAAAAATATTTTTTAAAAAAACTTGTTAAATTTGCTTGACAAGGTTTTTGGGCAAAAAATATTGTCGAATAAATGACAAAAGTGCCAAATAATGCATAATTTATAAATTTAATTGTCAAATAAACGCTAAAATTCACTATTTATGCAAGTTTTAGCAATTTTATGACAATTTATTCTTAATAATATGTATTTCACCAAAATATGTTTTTTTATTTGAAAAATCGACAAAACTTGCATTATAAGTAAAAAGTAACAATTATGTTGTTTTTTGGATAGTAAAAATAAAAATTAAATAAATTTTTAAGATGTCTATATTAGATATCTTTGATAAAAAAAATATTTTTATATTACAAAATAAATGTAAAAAAAATACAATAACTTCACATACGTGAAATTATTGCATTTTTTACTTGAAACATTGCATCACACTCTCTAAGTTTTCGTGTAAATTTTGTTGTTGTTAAAATTGTTTGATAATTCTCAATTTCTTTCAAAAAATTTTGACAGCGTTTTGTGTCAAGTTCGCTTAATACATCATCAAGAAGAAGCACCGGTTTTTCACCAAGTTCATTTTCAAAAAGAACAAGTTCTGCCACCTTAAGTGAAAGTGTTGCAAGACGTTGTTGTCCTTGGGAACCAAAATTTCTAATATCAATTTTGTTTATTGTAATTTCAATATCATCTCTATGAGGGCCAACCGTTGTATAGCCAAATTCAAAATCTTTTTTAAGGTTTGTTTTGTAACTTTGATAAATTTTATTTTTTATTTCTTGCACAGATGAAAGATTTATTCCTTGATATTTTACATTCAATTCTTCTTTTCCAGAAGTTATATTGTGGTGAACATTTTTTGCAGGTTCTTTTATTTTGTTTAAGAAACAAAGTCTTTCAAAAATTATTTTGCTTGCAACATCGCTCAGTTGAGTGTCCCAAAGGTCAATAGTGTCGTGCAAAGTCTCATAAGTTTTTGCTTGTTTTAAAAGTTTGTTGCGTTCGTTTAAAATTTTTTCATAGCGAATAAGATTATAAAAATATGACTTATTTAATTGACTTATATCAATATCCATAAATCTTCGTCTATCGGCGGGTCCGTCTTTGACAAGCCCAATTTCATCTGGGGCAAAATAAACCACAGGCATTTCGCCAATCAGGTCGCCCATACGCTTAATTCCGATTCCGTTAATTTTTATTGTTTTGTTTGTTTGTTCGTTCAAAATCATTTCAATTGTTTGATCATAAAATTTTTTTTTGCTCTTAATATAAATTTTTGCGAAGTTGTTTCCCCATTTTATAAGGTCTTTTTCCTTATTAGTTTTAGGTGACTTGCCGATACTACAAAGATATACACTTTCCAAAAAATTTGTTTTGCCTTGTGCATTGTTACCTTTAAAAACATTTAATCCCGGAGCAAGCTTCACTTCACATGTAGAATAATTGCGAAAATTCTCTAATTTAACTTTTTCGATAATCATAAATTTATTTTAACATATTTTGAGAAATTTTAAAATATTTTTCAACTATTTTCAAAATTTTTAATATGTTTGCTTTAAATTTATATATTATCAAAAATTTTAAGTAGTTAAAAGATTTGCTTGCTTTTTTAAAATTATAAAAGAGAGGAATTTTTTTTGTTTTTTTTAAGCCTTGTTGCTATACAATTTTTGTTTACAATAGTAGTAAGATAAGTAATTTTGTTTAAAAAGATTTTTAAAAAAATTTTTCAAAAAAAGTTATTTTTGTGGTTGTTTTTTTATATTATATATGTTATATTATATATATAATGTATTATGTATATATAAAGGGGAATAAAAATGGCTGACGAAAAATTGTCAAAAGAAGAACAAGAAGAAAGAGAACGTTTTGAAGGCTTGAAACGGGAGGAAAGTGAAAAGTGGCTGGCAGAACATCAAAAAGAATTTTCTGAAGCACAAGCATTGGAAGGTGAACTTACAAAAACAACCAAATACACAGAGGAGGACATTCAAGTTCTTGATGGGCTTGAACCTGTAAGAAAAAGACCTGGAATGTACATTGGTTCAACTGATGAACGTGGACTTCACCATTTGGTTGTTGAAATTGTTGATAATTCTATTGACGAAGCAATTGCAGGCCATTGCACAAATATTGATGTTACAATTCTTGATGATGGTGGCATTTCCGTTGCAGATAATGGCCGTGGAATCCCAACAGGAATCCATAAAACCGAAGGGAAAAGTGCTGTTGAAGTTGTTTTAACAAAACTTCACGCAGGTGGCAAATTTGGTGGCAGTGGATACAAAATTTCTGGTGGACTTCATGGTGTTGGGCTTTCTTGCGTTAACGCACTCAGTGAATACCTTAAAGTTGATGTTTTCCAAAATGGAAATCATTATCAACAAGAATATAAGCGAGGTATACCACAATATCCGCTTAAAATTGTTGGTTCAACTGTTTCTCGTGGCACAACCATAACATTTCGTCCAGATGATATGATTTTTGAAACGACTTCTTTTAATTATGATACTCTTAAATCACGTTTCAGAGAAATTGCTTTTTTGAATAAAGGTCTAACAATTTCATTAACAGACAAACGAGCAGGTATGGAGAGAAGTGAAGTTTTCCAATTTAAAGGCGGGATTGTGGAATTTGTTAACTTCCTTAACAAAGGTCGTCAAACTGTTTTTCCACAAGCATTTTATGCCAACAAAATTGATAAAACAAGCGAAGTTGAAATCAGTTTTCAATACAATGATAGCTACAGCGAAGTTATAAACGCATATGCAAACAACATTAATACCGAGGAAGGTGGGACTCACCTTGTGGGCTTTAAAAATGCTATTACAAAGGTAATAACAGACTATGCAACTAAAAATAAAATGCTCAAACCAAACGAAAAATTGTCAGGTGAAGATTGCAGAGAAGGCTTGACAGCTGTTATATCTGTTAAACTTCAAGACCCTCAATTTGAAGGACAAACCAAAACTAAACTTGGCAATTCGTTCATGAGAACTCTTGTTGAAAAAGTTATGATAGAGAATTTTGGGGACTATCTTGAGGAGAATCCAAATATTGCACGAGAACTTATTATGAAATCGCTCACTGCACAACGTGCCAGGGAGGCTGCCAGAAATGCACGAGAACTCACTAGAAGGAAAGGTGTTTTGGAAACCACAACCTTGCCAGGCAAACTTGCCGATTGCACATCAAAAGACCCTACTCATTGTGAAATTTTCCTTGTAGAAGGCGACAGTGCTGGCGGAACAGCAAAACAGGGCAGAGATAGGCGTTTTCAAGCCATTTTGCCACTTAGAGGTAAAATTTTAAACGTAGAAAAAGCAAGATTGTCAAGAGTTCTTGAAAATGAAGAAATTAAGGCAATGATAACAGCTTTTGGATGTGGAATTCATGATGAATTTAATGAAAGCAAACTTCGTTATGATAAAATTATTTGTATGACTGATGCTGATGTTGACGGCAGTCACATTAGAATTTTGCTTTTAACGTTCTTCTACAGATTTATGCGACCACTTCTTGAACTTGGTCACGTGTATATTGCTCAACCACCTCTTTACAAGGTGGAATGCAACAAAAATGTGGCATATTTCTATAATGATGATGAACTTAATGCGGAACTGGCTCGTCTTGCTGGCAAACCTGTTAGCATACAGCGTTACAAAGGTCTTGGTGAGATGACTTCCGATCAGCTTTGGGAAACAACAATGAGCCCAGAACACCGAACAATGCTTCAAGTAAAAATGGAAGATGCGGTTGAAGCTGATGCAATATTTAATACGCTTATGGGCGAAAATCCAGAACTTAGACGTAGTTTTATTGAAGAAAATGCAACCTTAGTAAGCGATTTGGACGTGTAATTAAATTTTAAGAAAATGCACAAGAATTAATCTCTTTTATTTAAAAGGTTAGTTTCATAAAAGAAAAATAATAAGAAGGTAAAAATGAAAAAGCAAGATTATTCAAAACAATTTGATGAGTTGGTTGACAACACAAAATATGTAAAAGTTCACCTAAATGATGAAATGAAGAAGTCATTTATTTCTTATGCTATGGCAGTGAATGTCAGTCGTGCAATTCCAGACGTTCGTGATGGGCTTAAACCTGTTCATAGAAGAATACTTTATGATATGGGTGACCTTGGAATAACCTATGAAAAAGGTTACAAAAAATGTGCCCGTATTGTCGGTGACGTTTTGGGCAAATTTCACCCACATGGCGACAGCAGTGTTTATGATGCACTTGTAAGGCTTGCACAAAATTTCTCCATAAACGAACCTTTAATTGATGGCCAGGGTAACTTTGGAAGCATAGATGGTGACCCTCCAGCGGCATATCGTTACACTGAGGCAAAGCTTTCCAAAATTTCAGGAGAAATGCTAAGGGATATTGACAAGGAAACTGTTGATTTTTATCCAAACTTTGACGGCACAATGCAACAACCAGCAGTTCTTCCAGCCCGTTTTCCAAATTTGCTTGTAAATGGTTCTGACGGCATCGCAGTTGGCATGGCAACATACATTCCTCCTCACAACTTGGGCGAGGTTATAGATGGTGTTGTAGCTCTCATAGAAAACCCTCAAATTGACATTGATGAACTTATCAAAATTATTCCAGCACCAGATTTCCCAACGAAAGGCATTTTACTTGGTAGAAATGGAGCAAAACAAGCTTACAAAACAGGTCGTGGCTCGATAATTTTGCGTGGTAGAGCAGAAATTGAAGAAGATAACAAACACAATCGCATTGTAATAACCGAGTTGCCTTATCAAACAAACAAGGCAAAGCTTATTGAGCAAATTGCCAACCTTGTAAAAGACAAGCGAATTGAAGGCATTGCAGATATCAAGGAAGAATCGGACAGAACAGGCATGCGAGTTGTTGTTGATGTTAAACGTGATGCAAATGCTCAAGTCGTTTTAAATCTTCTATACAAACACACTCCACTTCAAACAAGTTATGGAATAATTTTCCTTGCCCTTGTAAATGGTGAACCAAAAATACTTAACCTAAAAGAAATTTTATATTACTATCTTGAACATCAAAAAGACGTCATTACACGAAGAACACGCTATGACCTTGAAAAAGCACAAGAACGCGCACATATTTTGGAAGGATTGGTTATTGCACTTGCAAATGTTGATGAAGTGGTTCAGATAATCAAAAAAAGTGATGACAAATATGACGCAAATGCGAAACTTTGTGAAAAATTTTTACTTACGGAAAAACAGGCCACAGCAATTCTTGAGATGAGACTTCAAAGACTTACAAGTTTGGAAGTTAATAAAATTCGTGATGAATTGCAAGCACTTAAACTTCAAATTGGGGAATATAAATCAATTCTCGCAAGTGAACAAAAAATTCTTGACATTATCAAAAAAGAAATCCTTGAAATTAAAGATAAATATGCAAGACCTCGTCAAACAGAAATTGGTGTTGACTACAGCGACTTAAACATTGAGGATTTCATTGATAGGCAAGATGTGGTCATTTCCCTCACCAATTCAGGCTATGTAAAACGTCAACCAGTGTCAGAATATCATGCTCAAAGACGTGGCGGTGTTGGTGTTTCAGGACACAAAACCAAAGAGGACGACTTTGTTACCAAAATGTTTGTCGCAAATTCACACGATGTTTTGTTGTTCTTCACCAGTCAAGGTAGAGTTTTCTCGCAAAAAGCATATATGCTTCCAGAAGCCCAAAAGAACACAAAAGGCAGAGCAATGATAAACCTTTTGCAACTAAATCCTGATGAAAAAGTTACCGAAATTGTCCGTTTTGACCCAGAAGAAAAGGGTTCACTTATCATGGCAACCAAATTTGGAATTATAAAGAAAACTGATATGCAAGAGTTTGTTCATATAAACAAAAACGGCAAAAAAGCAATAACTCTTGATGATGGTGATACCCTAATTTCAGTGCAAGAGGCGCACGGTCTTGATGAGATTATGCTGGCCTCGCACAATGGCAAATGCATCAGATATAGCGAAGGGAAAATTAGAAAACTTGGCAGAAATTCTCGTGGCGTAAAGAGCATGCGACTCTCTGAAGGTGATTATGTTGTTGATATGTGTGTGCTAAAAAGTGGCTATGACCTTCTCACAATCACTGAACGCGGTTTCGGGAAACGAACGAAAGTGGAAGATTATAGGCTTCAATCTCGTGGTGGTTTGGGCATAAAGGCAAGCGTTTTGAATGAAAAAACAGGCAAACTTGTTTGCTTAAAGCAGGTTGCCCCAGACCAAGACATCATTTTGATGTCTGACACAGGCACAATTCTTCGTATGGAAGCAAGTTCTTTGAATATCATTGGAAGAAACTCTCAAGGTGTAAAAATTATGCGACTTAAGGACAAAAATTCAAAAATTGTTTGTGCCTCCGTTGCTATTCATCAAGAATCAGAAAATAATGATGAAAATGTGGAAGAACAAGAAATTTCGTCAGAAACTGCGGAAAATTCCACAGAAATGATTGCAGAAAATACAACAAATTCCCAAAATGAAAGCGAAGATTAACAACGCAAATTGAACAAAAGGAAGGCTTTAAGTCTTCCTTTTTTGCATATTATTTTTTCAAGAGAAATATATTTATATGGTTAGTTTTAATGCTCATTTAAAACACAAAAATGATATTTTTGCTAAATAATTTAGTAAAAAAGGAAATTTTACAAAAAATAAAATATTTTGGGGGAAAAATGGAACAAAAAAACAAAGAAAATGAAAAAAAATTTCAAAATAGTGAGTTAACTTTGACAAATCGTGTAAAATTGACAATTTCAGGTGTGGAAAAGGTTTTTGAATCTAATCCACAAAAATTACAACTTCAAGTTGCGGGCGATATAGTGCAAATTTCTGGCAAAGACCTTAATGTTACAAGACTTGATACTGCAACGGGTGTTTTGGAACTTGGAGGAAATGTCGATTTTATCAAATATTCCAGCACGTTTGAAAAGGGTGGCTTGCTTAAAAGAATTTTTAAATGATACTTTTTTCAACCATTTCGCAAGGCTGGCAAGTGTGGTTTTTTTGCTATCTTGGGTTAATTTCTGGATTGCTATTTTTTATCGTGATGTTTTGTGTCAATTTCTTGACAAAAAAGAGCAAACTTAAAATTATATCTCCAAAAAATTCCCAAAATTTTCATAATTCATCAGAAATTTACACAGAAAAAACTCCAAAACAATTTTTTTGGAAAAAATTATGCACAATTTTTACGTTTTTGTGGAAATTTTTTATTAATTTTGCGACAGAAATATTAGCAATTTTTGTTTTATGTGGTGTTGTTATGGCAAGTTTGCTCATAAATCTTCATTTCAACTATGGATTGCTTCCGCCAATATGTGTTTTGTTTTGGATATCGTCGTTTTTGCTTGCAAAATTCTTTCTCAAAACGCTTGCCAAGATTTTTTTGTCAATTTATAATAAATATATAAAATCAAAAGAGATGAATTCGTCAATCAGTTGATATTTTGTTTAAAAGAGTATAAAAATTGACAACTTTTTGAGAAATAAAATCGGAGGTAAAAATGGACAAAGAGAAAAAAACGAAACTCTTTCTTACTATGATAATAACAATCATAGCATTGCTTATTGTGGGGATAGTTTATCAATTTGTCTGCATAAAACAAATGCAACGAGAAATAGAGTCTCTCAAAACCACCACTCAAATTACAGCCGAATATAAGGAAAATTTGAACCAATTTTTTGTAAAAATTTAAACAAAATAAGAAAAATTTTGATAAAAAACTTATTTTTCACTTAGAAATCGACAAAAAGTTGATTTTGTATTGTTATTTGGACAAAATTCAAAAATTTTCAGAATATTTTGCTTAAAAAATTGACAAATAGTTGGAATATATTTATAATATAGACGTATATTTATATAAAAGGGGAGATAAATATGGCAAAGAAATCAGATTATTTTGGGTTGGGATACATTGTAAGCATTATCCTTGCAATCATTCCTGTCACATCATGGATTTGCGGAGCAGTCACAAGATTTATGGAAGGCAAAATTGTTGCTGGCATAATCAGACTTGTGTTTGGTTTCACAATTGTTTGGATTCTTGACCTCATTTTCATGATCATGAACAAACACATTTGCAGAATTATCAACTTGTAATCTTGCAAAAAAGAACCTCCAATTTGGAGGTTCTTTTATTTTAAGATAAACGACAACTTGATATTAATACATCTTGTTGTTGTGCAAATAGTCGACCATCATTTTGCGGGTGTATTCCTCGCATGTAGGGATGAAATAGGCCCCTGATGCCATAAGTCCGCCAATCACAAAAAATACAGGCAAAATGGTTGCAGAGCAAACTGCTGCAACACCATAAATAAATATTTGTGATGTCCGTGACGCTTGCATTCGAATAAGAAGTGCTGCGTTGCTTTTTCCCAAAATTTTGCACCTTGTAACCATTCTAGAATAGCAAAACAAACTGATTGTTGACAAGAAAAATCCCATAATTGCAAACAAAACAATGACCAGCCAAATCCATTGAACAACAAATGGCACAATCACGCACCCAGCACCCACAATAATGCTACACACACAAACATATTTTGTTAAATCTTTTTTCTCGTCCCATTTCCCAGATAAATAAATTCCAATTGCCAACGCTATTGAACAAGCAATTTGAATATATGATGAATAACTATAACTTTCTGCCGACACTTTGAAAAGATAAACGCTGAAAATCATTTGCATTGCATCAAATGCGCAAAACAAAAAGTAAACAAAAAAATATGTCGCCAAAACTTTTTTTGATATGACATCATATTGGTGTTTTTTTATGCGAATATTTTCAAAGCCTTCAACTGCATTTGAAATGCTTTCCATATTAAATCCAGAGTTGTTTTTGTTTTTGAGATAGTAAATATAAAGTGGAATTACAGAAATAAGATATGTTATGCATGCCACAACAACAACAATCCATTTTTCCAAATTATCCAGCAACAAACCGCCTACGAAAAAAGCAATAATTTTGCCTAAATATTCAAAAAATCTTGTTAATCCTGTTGAACTTGAATCTCCATCACAACTGTAGTTGTAAACATAGTCAAGTGGTGTTTCCTTGAAACTATCTGATATTGCCTGAAAGATAAGAACAAGAAAAATTCCTAAGATTTTAAGATTTGTGTCAAGTAGCAAAATTGAAAGTGAATAAAGTAAAAATGGAATAATAGTCAAAAGCAAAAAAAGTTGTGGTTTGCGTTGCATACTTTTATTGAATATTTGATTACACAAAACTTTAAGCGTTTGAAAACCAATCATATATACAAAAGCCCATGCAAAACTTTGTGTGCTTTGATAAATAATAAGTGCAATAAATGCGCCCACAATACTTGACGCAAAAAGCGATAAAACCTTGTGGAAATTGAGTAATTTTAACTGCATTTTTCCCTCACAACAAGTATTTTACTAAATTTTAAAATTTTTATCAAATATTATCTCAAAGTTTTTTTGTTTTTATATTTGAAAACGATATAGATTGTGCTATAATAAAACTATGAAAAAGAAAATGTTACTTCACAGTTGTTGTGGGCCATGCTCAACAGCCGTTATAGACCGTCTGAAAGAGGATTTTGACCTTACAATATTTTACTATAATCCAAATATCTATCCAAAATCGGAATATAAAAAACGTCTTTTTGAACAACAAAAATATGTTAAAGAGGCAGGGCTGAACATTGTTGTGATTGATGGAACATACGAGGATAACCTTGATTTTGAAAACCATTGCATAGGGCTTGAAAACGAAAAAGAAGGTGGAGCGCGTTGTACCATGTGTTTTGCCTATCGACTTGACAAAACCGCACAATATGCAAAGATGCACAATTTTGACATTTTTGCCACAACGCTAACTGTCAGTCCGCATAAAAATGCTAAACTTATAAACGAAATTGGCACAAGACTTTCGCAAAAATACGATATAAATTATCTTGTTGCTGATTTTAAGAAACAAGACGGCTATTTAAAAAGCATTCGACTATCAAAAGCATTTTCTTTGTATCGCCAAAATTATTGTGGGTGCAAATTCTCACAACACAAAAAAGATGATAATATAAATTGATTTTTTGATAAAGTTAATGAATTTGAGTGGTTTTAATTTGTTCATAGCACTTTTCAAGTATTTTTTTAAATTCGTCTGGAAGTTTTGATAATGCTTTTTGTTTCAACTCGTTGCTTATCCCAAACATTGCTTCAGCCATACCGCCGACAATACAGGCATTTGTGTCTGTGTCTCCGCCGAAAGATATGGCTTTTTTTATACTTTCTTCGAACGAGTTAGAATTAAACAGGGAATATAAACAAACGTCTATGGTGTCAATACAGCTGTAATTAAATTTGGTGATATTTGGAGCTTTTATTTCTAAATTTAACTTTGATATAATATCTTTTTTTGATAAACCCCTTCTCGCATAGAAGATAATTAAAGCAACTTTTGTGGCACAGTCTATGGATTCTTTTGTGTTGTGCGAAGGGGAGGTTGCCAAATATACGTTTTCAATAATTTCACTTTCATTATTGAAAAGAAAACCCACTGGAGATATTCTCATCATAGCTCCATTGCCTATGCTTGTACCTTGCCCATTTCCTTTTGCCCAAGATGTAAAACTAGGGGAAAACATCGTTTTGAAATATGGAATATCCCTTGGTATGGCATTTTCATATTTTATAGCATACCTTTTTAGCATCTCTCCATAATCTTTTTTGTTTATAATAGCGTCTGCGATTGCAATTGTAAGGATTGTGTCATCACTGTAAAAAGAATCTTTTTCTATAATATTTTTTATTGTAATTTTTTTAACTTTATTAAATTGTTCAAATTCGTATATAGAACCGGCAAGATCACCAATAATTGCACCTAACATAATTATTACCTCAATACTATTCTAACATTTTACATATAAAATTCAAAAAAAATTGATAGAGTAAATGAATGTTGTTAAAAATTTTTGAACAAAAAATAACACGAACTCCTTAAAAAGTTCGTGTTAAATATGAATTGGTGGGCAATAAGAGACTCGAACTCCTGACTTCCACTACGTCAAAGTGACACTCTACCAACTGAGTTAATTGCCCAAAAAGAGGGGTTCGCAAGTGAAGAGTAAAAGATAAAACCTCACTTGCGGGAATATTATTGCACAGTTTGACAAATAAATCAAGTGTTTTTCAAAAACTTTTTTGTTAAATTTCGAATGGCAATCATTGCAAATTTATCTCTTATATCTAAATGCTATAGTCGAGGACAAAAACCTAATTTTGTTGTTCATATTTTTTTTGTAAAGGTTGGTGTGGTGTTGCTTTTATAAATTTAATGAGATGAGGTTATTCAACTACGCAAATATTGATGCTGTTTGTTGGGGTGGCAGTGTCGCTTGGCACACCAAATGTCATAACAATAATATCACCAGACTTTGCAAGTTTAAGCTCTTTTACAACTCTTGAAGCATAAGAAGTCAATTCTTCTAAGCTTTGTTTAATTTCGGCAACCAACGGCACAACGCCCCAACATAAAGCAAGACTGTTTCGAGTCCAAGAGTCATGCGTTATGGCAATAATTGGTGCTTCTGGCCTAAACCTGGACACAGCACAAGCGGTTTTCCCACAATCTGTCCAACACACGATGGCTTTTGCATGCACGCTTTTTGCAGTTTCACAAGCGGAATGAGCAATTACGTCAAGTGGAGTTTTTTCGCCAGTTAGTTCTGGGTTGAAATCTTTGTCATAATTCACTTGTTTTTCGGTGGCAAGGGCAATTTTGCTCATGGTGGTGGCACTTTCGACAGGATAAATTCCACTGGCAGTTTCGCCTGAAAGCATTGTTGCTCCTGTTTTGTCATAAATTGCTTGCGACACATCAGTGGTTTCTGCTCTGGTTGGGCGTCTGCGATGAGTCATAGATTCAAGCATTTCCGTTGCAACAATAACTTTTTTGCCTTTCAAAATAGACTTTTCAATCATCTTTTTTTGAACTGCAGGAATATGTTCAATAGGAATTTCTGTCCCCATATCTCCTCTTGCAACCATAATTCCATCGCTTACATCAATAATTTTGTCAAGATTGCTTATTCCCTCGGCACTTTCAATTTTGGAAATTATTTGTTGTTTCCCACCAAGGGAACGGATAAATTCTTGCATTTCAAGGACATCAGTTGGTGAATTTACAAATGAAGCAGAAATATATTCAACATTATTTTTTACGGCAAAGCGAATATTTTCTTCATCTTTTTTGCTGATAAAAGGCAAAGGAAGTCTTACGTGTGGAATGGATATACTTTTGTGATTTGAAAGCACGCCTCCCACGTTCACAGTGCAAACAATGTTTATCCCATCAACTTTTTTCACAGTAAATTCAAGCAAACCATTATTGGCATAGATTTTTTGTTTTGGTTTCAAGATTTCCAAAAGTTCTGGATATGGACAAGACACATATTTGTCTGTTCCGATTGTGTGGTCAGTGCAGAAAGTGAACAAATCTCCTTTATTTAACGATACTTTGCCATCTTCAAATTCTCCAATCCGAATCTCTGGTCCACAAGTGTCGACCATAATTGCACAAGGGATATTAAGCTCATTTCGAGCCTTTATAACCTTATCCAAAGTTTCTTGATGACTGGACAAGTCGCCGTGGCTCATATTAAGTCTTGCCACATTCATGCCTGCTCGCAAAAGCTTGACAATTATTGCATAGTCGTTGCTGGCAGGGCCCAATGTGCAAACCATTTTTGTTTTTTTCATACTATTCTCCTACATATTTTTACAATTCCTAAGCATTGCTACGCTCAAAATTATACGCCACTTTCTAACTTTTATCTACTAATTTTAACTAATTTTTTCAAATTCTCTTTTTTTCGAGTAATATTTTTATTTGGCTATGCACAAAATATTGATGAAAACTGTTCGTTACTTAAAATGTCTTTTTACAAATACCAATTATTCAGTCGGGTTGGTTTTAAATGGTAAAAATTTTTCAAAAAAAATTACAAAAAACCAATCATTCTTGTTAAAAATGCTAGACAAATAGGGACTTTTAGGTTATAATTTTCTTGTTAACGACCGAAAATTCGAGAGGTAAATTATGAAAAAAGAAATGATATACGAAGAAGTTCTTGCAATGCTCAACGACCGAGTGGACTACAAGTCCATAACTTTGTCCGAAGTGGCAAAACGTTGCAACATGGGCAAAAGCACAATTTATGAATATTTTTCAAGCAAAGATGAGATGGTTTTCAATAGTATCATTTATTATCTTAATAAAATGGTAAAATTTTTTTCCAACAGTTTCAAGGTAACCACATTTAGGACAAGTTTGAGGACTTTTATAAAGGCTGTCATAATTACTATGAAAGCGAACTATTGGATGGTTATGCCTTGGACATTTATTGACAATTATGCTCCTTTCCTAAATGAAAGCGATGCCGACACAATCACGGAAATGCTTTACAAAAGCAAGGAGGTAGTTTTCTCTTTGTTTACCCAAATTTGTGAAAAAGGTGAGGAAGAGGGAACTTTGTTTAAAATTGATGACACAAGAATGAATTTTGCTTTTTGCGGAATCATTGGAAGTTTAAGTGAGGAAATTGATAGCAACTATGACCTTGAAAGTGAAGAAAGCAAATTGTTTGTGGAGGACCTTTGTTCTTGCGTGTCAAAACAACTTAATTAGAGGCTTATATGGAAGAAAACAAAAAAACTATTGTGGGCTTGACCAGTGAGGAAGTTAAGGACAGGTGTAGAAGTGGACTTAACAATACCACCCTCACCAAAACTTCAAAAACGTATGCTCAAATATTTTTTGGAAACCTTTGTACATGGTTTAATTTGATTTGCTTTATCATTGCAGGTTTGCTTATCTACATTGGCAGTTATGAGAACATATCCTTTATTGTTGTGTTTATAGCAAATTTAACCATTGGGCTTGTTCAAGAAATAAAAGCGAAAAAAACGGTTGATAGAATCTCTGTCATCAACGTTGCAAAGGTTGACGTTCTTCGTGATGGCAAACATCAAATGATAGAAACCGATGATGTTGTTGTTGATGACGTTTTGACCCTTCATTCTGGGGAACAAGTTTGTGCAGACCTTGTTGTGCTTGAAGGAACTGTGCTTGCAAATGAAAGTTTGCTTACAGGTGAAAGCAAGCCCATAAAGAAAAATGTTGGAGACACGTTGCTTGGGGGAAGTTATATTGTTAATGGCGAATGTGTGGCAAAAGCCGAAAAAGTTGGCATGGAAACCTACAGTTCAAAATTAATCAAAAAGGCTCGTCAACTTAAAGCAAACCAAAGTGATATTTTAAAAACGTTGAATTTTTTGATAAAAGTTATTGGATTTTTGCTCCTTCCTTTGGGGATTTGTACCTTTCTTGATGCATATAGCAACGGCACAGTAAATGATGCCATAAAGGGAACAGCAGGTTCAATTATCGGAATGATGCCTGTGGGGATGTATCTTCTCACCTCAGTGTCATTGGTTGTTGGGGTTTTGAATCTTGCAAAAAAAAGAACTCTTGTGCAAGACTTGTATTCCATAGAAACATTGGCACGAGTAAATGTTTTGTGTCTTGATAAAACGGGAACTCTTACAGATGGAACAATGTCAGTGAAAAATGTTATTCCGTTTAAATTTCCAAGTGCAAAAGTTTTTGAAATTATGCAAAGTTATGTCAAAGCCACAAAAACCAAGAATTCCACTGCGATTGCTCTTGACAAATTTTTTTGGATAGAAGAAAGCAAAACTGTTCAGCCAGAGGAAGTTATGGAGTTTAGTAGTGAGGTAAAATTTTCTGCAGTGAAGTTTGATACGTTGGGAACATATATGTTGGGGGCTCCCGAATTCGTGACAAACGAAGTTGATTCTGAAACATCTCAAACAATAAAAGCCTTAACACAAGACGGGTATCGTGTTGTTATGCTTTGCAAGTCAAATGATGAACATGTCGGTGAAACTATGAGCAAAAGTAACACCCCATTAGCACTCATTGTTATAGAGGACAACATTCGTCCAGATGCAAAATCTACAATTGAATGGTTCAACAGAAATGATGTTGAAGTGAAAATAATTTCAGGGGACAATGTTGACACGGTCAGCAATATTTCAAAAAAAGTTGGCGTAAAAAATTATGACAAATGTATAAGTCTTGAAAAAGTATCTGACGAAGAACTTGAACAAATTGCTTTAAATTACACTGTTTTTGGCAGAGTTACCCCTGAGCAAAAAAGTATAATTGTAAAAGCCCTTAGAGCCAACGGAAACAAGGTCGCCATGACGGGTGACGGAGTAAACGACATTTTAGCTTTAAAGGAAGCGGATTGCTCCATAGCAATGGCAAGCGGAAGCGAAGCCACCAGAAGTTCTAGCAATATTATTATGATGGACAATAATTTTTCCTCCATGCCGAACATTGTTTCAGAGGGAAGACGTGTTATAAACAACATCTCAAAAGCATCTTCGCTTTTCTTAACTAAAACATTTTTCGCCATATTTTTGACCATTTTTGCAATTCTTTCGCCAAAGCATAGTTATCCACTTGAACCAAATCAAATTTTAATTTGGGAAACAGCGTTCATTGGAATTCCTGCATTTTTCCTAGCACTTCAACCAAGCAAAGAAAGAGTCAAGGGTTCGTTTTTGTCAAGTCTTTCCTCAAAAACGCTTCCAGGTGCAGTCGTTTTGTTTTTGTCTAGTATGGCATGTTATGTATTTTGTGCAATAACAAATCAGCAGGAACTTATTTCAACACTAATTTCCCTCTGTGCGACATTTGGAGCATTCTTTGTTTTGCTCAACATCAGTTTGCCGCTTGACAAATTTAGAGCAATCGTAGTGTTTTCAATGTTACTTCTTGCAGTGATTTCCTATGCAGTTATTCCAAAAGAATTCTTTAAATATGGCACCCTTGGCACAAGAGAACTTGTGTTTCTAGGAATAACATTGTTCTTCATCTACCTATTGTATATTGCCTTGCGTTGGGTGTTTGAAAAGATATTCTATTTTAAGCGAAAAGACAAAAAGAGAGCATAAAATAAAAGTCCCATTTATTTGGGGCTTTTTGTTTATTTTTTATCAAGCATATCCAGTGTAATATAATTTTGGTCAAGGTCGCAAAGTGGGCAACTTTTAAACGCCTCTTTCCCAAGATGAGTGTGTCCACAATGGTCGCATTTCCAAGTCATTTCTTTGCTAGAAGAGTAAAGCTCTTTTGACTTTAATTTGTTGTATAGATCATCAAGAATCATAAAATGATCGTTTTCTACAAGAGCAATAAGTTTAAATTTCTCCGCGATATCACAAAACCCTTCGTCCTCGGCGATCTTTGCAAAACTCGGGTAGATTGTTGTGTTTTCGCTTTTTTCGTTGTTTGAAGCAGATTTTATAAGTTGTAACAAATTGCCATTTTCAAAAGGATATCCAGCCTTAATTTCAATATTTTTTTGTGGTTGGGAGGCATATTTCCCCAGCAAATCCCAAAAAACTTTTGCATGAGCCATCTCATTTTTTGCAAGTTTTTTAAATAAAATTTGTATGTTATTTTTTTCCTCCTTTGTTGCTTTTTGAGCAATAAATTGATATCTTGCTCCGCCTTGACATTCGCCTGCAAAAGAACGTGCAAGGTTTATTTTTGTTTGTGATGATTCAAAATCCATATTATTTCTCCTTAACGCCAATTTTTGTCATTTTTACAAAAAATATACACCAAAAAAATAGGTTGCAGATTGTTGAACACATTACAATAAAACACACCACAAAATAGAATTTTTACAAATAATTAAAAAATGTCTAATTTTTTCTAGAAAGTTCATAATTTTTATGCATTTTGACAAAATTTGTTGGCACTTTTATTTGTATTTTTGCCAAATATCTATTAAAATAATATATGGAGTAAAATATGCTAAATATACTAAAACAAGAAAGAAGATACACTGTTTTTGACAGCACAACCTATTCTCATTTGCTAAGGCTTCTTGGCACAATGACAACATATACCATGGACGACATAACAAGGGATGTTGTTGTGGATTATTATTATGACAATTCCGCAAGTCTGCTCGAAAAAAATGAATTGCTTTTACGCAAACGTGTTTGTAGGGGAAAGGCTCAACTGAAAATTAAAAGACGATATTTTAGTCCACAATTCTATTATTCCGACAATCTTCGCAGTCATGAGAGAGAAAAAGAAGTTGGGGTGTATGACAGCCTTTCAAAGCATTATTTTTTCTTAAACAATGCCTTAAATTCAATGTTTTCAACAACACTTCAGTTTGACCCCGACAAACTTTTTGCACAAATGAAAGTTGTTATGATAATCAAATCTAATCAAGAAACACGCAAACTTTTTGGTTATGGCGGACTTAAGGTGGAAATTAAACAAGAGAAATTGAAAATTACGAACAAAAAAACAGGTAGGAAAAATAAATCGGAAATTGTTCAATTCAAATTGTTGTCCAATGATGAAACTTTGCCTCTTTTTGAAGATTTGATAACTAAAATTGAAAGACACTGCAAAGAACTTTTCTACACACAAGACAGCAAATATGAGGTGTGTTATAAAGTGACAAAACCTCTTCCAACCAAAGAAGAATTGAAAAAAATGAAAGAAGAATTTGAACGTAAAAAACAGATGGAAGAATCTGCCGAGAATTACAGTGGAGGGAATAAATGAAAAATTATTATGTCATTATTGATGCCGACCCAGGAATTGACGATTCAATGGCAATTATGACTGCACTAAACAGCGACAAAATTGAAGTGAAACTTATTTCTACCGTTGCTGGGAATATGCCTATTGAAGAAATAATGAAAAATACACTAAAACTTGTGGAACTTTTTGGGAAAGCCGTTCCCGTTGCACAAGGAGCAAGCGAACCACTAGAACGCCAACCATGTTATGCTCACTCTGCTCAAGGAGATTTTGGTTTGGGGGGATATAAGGTGAAAAATGTCAAACTAAAACCCTTTGTCCTAAAAAGTCCTGATGCGATTCACTATTTTCTTTGTGAAAATTCTGCAAGGAATACAACAATTCTTTGCACGGGGCCAATGACCAACATTGCAAATCTTCTCACCAAATATCCAGAAGCCAAAGATATGATTTCTCGAATTGTTTTCATGGGGGGGAGCAAAGATGAGGATGGCTCCACGGTGCCATACAAAGAGTTTAACATTGCTTTTGACCCAGAAGCAATGAAAATTGTTCTTGATAGCAACATTCCACTTGTAATGGTGCCAATGGAACTTGGGCATTTTGCCTATCTCACACCAGAAGAACAACAAAAAATTCGCAGAGCGAACTCTCTTGGCGAAGTATTCTACAAAATGTTTACTAAATACAATGATTATCATGTGGGCAAACTTGGTGCGGCAGTGCATGATAGTTGTGGTGCAATGTATCTTACCAATCCAGAAATTTTTCACACTGAGCCTGCAGAACTTTCCATTGAATATTGCAAGGACAATGAGGGCAATGATTATGGTTATATAAAATGTGATATGCAATCAAACAATCCAAATGCAAGTGTGTGTGTGGACATGGACGTGGAAACCTTCAAAAAACTTCTTTATGGGAGTTTGTTCAACTATAATTAGGAGAAAATGTGAAAAAATTAAAATATATCTTAACCTCTATCTTCCTTGTGTTTGTCAGTCTTTTTGCTTGTGGATGCAGAGCAGTGACACTTCAAACAGAACTCAATTCCGCAGGGCAAGTTCGTTGTACATTGGACATTAGTCTATCTGGACTAACAAACCCCCAACGAAAAAATCTTTATGAACTGCTTGTAAAATATAGTGACAGTTTGTATAATGCTTATGAGGAAAACCTCATAACTTTGTATGGAAATGTCTATAATTATGAAGAATTGAATCTTGACACTCCGCAAAAGCAATTTAACTATGTCATAACACAAAATACAAAATTTTTAACCAGTGACAATTTTGAAATTGAACCAAAGAAAAATTGGGCGACTCCAAATGATTTTTCTTCTTACGAAAACTTTTCCATACAAATGTCTTTTGCCAGTATATATGGCTACATAATGTTCTTTTGTCCAAAGACTTTTACTTATGATTTATCAAGCAACGCTGTTGTTATTGACAGGGACGTTTACACCTCACTATCTGACACTCCGGTAAGCGTTTTGGATTATGAAACAGTTGAAAAAACATTTACTGTCACATATCTTGAAACTTGTGCTCCATTCTACTATAATTTGCAAGAACCTTATCTTGTGGAGGATATACAAATTTCCTCAAAGGTTGAAAAATATTCCGCGAGTGAAAAACTTGTTGACGTGGTGTGCGACCTTTTGGGTGTTGACAGCAAAGATGCAGAATATATTTTTGGCTTTTCAACCCCATATGAACGCTTGCATGCAGATGGTACAAAAAATGATGATGGCACATATGTTTGGAATTTTGGCAATAACATTTCAGGCACAGTCCAACTTTGGCGAACAATCGCCAATCAAGCTCCTTGGTATATCATAAGTCTTGCATGTGGAATTTTGACCTTTGTTATTGGAGGAATAGTGTGTGTGGTTGTAAAACGCAAAAAGACCAAAAAAGGAATGACTGCCCTTCAAAATATTCAACAGTTTGTTAAAATAAACGATGTTAATGCCGATGAAGACCAAAACATATTTCAAAATAACAAAGATATTTCAAAAAATAACGAAGAAATTAATTTTTCGGTTGAAAACAATAAAAATGATGACGAAGATGTAGAAAAAAATGAAATTTTGCAGGAAAATTGGGGGAATGGAGAATTGCACGATGAAGTGCAAAAAGCGCTTGGAGAAAAAGAAAAAAAGTTGACAAATAAGAGAACGAGAACAACAAAAAAGTCAAAAAAAATTGAAAAGGAATAAAAAATGTCAAGAAAATTGGATAAAAAAACCGCAAGGCAAGTTATGGATACAAAGGCAATGATTT
Organism: uncultured Christensenella sp.; assembly: GCA_964387705.1. Lineage (GTDB taxonomy): Bacteria > Bacillota > Clostridia > Christensenellales > UBA1242 > UBA7862. Next base: position 99,165 of record CAYLWT010000001.1, read on the forward strand.
ATCAGTATGCAAAAAGAGTGGGGATAATTGCACTTGTGTCACTTCCTATAATTTTATTTATAAATTATTTTCTAGCCAACGAAGTTTCAGGATACACAACTGTTCTTCAGGTTTTATGCACAATTTTGATGTTTGGATTTTCACTTTTCCTTGGGTTTATAATCTTTTCAAAACAGGATAAAAAACGCAGGGAGATGGAAACGAAAGAGTCAGCGAGGGACCCGTTTGCAGATTAACTCTTGACTACTTGCCACTTTTGTTGGATAATAAGATTACTAAAAGGATAAATTATGGAAAACGATAAACTAAAAGCAAAAAAATTAGCACGAGTTTCACCAAACAGTTTGGAAGCAGAGCAATCTGTTTTGGGCTGTTGTCTTTTGGATGAAAATTCTGCCTTTTCCATTGTGTCAAATCTTTCGCCAGATGATTTTTACACCGAAGCACACAAGACAATTTTTGAGTGCATGCAGGAAATTTTTAGACAAAACAAGCCTATTGATTATGTAACCCTTACAGATGAACTTGACAGGCGTGGCCTTATGGAAAGTGTTGGCGGAATTGATTACATTGCAATGCTAACGAACATTGTTCCAAGTGCGAGCAACTCAAAACATTATGTGGACATTGTAAGACGTGATTCGCTTTTAAGAAAACTCATTCATGCCAGCCAAGACATAATTGACAAAGCTTATTCGCCAGACGAATCTGACGTGCTTGCCTTTGCGGAAAAGACAGTTTTTGACATTGCCGAAAAAGAGGACACTTCAAATCTAGAGCCAATTTCAACTGCTCTTGAAAATGTTCTTACAAAATTTGAAGAAATTGACAAAAATGGAGGCCTTACTCGTGGGATACCAACCGGTTTTTCAGAACTTGACAGAGTTACAAATGGGCTTCAGAAAAGTGATCTTATTCTCATTGCGGCACGTCCTGGGGTGGGGAAATCTAGTTTGGCGATGAATCTTGTAAATTATGCAGCTCTTCAAGGCAAACGCAGTTGTGCGGTATTTTCACTTGAAATGCCAAAAGAACAAATTGCACAAAGGTCACTTTGCTCCATAAGTGGTGTAAGCCTAAGCAAAGCTCTTGGGGGGACACTTTCTGGGGCAGACTGGAAGGCCCTTTGGGAAGGCAACAAAAAACTTGCTGAAGCAAAAATTTTTATTGATGACTCCTCACTAAATTCGCCAAGCACAATAATAAGCAAGTGTAGAAGGCTTAAACGTGAAAAAGGACTTGACCTTATTATGATTGACTATCTTCAACTTATGTCCGAGCCTAAACGTGGCAGAGAAGTCAATCGTCAGCAAGAAATTACCGAACTTACAAGAAATCTTAAAATTGCCGCCCGTGAACTTCAAGTGCCAATTTTGCTTTTGTCACAACTTTCTCGTGACGTGGAAAAGAGAGAAGATCACAAGCCAGTTTTGAGTGACCTTAGAGAGTCCGGTGCTATTGAACAAGATGCTGATATCGTTATGTTCATATACAACCCTTCAAAATATTCTGATGTCGAGGCAACTGATGGACCAAATATGTGCAAACTTATCTTGGCAAAACATCGTAATGGTGCTTTGGCTGAAATTGATATTAAGTGGGTGCCAGAAATCACATCATTTGTTGATGTGGGTGTAAATGCAGAAAAACGTTCCATTGAGGAGTCAGCTCCACCTCCACCAAATGCCCCAAGTGAAGTTGCCTTTTTCAACAACTCCTCAGATGATTAAAAAAATTTAGAAAAAAGAAGATAAAAAAATGAAAAAACTTACAGCAAAACAATTAAGAAATATGTGGATTGAATTTTATAAGGAGCGTGGACATGCATACATTCCTTCTGCTTCACTTGTGCCGGAAAACGACCCTTCAGTTTTGTTTACCACCGCGGGGATGCAACCTTTAGTCCCATATCTTTTGGGCGAAAAACACCCTTGTGGGAAACGACTTGTTGACGTCCAAAAATGTGTTCGAACAGGTGATATTGACGAAGTTGGGGATGATTACCATTGCACATTTTTTGAAATGCTTGGGAATTGGAGTTTGGGTGATTATTTCAAAAAGGAAAAAATCGCGTGGAGTTATGATTTCTTGACCAATCCAAAATACCTTGCCATTCCAAAAGAGGACATTGCCGTCACAGTTTTTGCAGGCGATGAAACAGCACCTCGAGATGACGAAAGTTACAATGCTTGGCGTGCTTGCGGTGTTCCTGAATCAAAAATTTTCCTTCTTCCAAAAGAACACAATTGGTGGATTTTGGCAAGTGGAGTTGGCCCTTGCGGACCAGACAGTGAGATGTTTATAGACACGGGCAAACCAAAATGTTGCAAAGATTGCAACCCTTCTTGTTCTTGTGGGAAATATATCGAAATCGGCAACGACGTTTATATGGAATATGTCATAAGGGAAAAGGGCGGAAAACTTGAAAAAAATCCACAACGCAATGTTGACACAGGTTTTGGGTTTGATAGGCTTCTATATATTTCAAATGGTTTGGAAAGTGTTTATGACACCGAACTTTTTGTTCCAATTATCAAAAAAATTGAAGAAATTAGTGGCAGATATTACCTTCTTAATGAGTCAACAAAGCGAAATATGAGAATTATTGCCGACCATATTCGTGCAAGCGTGTTTATAATTGGTGACGGAGTTGAACCACTTAATGTTGGACAAGGTTATGTTTTAAGACGACTTTTAAGACGTGCCATAAATTGCGCTTCACGACTTGGTTTTGAAAGTGAAAAACTTTGCGATCTTGTGCCTATTGTTGTTGAAATTTATCATGAATTTTATCCAGAGTTGGTGGAAAAAATTTCTTCAATTCAGAATACAATTAAACTTGAATGTGAAAAGTTTTCAAAAACACTTTCAACTGGAATAAAGGAGTTTGAAAAAGTTGCAAAATATTGTAAAGATGGTATTCTAAATGGCAAAACAGCCTTTAGACTTTATGACACATTTGGTTTCCCGCTTGAACTTACGAAAGAACTCGCAAACGAAAAAGGACTTTCTGTTGATGAAGAGGGATATGAAATTGCATTTAAAAATCATCAAGAAAAAAGCAAGGCCAATCTTGATCAAGTTTTCAAAGGCGGACTTGCAGACACAGGAGTTCAAACAACCAGACTTCACACAGCTGTCCATCTTTTGGGGGCTGGATTAAGAGCAATAATCGACCCAAATATCAACCAAAAGGGGAGCAACATAACTTCCGAACGTTTGCGTTTTGACTTCAATTGTGACCACAAGCTATCTGACGAGGAGAAGGCAAAACTTGAACAGTTTGTAAACGACGCAATCAAACGTGACATTCCTGTTGTGTGCGAAGAAATGACTCTTGAAGAAGCTAAAGCTCAAAACGCAGTTGGTGTTTTTGAAAATAAATATGGTGACAGGGTAAAAGTTTATTCAATTGGTGATGTCAGCAAAGAAATTTGTGGTGGTCCCCATGCGAAACACACTGGAGAGCTGGGACATTTTAAAATTATTAAAGAAGAATCATCATCAGCTGGTGTCCGCAGAATAAAAGCTATCATTGAACCAAAAGATTAAAGGATATCCACAAAGTTTAATAAAATGTGCATAAAAAGTGACGAAAAGGAGCAAAAATGAGCAAAAAGAAGAAGTTTTTAGTTTATCTATCCGTTTTCTTGCTAGCAATAGTAGCTATTATTGGCGGGTGTTTTGCGATAATGTTTCTATCCCCAGGGACAGAAATTTTAGGTTATGAGTATATTTTACTTAACCAAAAAGAAACGATAACTCTTACTTCTGCAGACATCAGTGGAATGAAGGCTATAAAAATTACTTCTGACCTTAGTAGTATTTCAATTTATCCAAGTTTGACTGATGATATTACCATAACTTACAATCAAAATATTTCGGGTTATGTGAAATCTGTCAATGCAGACTATAACATTTCAACAAAAAAACAAAACCAATATTTCTCAGTTTATTCCGATTCAACGGAGGAATTGACAACAATGGTTATCAAAATATCTGAGCCAAAAGGTTGGCTTAGTTATGAAGAATCAAAAATTAGAGTTTCCATTCCTCAAACGGCATACAAAGCAATTTATGCCTCTTGCTCAAAGTCAAACGTCACTCTCACATCATCACAAACATACATAGATTCAGAAACAAAACTTGAAACAATCAAAAACATTTCATGCGAGCACTTGTTTTTGCAAAGTGGAGGGGATGGTGATGTGACAGTTTTACCTAACGAAACCTTTAAAACCTTCAATTTACAAACGGAATATGGTTCAGCAAAAATTTCTGGACAAAAAGAACTTTCAGCTGAGCAAATTATATTTTCAACAAACAGTGGAGAGTTTGATTTTTATAACAATGGAGAAGGAAAGCTTATCCTTTCAAAAGGGATGGTCATAAACGCAACGGGTTCGCCAACAGTCAATTTTTGCAATATAAAAAGTGACCTTTCAATCTCAACAAATGGGGGAAATTTCAGTCTTGGGAATGTGGGGCAAGAGGGATCTCCTTATGAAGTTAAAATTTTATCAAATGGGGCAAATTTCAGCATATCTTCGCTTTATGGACTAATTTTAAGTGAAGGTGTAAACGGCCAATCAAACAACATTTCCATAAATTATCTGAATTCTTCAACAGATGACTTTTCAACCATTCATTCTGGAACAGGAAATATAACAATCAACACTCTTGAGTCCAATGCCTCACTGACATCAACTTCAGGTAACATAACCATTTATGAAGTCAGTGTAGATTCAAGTTTATATGCCTATTCATCTTCTGGTGATGTGAGTATAAATTATATTGCAAGTGAAACATTTCATAACGGGACTTTCTTGCAAGTTTTTACAAAATCTGGAAATGTTAAACTTACGAACCTAAGTTGCAAACTTGAACTTTCAGTCTTGAACGATAGTCCGCAAAAATCTTGTGAGTTATCATTTACTGCAATTTGCAATTCCACAGATGGAACGGCACTTATAAATAAAATTGAGGCTCCAAGTCGAGATGTGAAAATAACTTTTATCAGTGCAGGTGCAGGGCTTTCAAGCAGAATTCTCACCACAAAAGTTGTCGATTTTGACAGCTCTATGAGTGTTCTATGGTCAAAGGTGAATACAAATGATGCAGATTGCATTTTAGATGAATATGATGGTTATTCAAATCAATATAGACTATTTTACAACAATCCAGCAGAGGCAGAAGAGGGTAAAATTGACTATAATGGATATGGGATTTTGCTTGTCAAATCAAAATCTACCACAGTTGACCACTATCTTCCTGTGTAATTTCAAACAGAAATACTTCTTAATAAATCTTTTTAATATAAAAACACAATCTAAAATAGATTGTGTTTTTTCTAAAATTTATGAAAAATTATAATTTCTAAAATGATGAATATAACGCATTTGTGGAGATTATATCAGTTCTTTTTTGCCTAAAATTTTCAAAATAGAAGAAATTGAGAAAAATTAGTTTTTTTATAGTGATGTCGCAAAAAAATAATCGCTATCTTCCGCTTGTAGTATACTTTTTGTATGTTATAAATTAAATATTTTCATTTATTTCCGTTACGACAAGGTTAACGTCACTTTCAAGAACATTTTTTGCAATAATGTTACCGACTTTAACGTTTTTTGTGACATCAAGCGTTTTTGTAAGTCTTAAACAATCGTCAATAAGTTTTTTATCAATTGGTTTGTCTGTTTTTATGCAAATTGTTCCTTTTTTTGTTTTTATGACGGTTGTGACCATTCTTTTTGGGCAAATTGCTTCATTTTTGCCATACTCTTTTCCTCTTGGACATCTGTTCCCAGTTACGATAATTTCGTTTCCTATTTTTTCCACTTTTAAACTGCACCCAACAGGGCACATTATGCAAGTCAATTCCATTTTATCCTCCTTATTCAATGCTAACCTCAAGATCACACATCAAATTGTTTTTTGCTACCACAATTGTTTCCATCTCTGCGGGTAGAATGATTTTTTTCTCAATTTCTCTAATAATTTTGTCGCCACATTTCACGACAATTTTTTTATCTCGATAAATGTTATTGCTTCTGAAATTGATATTTAAAACACCATCTCCTTCATAAAAAATTGATGGGTTTGTGTATCTTACTCCATTTTTTGGTAAAATTGAGTGTGGATTGTCACATTTTAACTGTCTGAGCACAAATTTTGCACTATTTTGTCCAGCCCGTTCTGCCTCACGAGAAACATTATCTACAATGTCATGCACATGAAGTCCGTTGCCGCAAGAAAATATTCCCGCAAGATTTGTTTGCAAATATTCATCAACCATAGCACCATTTGTTATATTGTTCAGTTTTATCCCAACTGACGTGGCAAGGTCATTTTCAGGCACCAGCCCAATGCTCAAAACTACAGTGTCGCAGGGTACGAATTCTTTTTTCTCCTCATCAAGAGAAAAATCATTTTTCACCGGAGCAACCCAAACACCTTCAACCCTATCTTTTCCAACCACTTCGCACACAGTTTTTGAAAGGTGAAGAGGAATTTCATAATCTTCAAGGCATTGAACAATATTACGTTTTAAGCCAGAAGGGTAGGGCATAATTTCATAGACACCCAAAACTTCAGCTCCCTCAAATCTCAATCGTCTAGCCATAATCAGACCAATATCGCCACTTCCCACGACAACGATTTTTTTTCCAACCATTTTGCCATAAATATTTATGAGCCGTTGGGCACTTCCGGCAGAAATAATGCCTGCGGGCCTAGACCCACAAAGAGAAATGCTCCCGCTTGGTTTTTCTCTACACCCTGTCGCAAAAATCACAGATTTTGCTTCAAAGTATATTTCGCCATTTCTGCTTATAGTGCGGATTTTATAATTTATATTCTCCCGAAAATCTGCCTCTTTTTTTTCGATTTCAAGAACAGTTGTCCCAAGAAAAATTTTGATATTTGTGTTACTAAGTTTGTCCACAAATTTTTGGGCGTATTCAGGGCCGGTAAGTTCTTGTTTAAAATAATTTAAACCAAAACCGTTGTGTATGCATTGATTAAGTATTCCGCCCAATCGGCAATCTCTTTCCAAAATGGCAACTTTAAGCCCCATCTTATCCGCTTCAATGGCACTTGCAAGTCCAGCACTGCCACCACCGATAACAATGATATCAATTTTTTTTCTTTTCATTTTCACTCCGTTTCAAAATTTATAGACTTTCAAATTTAATTTTTGACAAAAATTTATATTTCATAAATCGCACTTATGTTCAGTGTTTTAGCGCTTATCTCCACCATAAATTCCATTTGATTTAATATCTCCTGAAACAAGTGAAGTGTTGCCACGAAAAATAATTTTACTTTCATCGACCTTATAAAAATCTGCCATAATTTTCACTAGTTTCCCATAGCAAAACGAGCCCTGGCAATGTCCCATAGTTGTTCTAAGCCTACGCTTTACTCCGTCAGTTGTAAGTGGTTTTATAGGCGATTTTTTAAGAACTTCCAAAATTTCGCCTTTTGTGATTTTTTCGCAATTACAAACGATTTCTCCATAGTCGCCATTTTGCTCTATAAGTTTGTTAAGCTCATTGTGATTCAATTCAAAAACTTTTGTATAAGGCTTTCTTTTTATGATTTTTCTATTATTTTTTGCCAATTTTTTGTCATTTTTTTCAATAATTTTTATACCTTTTAAATAATCAATAACTTCTTCGGCCAAAGCGGGTGCGGAGGTTAATCCTGGGGAACATATTCCCGCCAGAGTTACAAACCCCTTGTTTTTTTTGCTGAAATACAACTCAAAATCGTTGCCTGTTTTTACTCTTATGCCGGCATAAAGCTTTATAACTTTGCGGAAATTTATATTTTTGACGAGCTTTGAAGCATGAGTTTTTATTGTTGCAATTCCCATGCTTGAAACTGAAGTGTCATCTGCAGAAGCGTCTGTTGCCGTTGGCCCGAAAAATACATTTCCGTGTACAGTTGGACAAGCCAAAATTCCCTTTCCGTTTTTGCTTGGAAGAGGGAAAATTGGCCGGTGAACCAAATTCCCTTCGCTTTGGTCAAGCAAAATATATTCGCCTTTAACAAATTTAAGTGGAAAGGTTTTTTCATGAAGAAGTTTTGAAATGTCATTTATCCCTACCCCTGCACAATTTATGAGACTATCACAAACTACAAAATCTTTTTCTGAAGCAACAACATAACAATGTTCACAATTCTCATTTTCAAACTTTTCTGAGAGGAGAGATAATTGCTGGAAATCAGTATTTGGGCTTAACGTAGCGACTATATTCTTTGGAATTTTTATAATTTTTTGTGGGGTAAAATTTAGTTTTATTTCTCCGCCATTCAAAATTCCTTCTTCACAAAGTGACACGCAAAAATGGTATGGTGAAATTATGCAAGCGTCTTTTGCATAAAGTCCCCAACAAATATTGTCGGCTAAGTTTGGTTCAAGACTTAAAAGTTCATTTCTATCTAAAATGGATAAGTTTTTTACGCCATTTGTTGTGCCACGAGATAAAAGGTTTTCAAGTTGAGGAAGACTATCTTTGTCTCCCACGACAAGGCTTCCACAATTTATCAACTTTTCGCCAAGGCGTTTTGCAACTTTGTGGTACATTTCAAGTCCGCGCACATTAAATTTAGCTTTATTTGTGCCACATTCACAATCATAACCCGCATGTAAAATGCCACTGTTTGCTTTTGTTGCTCCAAGGGAAACATCTTCTCCTTTTTCAACTAGAGTTGGGCGTTCCCCCAAAAGTGACAATTCGTCAAATAGGAATGCTCCAACAATTCCACCACCAATAATACAAACTGACTTACTTTGCATATTTTACTCCTTTTTATAGCATAAAGTTTTTGAAAAATTTAGTCAAGCAAATTGCCTGTAAAACCATTTTGTAAAATGAATAATAAGTGATAAAATAGTTGTGTGATACAAAAGGGGTAATTATGAAATATATTTTGACCATTGATGCTGGCACAACTTCAGTTAGGGCTTTGTTGTTTGATGTTAAGAAAAATGTCATTGCAAGGGTTGAAAAACAACCTTTCAAACAATATTTCCCAAAACCTGCGTGGGTGGAGCATGATGCCGAAGAAATTTGGAGCAAGGTCGTTGACTGCGTGAAAAAAGTTTGCAAGGGGGTTCCCGCCAGCGAAATTTTTGGCATTGGGATAACCAACCAGAGAGAAACCGTCGTTTGTTGGGACAAACTTTCTGGCAAAACTCTTTCTCGTGCAATCGTTTGGCAGTGCAGGCGAACAGCAAAAGAATGTGAAAAGTTAAAGAAAGGTCCTATGGCAAAAGTTATTAAAGAAAAGACGGGACTTCTGCCTGATGCATATTTTTCTGCAACAAAAATTAAGTGGCTTATGCAAAACATTCCAGAAGTGGCGGTCGCTTGTCGTGAACATAGACTTTGTGTGGGGACAATTGAAAGTTATTTGGTGTTCAAACTAACAAATGGCTCAAGTTTTGTGAGTGATGTAACAAACGCTTGCAGAACAATGCTTTTCAACATTCACTCAATGGATTGGGATGAGGAACTTATTGAATTTTTTGGAGTCCCACGAGAAGTCTTGCCAAAGGTTGTTGCGAATGACAAAATTGTTGGCAAAACAAACATTTTGGGCGATGAAATCCCTGTCGCAGGACTTATTGGGGATCAACAAAGTTCACTTTTTGGACAAGGCTGTTTTGAAAAAGGAATGGCTAAAAATACATTTGGCACAGGTTGTTTTATGCTTTTAAATACAGGCGATGATATTTTAAATAGTGAAACAGGACTTCTTTCAACAGTCGGATACAAAATAAAAGGAAAGACATGTTATGCCCTTGAAGGGAGTGTTTTTAACAGCGGAAGCACAGTGGATTGGGCCATTGGGAATTTGGGCATTGCAAAAACTCCACAAGAACTCACCTCGCTTGCAACAAGCATTGAAAGTAATGAGGGTGTTTATCTTGTGCCAGCGTTTACAGGGCTTGGCACACCATATTGGGATATGGAAGCACGAGCAACAATTTCCGGCATCACTCGTGGAACTGATAAAAGGCACATCGCTAGAAGCGTTTTGGAATCTATGGCATACTCGTGTTATGATGTGCTAAATTCGATGGAAAAAGAAACTAAAATTAAAATAAAAGAGTTGCATGTTGATGGCGGTGGCAGTGTGAACGACTTTTTGATGCAGTTTGTGTGTAATCTTGTTCAAACTCGCCTTTTAACGTCAAATATGGAAAGCACATGCATGGGCGCAATGTTTATGACTGGCCTTGCAACAGGGGCATATGAAACTTTGGGACAAATTAAGTCACTTTTAGTTTCTCAAAAAACATTCACTCCGCAAAAATCTTTTGATGAGATAAAACCTCTTCTTGATGAATGGCACAGAGCGGTTAAAATGACAATAAATAGAGAATAAATTTTCAAAAAACGAAAATTTTAAAGAAAAAGTAAAATTTTGATACAAAAATGGAGAAAAAAGTGGTAAAACGGAAAGAATTTTTGGGAGAAATGGCAAAAGAGCTCCAAAATTTTGATACAAATGACATAAAAAATGTTATTTGTGAAGTTTTGTGCTTAAAATCCAAAGATTATTTGTTAAAAGAAGAATTTTCCGATGCAGAAGTGGGAAAATTGAAAAAAGTTGTCGAAAGATTGAAAAAAAACGAGCCTCTTGACAAAATTTTAGGGAAAAAATGTTTTTATGGCAGAAATTTTTTGACAAATGAATATGTTTTAAGCCCAAGAGCTGAAACTGAACTTCTGGTGGAACAAAGTTTAAATTATTTGAAAAATTTATCATCAAAATCCGTCCGAGTGCTGGATTTGTGTTGTGGCAGTGGGTGCATTGGACTTACAATCGCATGTCAAACAAATGGCTCTGTGCAGGTGGTTTTGTCGGACGTTTCAAAGCCCGCACTTGATGTTGCAAAAGAGAATGGGGAAAAACTTAAAGCAAAAAATGTTGATTATGTTTTGTCAGATATGTTTGAGGGGTTGAAAGACTTTAAAAAATTTGATATAATCATTTCGAACCCTCCATATATAGAGTCTGGAGAAATAAATTTTCTTTCCCCACAAGTAAAAGACTATGACCCAATTATTTCTCTTGACGGGGGCGAGGACGGCCTGAAATTTTATAGGCAAATTGCAACCAACGCAAAAAAATATCTTAAAAAAAATGGTGTTATTTTTATGGAAATTGGGTGCAATCAAGGGGAGAGTGTGCAGAAGATATTTGCAAACAATGGTTATGTCACAAAATTGCTGAAAGATTATTCACATAACGATAGAATTGTAATTGCAAAATGTGGTTAGAAATTCTTTTGTAAAAATTAAGTAGCAAAACCACTGCAAAAAATGTGAAAAGTTAAATGGAAAGAAAAAAATGATTGAAAAATTGGATAGTATTGAAAAAAAATTTGAAGAATTGACAAACAAAGTTGCTGACCCTGCAGTTATTGCTGATAACAGAACTTGGCAAAAACTTGCAAAGGAACACAGTGACCTTTTGCCTATTGTTGAAAAATATAGGGAACTTAAAAAAATTTCGGCGAACCTTATAGATGCAGAGCAAATTTTGAAAAATGAGAAAGATGCCGAGATGAAGGAACTGGCTGAAGAAGAAATTAAAAATTGTAAAGAGCAAAAGGAAAATTGTGAGCAAGAACTTAAAATTTTGCTTCTTCCAAAGGATGAAAACGACGACAAAAATGTTATTATGGAAATTCGTGCAGGGGCTGGCGGTGATGAGGCAGGGTTGTTCGCTTCGGAACTTGTGAGAATGTATGTGATGTATGCCGATAAGCACAGGTTTAAAGTTGAAATGCTTTCCACGAACGAAATTGAATTAGGAGGGGTTAAGGAATCTGTGTTTCAAATTTCGGGAAAGGGAGCATATAGCAAACTGAAATTTGAAAGCGGAGTCCACAGGGTTCAACGAGTGCCAGAAACTGAAAGCCAGGGGAGAATTCACACTTCAACAGTCACAGTTGCAGTTCTTCCAGAACTTGAGGAAGTAGAGTTTGAAATTTTGGACAAAGACTTAAGAATTGACACCTATAGAAGCAGTGGTGCAGGAGGACAACACATTAACAAAACTGATAGTGCCATAAGAATAACTCACCTCCCAACAGGAATTGTTGTCACTTGCCAAGATGAACGCAGTCAACTTAAAAATAGGGATAAGGCGATGATGATTTTGAAAGCAAAATTATATGACTTTTATCAAGGACAGAAAAACAAGGAGTATGCCGATAACAGAAAAGCACAAGTGGGAACAGGTGATAGAAGTGAAAGAATACGAACTTACAATTTCCCTCAAGGGCGAATAACTGACCATAGAATTGGCTACACTGCTTACAATTTGTTGGATTTTATGAACGGAGACATTGACGAACTTTTAACTGAACTTCAACTTGAGGACCAAAAACGTAAACTTGAAACATTAGACGAATAATTTTGAAAAATTAATTTTTATTTAAAAACATGTGAATTTTGTGGAAAAAGTTTGAAAAATTTTGTAGAAAGTTGCAAAAGGAGAAAAATATGGCAGAGCAAGAACACGTTATGGAACAAAGAATAAAAACGCCTGGAGTTGTGAACGATGGAGATGGGGAAAAGCAAACAAACGATGTGAAATTTGTGAGAGCAAACGGAGAACCTTTGACAAATATGCAAGCCATTGAAAGTTGCCGTCACGAGCAAAATAGAGACATAATTGACAACCTTAGGCTTGGCAGTTATGACCGTTTTGGCAACTACATAATTATTCCTGCAATTAGGGAAGAACTTTTGATGATGCCAAAAATTATTTATGTGAAGCAAATTCAAAAGGACAAAGCAATTTATGATATGAAATCTATGGTCCCATTGTTTGGGGACATATTCTTCAAATTGGTCGCATCGAAAAAAGAGGTAACTTTATATCTTGTTGAAACCGTCAGACGTGAAGCTGGCGATTATGTGGAAGTTTATGAAGAGATTTTGGACAACTATTCCATGACTGAGGACGACTATGTCCCACTTTCTGTCATATTGCGAAACTATAACATTTTTGATGAAGACGATGATGACTATGGCAGAAGAATGTTCTCATCTTTTGATTTTACAAATATCCTTACAAGAAAAATTTATCTTTCTCTACTATCGCGAGAGTTATCTGAAATCGCCGAATTTGATGACAAAGAATCCTTTGAAGAGATGGTTGAAATTTTAAAGGATAGTGGAGAATATGGACAACGTGTTCTTGAAACTTTTGAGAACAGATTAAAGGATAGGCCAGAAATTTATGATCTCTCAACTTCCAAGGAATATAACAAGGCTGTGCTTGAAACGTTGCTTTCTTCATTGGACATTGCAACAACTCAAGCGGATAAAGAAAACTATGAAACACGAGAAATTTATTTTAAACTTTTGGGCGTAAGAAACAGAAATATAGAAAAATATTTGGAACAAGCAAACGAAAAAGTTAACGAACAATATGTGTCAAATATCGTTACTCGCGCAACAAAACAATTTTTGCAAGATGAAGAGGAAGAAGATTTGGTTTTGCTTGAATTTATGGACAAAATTTCACCAAATAAAAAGCGAAATGAAAAAAGAAAACTTGATGCTCCAATTTTAAAACAAGGGCTAGAAGAAAGAAAGGAAGCTCAACGTTTGGCAACTCTTGATTTGTCAACTCAAGACAAAAAAGAAGAAGCAATTAAGCAAATTTTGACCGCAAAAAAAGAGGATAAGAAAAAGGCTTCCACTCCGGCGAAGAAGAAACTAAAACCAGCCAAAAAAGTGGCCAAAAAGTCTGCAAAGAAGGGAAATTCGAAAGCGAAATCAAAGGGAAAACCAAAGTCTAAATTAAAGACCAAAAAGGCAGTTAAAAAACCAAGTAATGCAAAAAAAGTAGAGAAAAAAGTTGGAGGTAAACTTAAACCAAAGAAAAAGAGTAATAAAAAAGCCGCGGGGAAAAAAGAAGGGAAAAAGGATAATAAGAAGAAAAAAGAATATGGGTTAACTTTCAGCAGGGCATTCCTTGAAAAATATCGCTCGCTGTCATCATTGCCTCAACAAACAGTTGTAGCTGCTCCAATAGTGCAACAAAAATCTCAATCTCAAACGATTGTAGAAACAATTAAAAATGAAAAAATTCAAAAACAACCAGAAAAAATTGATTTTGCAACAGAGCCACAAGAATCGGGAAAACAAAAACTGAAAAATGACTATGGGTTTAAAACGCAAGAAAGTGAGGCTGACGTTATTGCGAGAGACTATGTTGATTTCACTTTTGGGGCGCCAGAAGGTTCGCTCAAAAAAGGACAAGCCGGTGAAAAACCTGCGAGCCCAGAAAACTCTGGGGAAGGACAAAACAACCAAAATTTTGAAATTTCAAAAACCGACAACTCCGAAGAGGTGCAAAAAATTAAAAAACTTGAAGGCCAAAGTTTCTTTGGTGCAGAAGAACAATCAGCAGAAAAACAATCAATAGTTGATCAATTTAAGGAAAAATCAGAATTTTCGACACAAAACCCTCAACCAATTGGGCCGGAATCTGGTCCAAAGACCGACTCGCAACCAATTCAACCTCAAGGGACTTCACCAGATGAACAATTTTTCCACTAATTTCTATAATATTTTTGAAGAAAAATTATTGACAAGTGTTGTTTTTTGTGATAAAGTCTATTAACACTCGTTTAGGGGTGTTAATTTTTTGGTGAAAGGATAAAGATTATGAGAGAGAGAATTACACTTGCTTGCACAGAATGTAAACAAAGAAATTATGACACTTATAAAAATAAGAAAAACGATCCAGACAGAATTGAAATGAGCAAGTATTGCAGATTTTGCAAAAAACATACCACTCACAAAGAAACAAAGTAATTTGTGATTTTTTTGGCAATCTTGCAAAATAAAGGAGTTTGAAATGGCAAAAAGCAAAAATGTTGACGAAGAAGTTGTTGAAACTGAAGTTGTAGCAACAAAAGACGACAAACAACAAAAAAAGGTAGACAAGAAAAAGGACAAAAAACCTGCTAAAGAAAAAAAACCTGGGCTTTTTAAAAAACTTAGAGAGGCTTGGAGCGAACTTAAAAAGGTTTCTTGGCCAACTTTTGCAAGCGTGGTGAAAAAGACAGGCATCGTTATACTGGTTGTGTTACTTTTTACTGTGGTGCTTTTTGGCATTGATTATGGCTTGGGCTGGGTTTATAAGTTGTTCTTAAATTGATTTTAAATTGTCATAAAGGGAAATTATTATGGAAAAATTAGACGCGAAAGATTTGGAAGCGAAATGGTACGTCTTGCACACCTATTCTGGTTATGAACAAGTGGCAAAAACCAATCTTGAAATGGTTATCAAAAAATATCATTTGGAAGATAGAATTTTTGACATTGTCATCCCTATGGAAGAGGTGATTGAGGAAAAAAATGGCAAGAAAAAACTTGTTACAAGAAAACTTTTGCCAAGTTATATTTTGGTAAAAATTAAATATGGCGATGACTTGTGGCACAACATCACAAGAACGCACGGAATTACAGGTTTTGCAGGACCAAAAGGCAGACCTCTTCCTATGACAGAAGAAGAAATAAGGAAACTTCACCTAGAAAAAGTTGTTGTGGACATTGACCTTGCAGTAAATGACAAAGTGGAAGTTATTGATGGCCCACTTAATGGTTTTGTTGGAACGGTTTTGTCTGTTGAAGAAAATACTGCAGACGGCAAAATGAAAAAATGCAAAGTAAATGTTGAAATGTTCGGCAGAGAGACTCCTGTTGACCTTGAATTCTCTCAAGTTAGAAAAATTTAATTTTGTTAATAAACTTCAATCTTTTGTTTGCTGGAACAAAAGGGAAAAGGTTATTAAGCATAGGACAATTTGTGATGTGTAACTGTGATGTTTGAAATTGACCTGTGCAATATATGTGGGAGAATGTAAATCTTTTATGCATTCGCGAAACCACTTATGCCAAGGGAGGAAATTATGGCAGAAAAGAAAGTTAAGGCAATCGTTAAACTTCAATTGCCTGCTGCAAAAGCAACCCCAGGACCACCAGTTGGTTCAACTCTTGGACCTCACGGAATTAACCTTGCTGGATTTACAAAAGAATTCAACGACAAGACTTCCGACAAAGCAGGACTTGTTATTCCTGTTGTGGTCACAATTTATGAAGACAGATCATTCACTTTCGTCCTCAAGACTCCACCAGCAGCAGTTTTGATTAAGAAAGCATGCGGAATAGACAAAGCAAGTGCTGTTCCAAACAAAACAAAAGTCGCAAAAATCACCAAAGCACAAATCAGAGAAATCGCAGAAACAAAGATGCCAGACCTTAATGCATCATCAGTTGAAAGCGCTATGAGCATGATTGCAGGTGCAGCCCGCAGCATGGGCGTTGAAGTTATTGACTAAGGGGGAAAACGGAATGAATACAGGAAAAAGATTTAAAGAAGTTTGCGCCCTTGTTGACAAGAACAAAGTTTACGATCCAAAAGAAGCATTGGAACTTGCAGTTAAGACAGCAAATGCAAAATTTGATGAAAGCATTGAGCTTCACATCAAACTTGGTGTTGATGGCCGAAGTGCAGATCAACAAGTTAGAGGCACAGTTGTCCTTCCAGCAGGAACAGGCAAGACCAAAAAGGTGCTTGTTATTGCAAAGGGTGACAAGGCTGATGAAGCAACAAAAAATGGTGCTGATATTGTTGGCGGAGATGAAATTATCGCCAAAATTCAAGGTGGTTGGCTAGATTTTGACGTGTGTATCACAACCCCAGATATGATGGGATTTGTGGGACGTGTGGCAAAAATTCTTGGACCAAAAGGACTTATGCCTAATCCAAAAAGTGGCACAGTTACAATGGACGTTAAGAAAGCAATCAACGATGTTAAAGCAGGTAAAGTTGAATATAGGCTTGACAAGGCGAACATTGTTCACGTTGCAATTGGCAAGGCAAGTTTTGGGGCAGAAAGACTTTATGAAAACTATGATGCTCTTATGAGCGCCATTGTAAAAGCAAAGCCATCTGCAAGCAAAGGGACTTATCTTAGAAGCATCACAATTGCTTCAACAATGGGACCTGGAATCAAGACAACATACAAAATGTAATTCTTGAAAATGATCTTAAAAACTCTCTAAAATTGAACTCTACAATTTGGAGAGTTTTTTTCTTCAAAAATTTACTTTTTTTTGTCACTAAAACTTGAAAATGAAAATTTCACCTGTTAAAATATTTGTGTGGGGGAGAAATTCCTCTATAAAAATTCAAATCGATTGTGTCGTCTTGTGGGGAGACGGCACAATTTTATTTGAATGACATCCTAAAAATACAAAAAAGGAGTAAAAATGGATAAAATTAAATATTTAACAGCAAAAATAAATGAACTTGCAGTGGAAGTCGAAATTTTAAAGGAAGAAATCTCTTTATCATCTGTTGAAGATTCAAAAATTACACAAGAATTCCGCTCGTCTGTTTTGGCACTTGAGGCCGATGTGAACGATTTGAATGAAAAAATGTCCTCAACTTGTTCAAACTTGTCTGCATTAGCCACGAAAGTTGATTCTGACGTGTCAAATTTGTCCTTAGCTCAAGGGGGATATTGCAACAAATACAACGAATATTGCAACGAATGTTGCAAACATTTCCGATAATACAAAAAAAATTGCTACCAATGCAGAAAATATTGCAGCGAACACACAAAATATTTCGGCTAATAGGTTAAAAATTGAAGAGAATACCGCAAAATTAAACGAAAATTCGGCAAAAATTACCACGAATGCCGAGAGTATTGCGGAAAATAGTTCGAGTATTCTTACAAATGCGAACAATATTTCATCAAATGCAACTAAAATAACTGCAAATACAACAAAAATTGAAGCTGATGAGGCAAAAATTGCGACAAATACAGCAGACATTGTGCAAGCAACGGAAAAATTAAATAATTTGGAAACTTCGCAGTCATCTCTCTCAACAACTCTGGCAAATCATACGCAAGATTTTTATGCGGAGCGGAACAAACTTGTGGATACAACTGGCGAATTTTATGGCGAAAATTTGCTTATAAATCCACATTTTACTGTTAATCAACGGCTTATATCGATCAATCAGGCTTCAAAAACTTATATGGCGGATAGATGGTACAAGTCATGTACAAACCAAGTGAAAATAAATTTGCAAACAGTTGGGACTTGCGAAATTCGTATTCTTAAGACAGTGTCAACGCCGGTTCGAGTTATTGAACAACAAATAACTTTGCCGTCTGATGAGTATGCAGGAAGAAATGTGGTTGTCAGCATATATATCAAGAGTTGCACAACAACAAATGAAAATAGCGCCTGCTATGGTTTGGAATATTTCAACAGTTCGGGCGAAAGTTTGGGAGTTGAAAGTCAAGGATTTAATGTTGTGGGCGAAAAAGTTTTCAAAGGGTTTATTCCAGAAGGGACAACAAATATGACGTTTTTCTTGCAAATTAATCCGTCTGCTAAAATTGCAAAAATTATTCGCTTTTGCAGGCCTAAGGTGGAATATGGGACGATTGCTACAAAATTTGGAGGGCGTGCTGATGATGGTGAAATTAATATTTGTCAAAGATATTATTTTAACCCAGGATTTTCGGCGGATAATCCGATGGTTTTAAAGGCTGTAAATTCAACAGATTTTGAACCAAGTGTAATTTATTTCCCCGTTCAAATGGTTAAAGTTCCATCAATTAGGCTTGTTAACCCTTCGTGGACGAGCAATGTTTTGACTTGTGTTGAAACGGGTGCCGATTTGGCTGTGACAACGGCCCCTGTGTTTGACGGCAGACACTGTTTTAAAATTGTGGCAACAAATGCTGTTGCGGGCTATCATTACCAACTTGCGGGATATTTTGCAAATGCGGAAACCGAGCCTTTGAATGTAAATATTACAGACGGAACTGAAACGTAAGTTTTCCACAATTTGCATTTAATTTGTGGATAAAAATATTTTTTACTTTTCAGTGGCAATGCGAAGATTGTAAAATATAATCACCTTTAAAAATTTTCTTTTTTGGAATATCGTTTCGGACAAAAACTTTTTCAAATATAACCTCTAAAACACACTTGTGGTGTGGGGGAATGGAAATTATAAGGTCGGCTTTTGACATGTTTTTTTGCAAGAGTTGTAAAAAGAAAGATGTCATTATTTGTCGAAACAAATAATTTGAAAAAAGGGACAAAAATACTTGACTTTATTTTTGCCATGTGTGATAATGACTTCAACAAAAAGAGGGTGGTCTGTGCTAGTTTTTGACTTGCCCAAAAAATTCTAAAAAGGGGAATTGATATGAAAAAATTTTTATCAAAATTTAAGGTGTTAGTTCCAATGCTTGTGTGCGTGCTTGCACTTACAATGGTTCTTTTCACCGGTTGTGGGGAAACTCATACACATGTGATGGACTACATTGCTGAATATAAAGCAACTTGCAGTGAACTTGGAACAAAAGCACACTATCATTGCAAAAATTGTGGAAAAGATTATTCCGACAAAGAGGGCGAGCACGAGCTTTCAGCCGAGGATATGAAAATTGAAATAGACTCGAATGCTCATAGTTATGTATATGATTATGTTCGTGCAGATGGAACGGCAATAACAACTGCAAAATATGGTAATTATCATTGTGAGCATTGTAATGCAGCTGGAACACAAGAAGATATTCAAGCTGGGTCAGAAGAGGGTTATCCATTTCTTGTAACTAACTTGGAGGACCTTCAGGCTGTTGTGGGTGCAGGTGGCTATGCAAAGTTGACTGATGACATCGAGGTCGGAAATAAACTTACAGTTGAACAAAAGCCAGTGAGCCTTGATTTGAACAACAAAGTTATCACTTTCAATGCTCAAGCTAAAAATGATGTGCTTTTTGACGCTGTTGGCCAATCATTCAGTTTGCAAAATGGCACATTGAAGTATGAAGGCGACCTTGACACCATTCTTATTTACACGCACAGTTCTAGTGCAGAGAAAAAAGCACAACTTGCATTGAACGATGTTAGATTGGAAAGCAAAGGTGGTCGTGGAATTAAGGTTTATAATGATTCAACGGTTTCTATTGAAAAGAGTATTATTAAAACTAACTTGGCTGCTATTGGTGGGCATAATCAAAATGGCCCAACGGTCGAAAATGGAATTATTGTTAGCATTAAGGAATCACAAATAACCTCAACTGGGGCTTGCGGAGTCTTTATGCCAAGCCTTATGAATGTTGCAATTACAGAAGGGTCTAAGGTCCAAGGTTTGACATCTGCAGTTTATGCTATGATGGGAACTCTTAATGTTGATGCAACAAGCACACTTGCATGCACAGGAACAACTTTCACAGCGAAAACTCCTGGTGAACTTGGAGGAACTGGTTACCCAGACGTTTCTGAATTTGGTGGACTTGATGAAACAGGCGAATATGTATCACCAAAAGATGGAGCTGCAATTGTAATTAGAAGTAATTGTTATTATAATATGTCAACTAGTTCAACTTATGCAGTTGGGAATACACTTGGGCTTAACATTGAAAATTGGAACAATGTGACTGCAGTAAGCGGTGTGAAAGCGGCGGTTTACAACTGGACATATGAATCGGGCTATATTGCGGCAGCGAAAGCACAAGAGAAAACAAACCTTGGGAGTACTGATCAATTTGCGGAAATTGTGGTGAAACTTACGACTATTGAAGGCATAAGGGATGTTGATGGCGTGAGATATTTTGAATGTTCAGACCCTGATGCTTCAGATGACAACAAACCAACTAAAGTGACTGAAGTTGTGTTGGATACTTGCGTTTGGATGGAAACGGTGCAAGGAGAAGGTGGTCAACCTGACACAAGCAGTTATCATTATTATGTTGAAATTAGAGAAAAAGAAAAAGAAAAAGACGATGGTCAAGGTTCAATTTATGAGGTGTTTGTTCCACTTTCTACTGAGACAACACAATTTTCAGCAAACAGAGGGACATATAGCATTGGTGAGAATGGTCAAATGACTATGACTTTTGATGAGGAATCTAAGACATTTAATATTGCTGAAGTTGAAAATAAAAAGACTCTCATAGAAGTTGACAATGCAAACACAGATGCTTAGTAATTGAAAAAATCAAATCAAAAATAAAAAAGCCGGGAAATTTTCTCGACTTTTTTGCTTGGCAATTGGATAAAAATAAAAGGACCGCAAGTTAGAATGCGATTCCCATTGGCAGAGAGGGTGGGATTCGAACCCACGTGGGATTGCTCCCTAACTGATTTCGAGTCAGCCCCGTTATGACCACTTCGATACCTCTCCATATGGCATATGATACAACATATTCATTTTTTTTGCAACAAATTTTTGCTTTTGTTTTATTTTTCTTGCTATTGCACAGCAAAAGTGGTAGAATTGGGTTGTTATAAAATTATCACTATCACATTGAATTTCATAAATTACTTACGGAGGCCACATGTTACCTTTTGATACGAGCAAAAGTTTCGTAAAACTTACGCAAAATATCCAGATTTTTTTCAAAAATTTCGATCCAAAGTTGGAGAGAGATGTTTTTTCGTTAAAATTTAGAATTTTGTTGTGTATTTTGGAAAACAAACAAATTTCTCCCACAAGACTTGTCGAAATATTGGGAATTGCGAAGTCAAATGTCGCCAAATTTTGCAAAGAATTGGAGGATGAAAATAAAATTTTTTGGCAAAGCGATGAATTCGACCGACGAGGGAAATATTATTCACTTACGAAAAGCGGTGAAAAATATGTTTACTCGTGTTTGACTTCACTGGGAAAAGCATTGGCAAATCTTGGAGAAAAAGATCTTGAAAAAATGATTGTAGCGGTGGGAGTAATAAATGAAATTTTGACATCAAAAGGAGAAGAAAATGCTTAAATTATTCAATTCATTAACAAATAAAAAACAGGAATTTGTGCCAATAAACCCAGGTTTGGTGAAAATGTATTCATGCGGACCGACAGTCTATTCTTACCAGCATATTGGCAACATGAGGGCATATATTTTTATGGATTCTCTAAGACGCACTCTGAAATTCAATGGATACAAAATTTTGGGTGTTATGAATGTGACTGACGTGGGACATTTGACAAGCGATGAGGATAATGGCGATGATAAAATGGAACTCGCAGCCAAAAAAGAACAGAAAAGCCCTTATGAAATTGCAAAATTTTATGCGGACAAATTTTTTGCTGATTTGAAACTTTTGAATGTGGACATCCCAGAACATATCACTTATGCTACACAATACATTCCACAAATGATTGAGTTTGTGAAGGGATTGGAGGCAAAAGGTTATACTTATAGAACCAGTGATGGCATATATTTTGATGTGCAAAAATTTTCAGGTTATGGTCAATTGAGTGCAAAAGACCTCAGCAAAACTGGGAATGCTCGAATTGAGGAAAATTTGGAAAAACATCACCCATTTGATTTTGCTCTTTGGAAATTTGTGCCGGAAAATCACATTATGAAATGGGATAGCCCATGGGGAGTTGGTTGCCCCGGTTGGCACATTGAATGTTCAAGTATGGGACGAGATATTTTGGGTGATCGCTTTGACATTCACACGGGGGGGATTGATCACAAAACCGTTCATCATGAGGACGAAATTGCGCAAAATGATGCATTGGCTGGGCATAGAGTGGTGAATTTTTGGATGCACAACGAATTTTTGGCCGTTGATGGCGGGAAAATGAGCAAGAGTCTCGGAAATGTTTGGACCTTAAAAGACCTTGCCGATAGGGGGTTTGAACCCCTTGATTTCAAATATTTTTGTTTAAATACGCATTATAGTAAAAAATTGAATTTTACATTTGACGCCTTGCGTGCAAGTTCTTTGGGATACAATAATTTAAGAGCACTTGTTGCAAGTCACAAAAATGGTGAAAACAAAATTGAAAGCGAAAAACTTGAAAAATATAGCAATGAGTTTTTAAATGCAATAAATGATGATTTAAATTTTCCACTTGCGATAGGTGTTTTGTGGACAATGTTGAGAAGTGAGACCAAATCTTCGCAAATTTTTGATTTAGTCCAAAAGTTTGACAAGGCTTTGGGATTGGGACTTGATGGCACAGAAAAAATGAAAGATGTTATTCCTCAGGAAATTGAGGAACTTGCAAAAACACGTTGGCAGGCTCGTTTGACAAAAAATTGGGTCGAAAGCGACCGCTTGCGGGATGAACTTTTAAAACTTGGTTATGTTGTGCGTGATGGCAAAGATGGCTACTCACTTGAGAAAAAATAGGAGGGAATTATGGCTGAAGCAAAAAAGATTACAAAAAATAAAATTGGGAAATCAGGGGAAAAGGTAAAAGAAAATTTGCACAAAAAAAATGAGGAACAACTTTTAGATGTGCAAAAACAAGATGAAAAAAATGAAAGTTTGACTCCAATTACGTCTGAAAAACCGCTTGTTTTTGAGGAAAAAATTGTGAAAAATGACAACTTTCAATCAGAAAACGTTAAAATTGCACTAAATAATGCTGAAAATGAAATGAAGGAAGTTGAAAAAATTTCTGAGAGAGAAGATTCTGGAAATAATAAAAATAGTTTAGATGAAAGAAAATTGGACAAGGAAATTTTGAAAGAGGAAAAGCCTCTAAATAATTGCGAAACGCAAGAAGTTGAAAACTTGACTTCGTTTGAAAAAGTGGTGGCAAGACAAAGAGCTTTTTATTCCTCAAATAAAACTCTTGATGTGAATTTTAGGTTGTTGCAACTTAAAAGACTTAGGCTTCAAATTAAAGCATATTATGATCAAATTTGCTCGGCTTTTAGGGCAGATTTGAACAAAATGGAATTTGATGTTGTATTGACTGAATTGGGACTTGTGATGAAGGAAATTAATTTTATGATTGCAAATCTTGCCCATCTTGCAAGGCCAAAAAAGGTTTGCACTTCATTTGCAAATTTCCCTTCAAAAGGTTATGTTTTGCGTGATCCTTATGGGGTGGTTTTGGTTGCTTCTCCTTGGAATTATCCTTTTCAACTTACACTCATTCCTCTTATTGGGGCAATTGCAGGTGGAAACACTGTCATAGTCAAGCCTTCCAGAAGCACTCCAAATATCACAAATGTTATCAAAAAAATGTTAAGTATTTTTGATGAAGATTACGTTTATGTGGTAACAAAAGAGGAAGAAATTGAAAGTATTTTTGATACGAAATTTGATTTTATTTTCTACACAGGCTCTCCTAAAATGGCAAGAGAGTTGGCTCAAAAGCAAGCAAAATATCTAACTCCAATGATATTGGAACTCGGTGGCAAAAGTCCTTGTATTGTGGACAAAGATGCGAACTTAGAGCTTAGTGCAAAACGAATTGTGTGGGGAAAATTCCTCAATGCTGGGCAAACTTGCGTGGCTCCGGATTATGTTTTGGTGCACAGCGAAATAAAAGATAAATTTGTTGAATTCGCAAAAAAATGGGTCAAAAAATTCTATTATCAGCACCATTTGGGCAGTGAAGAAGATGAATTTTTGCCTAGTTTTGTAAAAATTGCTAAAAAAAGTGATGTTGCAAGGCTCCAAAATCTTATGAGAAATGGTAAAATTGAATGCGGCGGCAAAACTCATGGGCAAGTCATTGAGCCAACTATTTTAACTGATGTCTCTTGGGATGATGATATTATGCAGGAGGAAGTTTTTGGACCTATTATGCCTGTTTTGACTTTTGATGACCTTGATGAAATTGTCAAAAGATTTGGGACAATGGACAAACCCCTTGCACTTTATTATTTTGGAAAAGACAAAGATTCTATCGCAAAGATTAAAACGCAAGTTGCTTTTGGTGGCGGGTGTATAAATGATACGATTGTGCATTTAAGTGAAGAAAAATTGCCTTTTGGTGGAGTTGGGAACAGTGGAATGGGCAATTATCATGGTGCAAGAACATTCAATGCATTCACTCGTGAAAAAGCAGTGCTTGAAAAAGGGTTGTGGTTTGATATGAATTTGCGTTATCCACAGGGTTCAAAGCGAAAAATTAAGCAAGTAAAAAGTTATTTTAAAATTTAATTTTGGTTTGATTTTTTGCTTAAAATATATCGTAAAAAGTCATAAATTTAGTCAAAAAATTAAATTTTGAGGTGAAATTTTTAAAAAAGATTAAACAGAATGATTGAAAAATAACAAAAAGGGGATAAAATGGGCAATTTTGAGGATAGAACAAGGCTTATTTTGGGCGAAGGTTATGATAAAATTAAAAACGCAAAAATTGCTGTCTTGGGGGCTGGCGGAGTTGGCGGATATGTTATAGAGATGCTCGCCAGACTGGGCGTTGGAGAAATTTTTGTTGTAGATTTTGACAAATTTGATGAGACCAATCTTAATAGACAAATTTTATCATTGACAACCAACATCGGACAAAAAAAATGTGATGTGGCGAAGGAAAGAATTTTGAAAATAAATCCTAATTGCAAAGTGACTGCTATTTGTAAAAAAATTGCTCGTGACACGGTGGGTGAAATATTGAATAATCGGTTTGATTATGTGGTTGATGCCATTGATGACATCAAAGCAAAGGTTGAGGTTATTAAATTTTGTCACGAAAAAGAAATACCACTTTTGTGTGCAATGGGGACTGGAAACAGGGCAAAAATGCCTCAATTTATGGTGGAAAATATTTGGAAAACAAGTTATGATGGGTTGGCAAGAAAACTTAGAAATGAGCTTAAAAAGGAGAATTTTACCGCTTCGGTTGATGTATGTTACACCAAGGAACAGCCAGAAAAAACAAGCGCACTTGGAAGCGTTGTTTATTATCCGTTGATGTGTGCGGGAGTTATGGTGAGTTTCATTTCGAACAGGTTGCTCGAAAAATGAAAAAGTAATTTTAACTTAGAAATTATCAAGCGAATGAAAAGTTGGAAAAGTAAATTTAAAATATAAAAAGTCAACTGAAAATTTATAAAAATTGTCAAAAATGGCTAAAAATATAAGTAAAAATTGCAAAAAATTAGTGAAATTTGCAAGATAGGAGAATAAATGTTTAACGAATTGACTGAAAATGACATTAAACAAATGCAAGAGGAAATTGATCATAGGATAAACGTAATTAGACCTCAAATATCACAAGCAATTATTGAAGCGAAAGCGCATGGGGATTTGAGTGAAAATGCGGAATATCATGCTGCTCGTGCCCAAAAAGGAAGGAACGAAAGCCGAATTGAATATTTAAAGGCAATGATAAAGACTGCAAAAATTGTGAAACTTGACCCATTGAGTGATGAAGTGGGGATGTTTGACAAAATTACGGTGTTTTTTGAGGATGATGGAGAGGAGGAAGTGGTTCAACTTTCAACGACCATGCGAAATGATGCGTCGAAGGGAATAATAAGCAAAGAATCTCCTTTTGGGCAGGCAATTTTGGGAAAGAAAGTTGGTGATAGGGTGAAAATTAAAGTGTCTGACAGTTATTCTTATTTCGTTAAAATTTTGAAAATTGAAAAAGCGACTTCGGACAATGTTGACTTGCCAATTTTGTAAAAAGTTATCCACATTTTTTGATTTTTTGTGGATAACTGTGGAAGAGCAAGGTGTTTTGCATAATTTTTAGAAAAAAAACTTTAAAAATGAAAAACATAAAATTGATACAATAGGAGAAAGTTTATGGACATATTTGAGCAAATAGCAGGGGAAATTAGAGAGGTTTTTGAAAAACATTTGGGAGAGGCTTACTCACAGAATGATAGGTTACAAAAGGCTCTTCGATTTTCTATTCCACCTATGGAAACTGGTTGCGATTATTCTACAAATGGGGCTATGGTTTTTGCAAAAGTTAGTGGAAAGAAACCAAATGATTTAGCTCAGGAATTGGCAAGCAAAATTGAAAAACTTGATGGAATTTCAAGTGTTCAAGTGGTGGGCGGATACATAAATCTTGTATTCACAAATGAACTGTGGGAGCGATTTTTGGCGAGCATTATTTCGCAAGGGGAACACTTCGGTGATGGCAAGAAAAAAGAAAAAGTTCTGTTGGAATTCGTTTCTGCGAACCCAACAGGACCTCTTCATGTGGGGCATTGCCGTGGAGCAATTTTGGGCTTAGCTCTTGCAAAACTTATGAGCAAGGCGGGCTATGATGTTACTAAAGAGTATTATGTAAATGATTATGGTGTTCAAATTGGGACTCTTTTGAAATCTATTCAATTTAGGTATGAGCAAAATTTTGGACTCCACAAATCCGAGAGTGTTCCGGAAGGGTGCTATCCGGGGGAATATCTTGTGGACTACGCCAAACTTCTTGCAAAAAAATATAACGATAAATATGTGGGGATTAGCGAGAAAGAATTTTATGAAAAATTTAAGTCCGAATGTGTTGAAGGTATGCTTGATATTATTAGGGCTGACTTAAAACTTTTGGGGCTTGAATTTGACAACTTTACATCTGAAACAAAATTGGTGAATGAGAAAAAAGTAGAGAAAGTGCTTGATATGCTTGAGCATAAATTTGTGACAGTCACAGATGAAAATGGGGATAAAAAAGATGAACCCTTGGTGTATAGGGGAAATCTTTCGGCTCCAATTGGTGGAAGTGCAAATGAGGAAGAACAGGAGGAGTCTAAATATTCCGAATTGCCTCAAACACTTTTCCGTTCCACTGCCTTTGGTGATGATAAGGATAGAGTTGTGGCTCGTCCTGATGGGACTACAACATATTTTGCTTCGGACATCGCCTATCACAAGGACAAGTTTGACAGAGGGTTTAATTTTATGATAAACATTTTGGGGGCAGACCATGGTGGGTATGTAAAGAGGATTACCAGTGCAGTGGAGGCCGTGTCCGATGGGAAAGCAAAATTGCAAGTATTGCTCTGTCAGATGGTTGCTTTGGAAAAAAATGGTGAACCTTTTAAGATGTCAAAAAGAAAGGGGACTTTTGTTCTTTTGAGTGATGTTGCAAAGGAAATAAATGTTGATGAGTTGAAACTTTTTATGCTCTCAAAAAGTGCTGAAACACAAATGACTTTTGACCTCGTAAAAATTAAGGAAAAATCTAAAGACAACATTGTTTATTATATTCAATACGCTTATGTTCGTGCAAATTCTGCCCTTAGAAATTTTAAACAAAAATTTGGTTATGACTACAAGTTTTCTGCGGAAGATTTGAAGGGAATTTTGGAAAACTCTTCAAAACAAATTAAGGAAATAGTTGTTTTTCTTGCAAAATATCCACAGGTAATCGAACTTTCTGCATCTAAATGTTCACCTCATATGGTTGTTGATTATGTGAAGGAACTTGCTTCTCTTTTTCATTCGCTTTGGAGCGCAAACGACAAACTTGTTGATATTGAAAATTTGGAATACAGCAAAAAAATGATGGCTCTTGTCTCTTGTGTTAAGACCGTTATTAAGAATGCATTGGAATGTATTTCAGTTGGCACGCCAGAAAAAATGTGAATGAAATCATTTTAAAAAGTTAACAATATTGTTGTGTAAAAATTTGTTTGGAATTTTGAAGCGTTATGGGTATAACCACAAGATTTTTCATTTTTTAGTTTTCAACACATATTCGCTCACGTAGTCAAGATTTGCATCATCAAGAATTGGACTGTGTGTTTTGGTTTTGATGTATGTTGTGGGAATAATGTTTTGTGTGGAGGAAAGATTGCTTATTGTCGAAAGCGTTATGAGGTAAATTTTGGTGGCTGTGAGGTTATGATCTGGGGTTGACAAAATCTCTTCCGCCAAAGAGCAAATGGCAAAGGTCCTGTCGGGGTTCATTTTGCAAACAAGGCGAGATAATTCTTTCAGCGTTGCAACTGTTTCGTTTTGAGAAAAGTCCGCTTGTGGTGTTAAAAAATCGGGAAGTTTTTGTTTGAAATCTGGGTCTTTGATAATCATTTTTACACAAGGGGAAAGTTTTAAAAATTTGACATCTTGCTTGTTGCACAAAAGGATTTTGTTTTTCAAAAGTTTAAAGACAAAATCCAAAGTTTTTGGCCTTGTAAGTAGTTTTGAAAATGGCACAAATTTTCCATTTTCGTTAACACACACAATTATATTCATTTCCCTCTCCTATTTTTAAGGATATTTTAGCAAAAAAGACTTTTTGTGGCAAATACTTTGATAAAAAAAATCTTTTGTTTAAAAATAAAAAACACAAAAAATAGTTGATAAGTGAGAGAAAATATGATAGATTAGACTTGTTCGACAAAATTCTACAGAGGGAGTTTTGTAAGGCGAACTGGCACAATATGACACAGGAGTGAGTATGTATAAAACACTTTTGATAAACACCACAAGAA
This sequence comes from uncultured Christensenella sp., assembly GCA_964387705.1. Lineage (GTDB taxonomy): Bacteria > Bacillota > Clostridia > Christensenellales > UBA1242 > UBA7862. The sequence goes on from CAYLWT010000001.1 coordinate 128,392, forward strand.
ATGCCGAAAAACGAACAAGTGAAATTGAACGTGTGGCAAATGAACAGTATGAACAGGGATACAAGCTTGTTAGCACTGTTGGAACACCAAATTTTGGAGTGATTATGGTGTTTGCAAAAAGAGATGAGAAATAAGTTCTCATTTTTTTATTATTTCAAAAATACTATGAGAGATATGAAAAGTCTGATAACTGGTGCGAGTGACAACTTGGAATAAATCTCAATTGTTTATGCCTAATCGGGCATAGTATGAATGAAACGTAGATAATAAAAAACTCAGTCACATTGTGACTGAGTTTTTTGGAGCAGGTAACGGGAATCGGACCCGTATCACTTGCTTGGGAAGCAAAAGTTTTACCACTAAACTATACCTGCATATCTTTTATTTACTTTGGATGATGAGTTCAAAAATTAAATTTTTGCGAAAGACATAGGATTTTGACAATTTTCTTTAAAATTTACTCTATTTTTTCTCTCAACACAATAAAGATAGCACATATTTTCAAAAAAATCAACAAAAGAATGAAAACTAATGTAGTTTTTTTTGACAAATTTGTGTTTTTTTTCTAAACTACTAGATAGGAGAGTGAAATGTTTGTAAATTTAAACATTGCGGGAGGAGCAAAGGTACTTTTGTCTGCCGAACACATTGCGGTCATTTTGTGTTGTATGGTGGTGATAATTTTCTTTTCTATGCTTGTGTCACGCAATGACTTTTTAAAGCAAAGGATTTTTGTTGGCATTTGTGCAGGTTTGCTTGTCGCATTGGAAGTGGTGAGAATTATTTTCAGGTGTAAGTATCTTGAGAGTATTGATGAGAAAGCAACTTTTTTGACTGCAACCAACCTTGACGGGTTTGTTCTTTCAATGTGGGTGAGCATAATTTTGCTTCTTTTTGCGGTAATTAAGAAAAAGGATATACACACAAGAACTTTTGGTCTTGATTTTGTATTTTCAATTTCTGCGCTTATTGCAATTGCTACAATAATTTATCCAGTGGGAGTTGTGGAAAATTTGCCAATTTATGATATTAACAATTTGTCGTTTTATTTTTCTAGAAGTATAATTGTTATGGTAGCCTTGATGATGGCTTTTACGGGGTGGATAAGTGTTCAAAATTTGCTTGATTTGTGGCGAGGATTGGCCAATTTGGTTGTCTTTGGAGTGTTGTGTTATGCTATTGCGAAAATTGGCTTTGCAGGAACAAATTTGTTCTACGTTGAAAGTTGCCCATTCTTTGTGTCGCTTGGAATAAACTTGGCTGCGCCTTTTCATTATTTTATGATAGGAATATTCTTCTTTGTTGGGCAAATGATTCTTTATTTGCCGTTCAGAGTTTATTGTCTTATTAGATATGGAAGTGAATAGAAAAAATAAAACAGAAGAAAGAAGGAAGAAAAATGAAACTTGGAGTTATTGGGTTGCCAAATGTTGGCAAAAGTACACTTTTTAATGCAATAACAAAAGCGGGTGCGGAAAGTGCAAATTACCCATTTTGCACCATAGAACCAAATGTGGGAATTGTTGATGTTCCAGACGAAAGGCTTGATGTTTTAACAAGACTTTATAATGCCAAAAAGACTACACCTGCACAGATTGAATTTGTGGATATTGCTGGCCTCGTTAGGGGAGCGAGCAAAGGTGAGGGTTTAGGGAACAAGTTCTTAAGCCACATAAGGGAAGTTGATGCAATTGTGCATGTTGTGAGATGTTTTGAAAACGAAAAAATTATTCACGTTGAAGGTTCGGTTGATCCAACGAGAGATATTCAAACAATAAATTTGGAACTTATTTTGGCGGACCTTGAAAGTGTTTTGAAATATCTTGAGAAAGAGCAAAAACTTGCGAAAGCAGGAGCTGGAAGTCGGGAGCACGTCTTGTTGTTGAACACCATCAAAAATACTTTGGAAGCTGAAAAGCCTGCAAGAAGTTTGACATTTTCGCCTGAACAAAAAGAATATGTCGATAGCCTCTTTTTGCTTACGACAAAACCTGTTATTTATGTCGCAAACATTGCAGAAAATGATATATTGACTCCGCCAATGGACAATCCATTGACTCGACAGGTAATTGAATTTGCCAAAGGAGAGAATGCAGATGTTTTGTGTTTAAGTTGCAAAATAGAGGAAGAACTCACAGCTCTTGACAGTGAAGAACGAGAAATGTTTAAGCAGGAGCTCGGCATAAATAAAAGCGGGCTCGAAAAACTTATTGTAACTAGTTACAAAACGTTGGGGCTTATGAGTTATCTTACTGCAGGGGAAAAGGAAGTGCGTGCGTGGACAATTAAGCAAGGAACAAAAGCTCCACAAGCAGCTGGGAAAATTCACAGTGATTTTGAGAAGGGTTTCATTAGGGCTGAAATTGTGAAATATGATGACCTTGTGGCTTTGGGTTCATTTAATCTCGCAAAAGAAAAAGGCAAAGTCGCCTCAGTTGGCAAAGATTATGTTATGCAAGATGGTGATGTGGTGTTGTTTAGATTTAATGTTTAAAAAATAGGAAAAATGTATTTACTCGATAGACAAAATGGTTTATAATTATTGTTATGAGAATAATATCAGGAAAATTTAGGGGAACAATTATCCCTTCACCAAAGCAAGAGATTGTTAAGCCAACTCTTGATAGGGTGAAAGAAAATATTTTTAACATATTGCAATTTAAGATTGCTGGGGCTAAGTGCTTGGACTTGTTTTGTGGCAGTGGAGCGCTTGGGATTGAATGTGCAAGCCGAGGAGCGAAAGAGATTACTTTTGTGGACAACAATAAAGCGAACATTGAGGCATTAAAAAAATTTTTGAATAAACTTAATGTGCAAAATTATAATGCTTTGGTTTGTGATTTCTATGATGCTTTAAAAAATTTTTATGAACATGGAGAGAAGTTTGACATAATATTTCTTGACCCTCCATTTGAAAGTGACCTTGCAGACATTGCTATTGGCAAAATCTTGAAATTTAATTTGCTGAATGATGGAGGTATTATTGTGCATGAACGAAGTGCCGAAAGTGTTAGCAAGTTTGCTCAAAAGGTGGCAGATACTAGAAAATATGGAACGGTGGCAGTTGACTTTTTGAAAAAGTAATGCACAAAAAAGATTAAATTGTAGATAAAAGGATAGAAAAATGTTAGAAAAGAAATACGATTTTAAAACAAGAGAAAAGTTTTGGCAAGATTATTGGCAAAAAAAGGGAACATATAAGTTTGACCCACAAAGCAACAAACCTGTGTTTTCTGTGGACACACCTCCACCAACAGTCAGTGGGAAAATTCATATTGGGCATATTTTCAGCTATTGTCAAGCCGAATTTGTCACAAGATTTAAAAGACTTCAGGGCTTTAATGTTTTTTATCCAATGGGATTTGACGACAATGGGCTCCCAACAGAAATTTTGGTAGAAAAAGAAAAGGGCCTCAAGGCATATAGTGTTTCTCGTGAAGAATTCCGCAAGATGTGTTTAGAAACGGTTGATAAATATGAAGAGGATTTCAAAAAGCTCTTTATTTCTGTTGGCAATAGTGCTGATTGGGATTTGTTTTATCACACAGTAAGCCCAGAGTGCCAAAGAACAAGTCAAGAATCATTCTTGGATTTGTATAGAAAAAATAAGGTGTATTATGCAGAAGCGCCAGCTCTTTGGTGCACAAAATGTCAAACAGCTATTGCACAAAGTGAACTTGAAAGTGAAGAAAAAGAAACAACCTTTAATTACATCAAATTCTACATTGAAAACAGTGATGATTATGTTGAAATTGCGACAACTCGTCCAGAGTTCTTGTGTGCTTGCGATTGTGTGTTTGTAAATCCAAAGGATGAAAAAAGAAAAAATCTTGTTGGAAAGCGCGTGCGTGTTCCACTATATAACTATTATGTTCCTGTTTTGGCAGATGACAAGGTGGAATTGGACAAGGGGACCGGTGTTGTTATGTGTTGCACTTTTGGTGACCAAACAGATACTCAATGGTTCAAAAAATATAAGTTAGAATTGAAGGTTGCCATTGATGATTATGGACATATGACTGCTCTTGCTGGGAAATATGAGGGGATGAAAACCAAGGAAGCTAGGGCGCAAATTATTGAAGATTTGCGTGAGGAAAATTTGCTTATCAAACAAGAGCCTTTGACTCATCAGGTTTTTGTTCACGAACGTTGCAAAAATGAGATGGAAATTAAACTAAAAAAACAATGGTTTATAAAAACTCTCGAGAACAAACAAAAGTGGCTAGAACTTGGGGATAAGATAAAATGGAATCCAAGTTTTATGAAATCACGTTACACTGATTGGGTGGAAAATCTCATGATGGATTGGTGCATCTCTCGTCAAAAATATTTTGGGGTTCCATTCCCAGTGTGGTATTGTAAGGACTGTGGCGAAATTGTGGTGGCGGATGAAGAGCAACTTCCAGTGAACCCTTTGGTGACAAATCCACTTCATCCATGTCCAAAGTGTGGAGGGCATAATTTTGAGCCAGAAAAAGACATTATGGACACATGGGCGACAAGCAGTGTTACTCCACTGATCAACACCAAGTGGAAAAAAGATGAAGATTTTTGTAAAAAAATGCTTCCAATGACATTTAGAACAAACGCCCACGACATTATAAGAACTTGGGATTTTTATACAATTGTAAAAAGTTATTATCATATGAATACAATTCCTTGGGAAAATGTTATGATAACTGGCTTTGTTATGGCTGGCAACGGAGAAAAAATTTCAAAGAGCAAGAACAATGCGAAATCAGACCCAGCGACAGTAATCGCAACACATTCGGCTGATGTTTTTCGCTATTGGGCAACGACTGGCAGTTTGGGTAGAGATTCTCTATTTAATGAAGACAAACTTAAAACGGGGGCAAAACTTGTTAATAAGGTTTACAATGCTTCAAAGTTTGTTTGGCTTTTCCTTGAAGGTTACAAACCACAAAAAGAACAATATCTTAAACCAATTGACCGCTGGATAATTTCCAAGTTCTCTCAAATGCAAGCAAGATTTTTTGATTACTTTGAAAAATATGAGATTGGCCTCGCCATGAATGAACTTGAGAACTTCTTTTGGAATTTCTGCGACAATTACATTGAACTTGTTAAAGTTCGCCTTTACAATGCAGACGAAAAGTCTAAAAACAGTGCTAAATTTGCGATGTATGAAGTTATGCTTGAAATGCTTAAGATGTTCAGCATATATATTCCTCACGTTTCCGAAGAAATTTATCAAAACACATTTAAGGACACCGTGAAAATTGAATCAATAAACAATACGCTTTTTGCAAAACTTTCTATTGCAACTGACAAAGATCTTATTCGCAAGGGGGAGGAAGTGTGCAATGTTGTATCTCAAGTTCGCGGATATAAGACAGACAACAAAATTTCCCTTAAGACGGAACTTACAACGCTTGAAGTGGTGTCGCCTTATGATGACTTTTTGCAAGAATGTGCTGATGATATAAAAGACGCAACAAATGCACAAAACCTTGTTGTTTCTCATGGCGATAGATTGTCTGTTAATGTTCATGGAATTGTGGAATCACAAGAATAGAGTCTTGAATAAAATAGAAGTTTAATTGAAGATGTTATATCATAAAAGGGAAAATTTATGGATTTTTTGTGGGATAATAAAATTGTTCAAAAGGCATTATTCTTTGCGACAAAGGCTCACGCAGGTCAAACGATGAAGCAACCATTCGGCACTCCTTACTCAGCGCACGTGGTGGGAGTTTTGCTTAATGCGGTGAACTTTTGTTACAATGACAAGCTTGACTGGAATTTCTTGTGCTGTTGTGCATTATTACACGACACATTGGAGGACACTTCAACAACTTATGAACAGCTTGTAAGCCTTTTTGGCCAAAAAGTTGCAGATGGAGTTTTAGCGCTGACCAAAAATGAAAACCTTCCAGATGATGAACAAATGCCAGATTCCATAGAACGAATAAAAAAACAACCACGAGAAATCGCAATAGTAAAATTGGCCGATAGACTTTTTAATATTCGTGATAGGGTTCCAAGTTGGACAAAGCAAAAACAGGATTTTTATATTGAAGAAGCAAAATTGATTTATGAAAATTTAAAACTGGCCAATGAAAACCTTGCCAATGCACTTGAAAAGGCAATTCGGGAATATTGATGTAATGTATGTCAGTTGTTATATTTTTTGTTACAATTGAAATGTTCAAAATTCTTTTTGGCATTTCCAACAACACGTTTTGGAAAAACTTATATATCAAACCATTTTCCAAAACTATATTTCGAATTCACCCCCCAAATCAATCATTGCTAAAAAATAACACGAACCCTTTAAAATCAGAGTTCGTGTTATTCATTTGTGGTGGGCCACCGGGGACTCGAACCCCGGACCCACTGATTAAGAGTCAGTTGCTCTACCAACTGAGCTAGTGGCCCACGATTATAGTTTATACTCATTGCGGAGCGTATGATTAAGAGTCAGTTGTGATTAAAATTGAAAAAATTTATTTACAATGCAAACTTTAAACAAATGACAATGCAATTTTAGTATAAATTTTTGTTGTTGTCAATAGATATTGACGTTTTTTTCAATTTTTTTATGTTATATTGTTTGTTTTATATGAAATTTTTAGACATAAATAAGGCTAATATTCCCCAAAAGGGCAGATGGGGAAAAAATAATTTTGGTTGTTGTAACAAATTTTAAAATAAGTGTTGAAATTTTAGAAATTTATGATAGAATATACTTAAGAAAAGGGGATGTTGATGTATTCCCAAAAAGGAGAAATAGAAATGAGTATTGATAAAAACAAAGTTGTGGCTTATTATCTTAAAGAAAGAAGCAAACTTGAAAATGGTGTTTACACAGAGCATATTTTGAGCGGAGATTTGTCAAAACTTTCTTGGTCAATGATTGACACAGCTTTAAAAAATGGTGAAAAAGTTGGGGCGAAGCAGGTTGACATTTGCCTTTGCTACACATGGGATTATGCAAAGCTTAGAAAAAAAGCTTATCCTGATGCAGAGGGAATTGTTGCAGTGAGAGTTAAAGGAAAAGTTCATTCGAATGTCGAAAAGACTAAACAGGTTTTTCAAAGATTTGAAACTTTGACATCCCTTTCTCGCAATGGGGGAAAATCGCTGGATGTTGTTATTTTGGCAAATGAGGAAGGCATTAAGGCTGTTGAAGTAGACGAAACAAACGAACAAGTGGCAGAGAACAGCAAGGATACAACTACAAAACATATTTTGGAACAAAACTACAACGACATTCCTCGTGATGAAAACTACATTGCTTTTTACAATTCCGCTTCAGAAGAATCGGGAATGGAAAGATAATTTTGCATAGGAGATGTGACCATGAGAGTTGCAACAAAAGAATTGGTTGAAAAGATGCTTTTGGATGTTGCCAATAGAGAACAATTTTCAGCAATTTCCAAGGATAGAAGTTTTGCATTGACTGACGATATTGTTTTGCAATCAATTTCTGCCAACAAAAATGGAGAATGTCATAGTATTGATGTTTTTCAAATAACAGATTCCATTTGGCGTGATACAAAAAACGGAAGAGTTTTTGCAGTGTTTGCAGAAGGCAGAAGATATTCGTCAGAGCCAGACCAAGACGGGAATTATCCAGATTATGTTTCGAAATCAACACCAGCTCTTGCTCAAAAACCAAAAAGAATTCTTATTTTTAATATTGATACTGGCGAAGCCTGCAATGTCTTTGATTTCACTGTGGGAAGCAAAATTTATGATGCAGACCCAGATTCTACTCAAAGGATGTTGGACTCTATTTTGTCGAAGGCAATAAACAAGGCTTATGAAGTTGGTAGAATGAAGTATGACCCTGAAGTAAAAGAACTTTGTGACAAAATGTGTGTTGAACAAGATGAAAGTAATGTAAAAATCTCACAAAGAATAGAATCGAAAAACGTTGCAGACTACATTTTAGGCTTTAATAATGGGGCTATTGAACAAAAAATTGTCCCTTATGACGACAAAAAAGAGAGAAAAGAAATAATATATTTAAATAGTTCTCCAAAATATTACATAGGTGTTTCGGCAACTGATGATGCGACCCCAAATCAAGGAGATATCAAGAACGCCAATGCTTGTCCAAACAAATATTTTGAGATGTACAAAAGAATTGGACATAGAGCATATGAACATAGTGGAGAAAAAATTTTTTGTGAATTGTATGAAGGGGCTTGTTATAATATTGTTGATGGCCTTTTGGGGCAAAAGGTTGTTCCTGTTTCAAAAAAAGTTCCATCAACATTATTTGCCTATACAAACACTGGAAATTATATAACTATGTCAAGAGTTCAAGAAAATTCGATTGCAAATGACAAGGCCGAAATTGAAAGAACAATGGAAGGAATGTCTGGCGAAATTGTTGGGTATATTGTAAATAAAGACCCACGTGTACATGTTGGGGAATTGATTAAAGAACTTTATAGTACTAACGAACAACGAATTGCTGGCTGTCAATGGGCAGAAGATATAAAGAAAGAACGTTTTATGCAAAGTAAACTTGAACAATAACAATAAAACATCCCTAGGGCAACCTTAGGGATGTTTTTATAATAAAAATATTGTTTTTAATTTTTTAATCTTTATCACAAAGTAGCAGAATGCCTGCAATCAGATCTACAAAGAGCAAAATGCAAACTTTAAAGCCAGTTGAAATAGGTTCTCCATTTCTTGTTTTCCTAACCAAAATTATCCCCATAGGAATACTCCAAGCAAGTGGTACTATCGTCATTGCCAGTGAAGGCAAGAAATAAAGGAATAAGTAACCAAGAGGGAGGAGTTCTGGATCTCCGGTATGCAAAGCAAGAAGATAGCCTATAAGGATTATAGCGGCAATAGCCCGTAATGTGATAAAAATTCTTATTAAAATTATTGAAGCTGTTTTTAGCCCGCTGGGGGAGACTTTTTCATATATATCAAAGTTATTCACCACTTCAGGGGCTGGGTAATATTCTTGATTTGACACAGAGCATCCACAACCAAGACAAACGACAGCATCCTGATCAATCTCTTTTCCGCAATGTGCGCAGAATTTTGTTTTTCTTTCGTTGAAGATGGGAGTTTGAACCATGTGATTGTTATTTGGCACAGCACATCCACAACCCACACAAACAACTGCTTCATCAAATAGTTCTTTTCCGCAACGAGAACAAAATTTCATCTTTTCCTCCTTTTCATTTGTTAATCATATTATACATCTTACAGTTGTAAGAAGTCAAGTTTTTTTCTTACAAAAGTGAGAATATATGATGTATGGAATATAAAAACAAATTTAGGGATAATTTAAAGGAGTTACGCATTGAAAAGGGGCTTGGACAGGTGGAGCTGGCAAAAGCCATTGGTGTGAGCAAAGGAGTGATAAGTCTGTGGGAAAATGGGTTGAGAGAACCAAGCATGTATTCGCTCATAATGCTAGCAAAGTTTTTTGGCACAAGCATTGATGAACTTGTTGGACTATAACGGGCATAAATTAAAAATAATTGTTGCTTTATCCACTTTTTAATGTAAATTGGGGATAAATTTGTCGAATGAGTCATCCTCCAGTGTTCCAAATTTCATAACGAGCCAAACAACCAGCGCGGTAAACCCAAGGAAAATAAGAACGATAAGAAGAATCTTCCAAAAACTTTTTGGAGAATTTCCCGTCACAGAACCATTTTCACCATTTACATAATAATAGTAATCTTTTGTTTTGTATTTGTATGTGCCTTTCCAAACAGGCAGATAAACATAACTATATTTCTGGTCACTAAAGGTGGTTGAACATCTGAAATCGCGAACACGACTGTAATGACGTTCTTTTTTTGAACGTATATTGTTTGAAATTTCGGTTTCTACGCAACTTATCATGTTTTTGTGAGCATCTTGTAGGTTGGTCACCACTTCGCTTGCAATCCAACCATAGAGATATTCCGGAGAATATAAACAAATATTTGCAAAATCATATCCGCCTAAAGATTGAAGCTTGTATGATGACACTTCACCACAGGCACTTTCAAAATAGTTTGTGTAACTATTGTGTTCTGAACCACTGAAATGGTTGCGGGAAATGCGAGTGTGTCCTTTGCTATCTCTATGGTCGGTTTCGCCAATGCCAGAATATTCACTGTCAGTTTCAAAATCGAATGTGTAAGCTGGAACATACATCCCATTTAAAGTCTCTGCACGAGCAATCTTTTTGAGATTGTTTGGAGCAAGCTTTCTTCGCTTTACCCATGCATAAAATTTATCAAGTGCAGTTGATTTTTTTATTTTAAAGGGAATAATTCCATTAGGTCTATATGCGACCTTCATTGTTCTTTCAAGTGTCATTGCTCCGCAACTAGGGCAACGAAAAAGAGGGATGTCCGTTGGAGAAATATGCCCTCGTCCACAAGTCGAGCACAAAAACTGGGTAAATTTTGTTGGTTCTTGTTCTATGGTTGAAGTGCTGTCAAAGTTTTTCTTTTCAAGTTTTTTTGTGTTTTTCTCAAATTCTACTTTGCTTGAGCAATGAGTGCAAACAAGTGCTTGCTCCATGACATCAAAAGTTAATTCTGCTCCACAATTTTTGCATTTGTTGGAAAGTGCCATTATTTTATTTCGCTCCCACATTCACCACAAAACTTTGCCGATGCACTAACTTCTGCACCACATTTTGGGCATACTTTTTTTGTTTGAGTAAGAGGCTTGCCACATTCGCAACAAAATTTTGATTTTGCACTGTTTTCTGCACCACATTCTGGACAGAAGCGCCCCTTCTTTTCTGTTTTTGTTGACGCTTTTTCGGAAGTTGATGACGAGATTGTCTCTTTCATAATTTGGCCAAAAGCAAGCCCTGTTCCAAGTTGACTTCCAAACCCTGCCATGCCTGGATTTTTGGCTGCGTCGCCAATTGCTTCAGCAGATTTATACTTTAAATACATATCCATTTTGTCACTCATAACCCCAATTGAGGTGCTAGTGTCAAGGGCTTTTTCAACTTGTTCTGGGAATGAAATGTTTTCAATGACAAGATTTGTAAGATCAAGTCCAAGTTTTTCAAACTGGTTATCAATTTGACTTTTCGCAAGTGTATTAAATTCCAAAAGATTACAAGCGAGGTCAAGAGCGCTTATTTTGCTTTGTGCAATGGTGTCTGAAATGCCCGATACAAGAATGCTTTTGAGATAACTGACAACACTGTCGGTGGTGTAAAGGGAATTTGTGCCAAAAAGTTCTTTAAGGAAAACAACAGGATCCTTAACTTTAAAAGCAAAAGTCCCATAACTTTTAATTCTAATTGAACCAAAGTCTTTGTCTCGCATCGTAATTGGATTTGTTGTGCCCCATTTTTGATTTGTGAATTGTTTTGTATTTACAAAAAACACATCTGCAGTAAAGGGGGATTTGAACCCTCTTGGCCAAGCGAGAAGTGCAGACAAAATTGGAAGGTTATCAACAATAAGCGTGTGAATCCCAGGTCCAAAGACATCAGCAATTTTCCCTTTGACCATAAAGATTGCAACTTGACTTTCTCTAACTGTAAGTTTTGAGCCGACCATAATTTCTCGTCCTTCCATAGGGAAGCGATACACCATAGTATCCTGTGAGTTGTCAAGCCAATCAATGTTTTTTAAAAGTTGTGATTTAAGAATTCTAAAAAGTCCCATAATTTTTCTCCTATTATCTCAAAATTACCGTTCCGCTGACGGCTGTTATTTCTTCGCCTTCGGCAATGATAATATTTTGTCCATGGCGATATTCTTTTACAAGACCGCCAATGCGAATGTTAAATTTTTCATCATCACCATTTGAAAGCACGGTGTATTTGCCTGGTTTAAGGCTGTTTTTTGTACTTGCAGTTTGTGTTTCATTTTGCTTTAGAATGATATCTTTTTGTGAAAGAGAAACGTTCATATCTCCGTTTTCATCAACAACGGTTTGGTCAACGGTATATCTAATCCCATGCTTTTGGTTGACGTTGTCCACTTCTCTGTTCTGCATGGCACGAAGCATTTTTGAATATTTGTTGTTGATTGCTACGAGCAACACAAACATTATAAGGCAAACTCCAGCAAGAATTATTGTTAAAATCATATAAATATCCATGAAATCTCCTTTTTTGAAACATCCTATATAATCACATATATTTTATTCCAAAATCTAAATTAAAGCAAGTATTTAAATATATCTTTAGAAAACTTTTAAAACAAAATTGTGCAAATTGTTTTGCGAGTGAAGAATTGTGTTATATAATAAAATGAAATTTTTTGGAGGGGAGGCTTATGATGAAGATAGGAACATCTGGGTTTAGAGGAATTATTGCTGCCGACTTTACATTTGATGCTGTGTCAAAAATAGCGAAGGAAACCTGCGACATTATAAAAAAACATAGGTTTAAAAAAGAAGTTTTTGTGGGCTATGACAATAGATTTTTATCGGATAGTTTTGCTAAACATTTTGCAAAAGTCCTTGTGGCAAATGACATAAAAATAATTATGGCGGGCGCAAGTGTCCCTTGTCCACTTGCAAGTTTTGCGGGCAAATTTTTGGGGAATGATATAACAATCTTCATTTCTGCCAGCCACAACCCATATTATTACAATGGCATAAAAATTTTTTCAAAAGATGGTAGGGATTTGGAACACTATCTTGAGGCAGAATTCAATGCTTTTTCAGACCACGAAAAGAAAATTAAAATGATGGAACTAGATGAGGCAAAGGAAAATGGACTTTTTGAAATTATGCCTTCTCTTTATGGCGAATATATTGATAATATGTTAAAGAATGTCAAGTTTTCACATGAAATGAAGGAGTTGAAAACCGCTTTTAATTGTATGCATGGTTCAAGTGTAAAAGTTGTGGAAATGCTAGTCGATAAAAAGAAATTAAATTGTGACATTTTAAACACAAATAGAGATGTAGAGTTTGAAGGTTCTGCTCCCATTCCAAATGAGGATAAGTTGGTGGATTTCGCAAAAAAGGTTGAAAGTGAGGGTTATGCGTTTGGCTTTGCAACTGATGGAGATGGAGATAGAATTGGAGTAATTGATGAAAAGGGGAATTATTATAATGGAAATTTGATTGCCCCAATGCTTTATTATTACGCTGTTAAAGCGAAAGGTATTTCCGGTGGGTTTGTTGGAAATTATGTCTTTTCATCACTTGGCAAGCTTGTTTGTGACATTTTGCATACAGATTATTTTGAAACGAAGGTCGGATTTAAAAATATCGGTGAAGCTTTGATAAACAACAATGCTTATATGGGTGCTGAAGAAAATGGGATTGAAATTGGTTCAAATGTTTATACAAAAGATGGCATAATGACTTATTTATTACTCCTAGAAATGGTGGCAAATCTTAAAAAACCACTCAGTGAAATTGTCAAAGATTTTAAAAAACATGTTGGGTATAACATGACTTGCTATGCCGATGCGGTTATGGTGAATAACAGAAAAAGAGTTGAAACTGCACTTGAAAAATTTATCCCTAACTTTGGGATTTCGGTAGAATCAACAGGGAACCTTGATGGACACAAGTATTTTTTTGAGGATGGGAGTTGGCTTTTGCTCAGATTTTCTGGCACTGAACCCTACATGCGAATTATGGGCGAATTTAAGAATAAAAAAGATATGCAAATGGTAACATCACGAGCAAAAGATTTTGTAACCTCATTGTAATGGGGGAAAATCACTTAACAATTTTTGTTAAATATGTTAAGATGGGATTATTAAATGCAAAGAAATTTGCAATGGAGGAAATTATGTCTGTTATAAAGAAACAACACATTTATTTGCCCAAAAAACATTTGGACTATTCCAAATGGGCAGTCATCGCTTGCGACCAGTTTACAAGTGAACCAAAATATTGGGAGGAAGTTGCAAAGTTTGTTAAGGATGCTCCTACAACTCTCGATCTTACGTTCCCAGAAATTTATCTTAGCAAAGATAATCACGAAAGAATAGATAAGATAAATAAGAATATGAAGTCTTATTATGAAAAAGGCCTGGTGGAAGACGCGGGGGCATGTATGATTTTGGTGGATAGGTCAACTTCACTTTACCCACACAGACTTGGGCTTGTTATGAACGTGGACCTTGAAACGTACGATTTTCGCCCAGACGTGCCAGCTCTTATAAAAGCAACTGAAGGGACGATTATAGAGCGCATCCCACCAAGAGTGGAAATAAGAAAAGATGCAATTTTGGAATTTCCGCATATCATGCTTTTGTTTGATGATAGAAAACAAAAAATTGTTGAAAATCTTTATAAAAATAGACAAAATTTGGAAAAGGTTTATGATTTTGATTTGAATATGGGTGGCGGCCATATCGCAGGTTGGAAAGTTAAAAATGTTGACGAGGTTGCCTCTCAATTTGACAAACTTTTGGATAAAGATTATCTTAAAGAAACATTTAACACTGAAACCCCACTTCTTTTTGCAGTTGGTGACGGGAATCACAGTTTGGCTACAGCAAAAGAGCATTGGAATAGAATTAAAGTTAACTTAACAGATGCAGAAAAGGAAACGCACCCAGCACGATTTGTGCTTGTAGAGGTTGTTAATATTCACGATGAAGGCATCGAATTTAGCCCAATTTATAGGGTTATTCGTGGGGCAGATGCAAGCTTTATCAAAGGACTTAAAAAGCTTTATAAAGGGCCAAAAGAAGATGCAAAACAAGAAAAAATTTTTGTGGGAGGCAAGGAAGATTCTTATGACCTTCCAAACAATTCTCCTCTTGCTATAAAACTTGTGCAAGACTATATAGACAAATGTATTGCAGAACAGCTCGAAATGTCTGTTGACTATGTTCATGGCTTGGACAGTTTGAAGGAAATTTGTGAAAAAGATGGAAATATTGGACTTACTCTCCCAACTCTTGACAAATCCCAATTATTTGAATTTGTTATAAAACATGGAGTTCTTCCACGCAAATCTTTTTCTATTGGTGAGGCGAGGGAAAAGAGATATTATCTTGAATCTCACAAAATTAAACTTATTTAAGTTTTCACACAAATTCTACGAATAAACAAGGAATATATTATGGATATCGCAAAAGCATTAAGTTTGGAATTTAATATAAAACAAGAATACGCAAATAACATCATTTCGCTTTTAGATGAGGGGTGCACAGTGCCGTTTATTGCTCGTTATAGAAAGGAAATGCATGGCAGTTGTGATGACCAAGTCATCAGGGATTTTGCAGATAGATTGGAGTACCTTCGCAACTTTGAAAAACGAAAAGAAGAAATTATCAAACTTATCACAGACCAAGAAAAAATGACTCCAGAAATTATGGAGGCTCTTGACAAAGCCCTTACAATGACGGAACTTGAGGATATATATAGACCTTTCCGTCCAAAAAGACAGACACGTGCAACAATTGCAGAGGCAAAAGGGCTCAAACCTTTGGCAGAGATTTTGTTTGCGCAGAAAGATAAGCGTGACATTTTGGAAATAGCCAAAGAATATATAAATGAGGAAAAAGGTGTAAAAACTGCCGAAGAAGCAGTGGCTGGGGCTTCGGATATAATTGCAGAAATGATTTCTGACAATGCAGATATCAGAAAAATTTTGAGAGAATTCTTGGCAGAATCTGCACAAATTGTTACCACTCTAAAACCGGGCGAAAAATATCTTATTTACCAAACTTATGAAAATTACAAAGAACCTGTCAACAAAATTCCAAGTCACAGGATTTTGGCAATCAATCGTGGCGAAAAAGATGATTGTTTGAAGGTTGAAGTGGAAACAAATAATGAAAAATGCATTGAACTTATAAGCGATGAAGTTCTTGTCAAGAACGGGAAATTTTCAGAGTTTATGAAAAATACTATTACTGATAGTTTTGATAGACTTGTTTTGCCCTCTCTTGTAAGGGAACTTAGGAATAATCTCACAGACGTAGCAAACGAACAAGCAATCAAAATGTTCGAAGTAAATTTGAAGCCACTCCTTATGCAACCACCTTTGAAAGATAAGGTAATTTTGGGACTTGACCCAGCATATAGAACTGGGTGCAAGGTAGCGGTTATTGACACAAATGGGAATGTTATCGATAAAACGGTAATTTATCCAACTCCACCACACAACCAAATTGAGAAATCAGAGGAAGTTTTGAGCAATCTCATTATGAAACATAAAGTTGATGCAATTTCAATTGGGAATGGAACGGCAAGCAAGGAAAGTGAAATTTTTGTTAGCAATCTTATCAAGAAATTACCACGAAAAGTTGAATATATGGTTGTAAATGAAGCAGGCGCGTCAGTTTACAGTGCTTCTAAACTAGGAGCAGAAGAATTTCCAGAGTATGATGTTACAACCAGAAGTGCTGTAAGCATTGCGAGACGTTTGCAAGACCCATTGGCGGAACTTATTAAAATTGATGTAAAATCAATTGGGGTCGGGCAATATCAACACGATATGCCACAAAAAAGGCTTTCTTCTGTGCTTGATGGGGTTGTGGAAGATTGTGTGAACTCTGTTGGGGTTGATTTGAACACCGCAAGTTACAAATTATTGGAACATATTTCAGGACTTAATGCTGGAATTGCCAAAAGTATTGTTGAATACAGGAAATCAAATGGAAAATTTGTTGAACGTAAAGACCTTTTAAACGTTCCAAAACTTGGTGCAAAAGCCTTTGAACAATGTGCGGGCTTTTTGCGAATCCCAAATGAGAAAAATATTTTGGACAACACAGGGGTTCACCCAGAAACATATGAAGCTACCAAAAAGCTCCTTAAACTTTTTGGTATGAGTGAAAAAGATATTGGTACTGACACAATCCAAAATTTGCCACGACTTGTTGGAGCAAAAGGTGAAGAGAATGTTGCAAAGGAATGTGGCGTTGGCGTTCCAACCCTTGACGATATTGTAAAAGAACTTTTAAAGCCGGGCAGAGATATTCGTGACGATCTTCCAAAGCCAGAACTTAGAAGTGATGTTATGAGCATTGAAGATTTGAAAGTTGGTATGATTATGAAAGGGACCGTTCGAAACGTTATAGACTTTGGCGCTTTTGTGGATATTGGGGTTCATCAAGATGGACTCGTGCATATATCGGAAGTTTGTGATAGATATATCAAACACCCAAGCGAAGAATTGACGGTTGGACAGGTGGTAAAAGTTAAGATTATATCTATTGACCTTCAAAAGCAACGAATTGGCCTGTCCATTCGCAAAGCGACAGAGGAACAAGACGAAATTCGTGTTTCAAATGAATAATAGTCACACTAAATAGCAATCAATTAAATAAAAAAATCTCACAAATTTTGTGAGATTTTTTGTTATAGTATATTTTCTATTTCCCTTTGTACAAGCGGAAACTATAAATTATCTAAATTTACTTTCTTATTTGTCGTTTTGACATAACTTTCCAGTTCGGTAATTGGATGATTTGTCATGCTTATCTTTTGAAGTTTTGCAATCGCATGTTTCTATTCAAGTTCAAATGTTCCAGAATATAATTCATAATATCTTCCATGTTTTGCAATCAAATCTTCGTGTGTGCCTTTTTCGATTATTATGCCATTTTCAAGGACCATAATAACATTTGAATTTTGGACAGTTGACAAACGGTGAGCAATTACGAATACCGTTCTTCCATGCATAAGGCTATCCATTCCTTGTTGCACAAGTGCTTCCGTGTGGGTGTCAATGCTTGATGTTGCTTCATCCAAAATCATAACAGGTGCATTTGCAACTGTTGCACGGGCAATGGATAAAAGTTGTTTTTGCCCTTGAGAAAGATTTGCCCCATCACTAGTCAACATCGTATCATAACCTTGGGGAAGTCGTTGAATGAAGTCATCTGCATTGGCGAGTTTTGCCGCTTCAAAAATTTCTTCATCTGTGGCATCAAGATTGCCATACCGGATATTTTCCTTAATAGTACCAGTGAAAAGATTGGTGTCTTGTAAAACCATTCCAATTGAACGTCGCAAATCATCTTTTTTTATTCTTTTGATGTCGATGCCATCATATTTGATTTCTCCGTCTGAAATGTCATAAAAACGGTTGATTAAATTGGTGATTGTTGTTTTGCCTGCGCCAGTTGCACCCACGAAGGCAATTTTATGTCCAGGTTTTGCATAAAGGGAAATGTTATGTAAAATTGTTTTTTGTGGTTCATATCCAAAATTTACATTATAAAATCTTACATCGCCTCGAAGTTCAACAAGTTGGTCGTTTTCTTCTCTTTCAGGGTCTTTCCAAGCCCAAATTTGTGTTTTTTCAGCTGTTTCGACCAGTTTCCCATCAATTTTCTTTGCATGAACCAAAGTTACAGTTCCATTGTCCACTTCTGGAAGTTCATCCATAAGTGTAAAAATTCGTTCTGCACCCGCAATTGCTAGAATAATTGAATTCATTTGTTGTGAAACTTGGCTTATTGGCATGCTAAACGACCTAGAAAGTTGAAGAAATGAGGCTATTGTTCCGATTTCCACAATAGAAAAACCAACAAGGGTGAGGTTGTTTGCTCCATTAACAGCAAGAAGACCACCGATAATTGCAATTATAACATATTGCAAATGGCTCAAATTGCTCATAATTGGCATAAAAATGTTTGCGTATTTGTTTGCTTTTGTAGAATTAAAACATAATTCTTCGTTAATTTTGTTAAAATTTGTAATTGTTTCGGATTCGTGATTGAAAACTTTGATAACCTTCTGTCCATTCAGCATTTCTTCCACAAAGCCTGTTGTTGTCCCATAAGTTTTTTGTTGTGCGACAAAATATTTGCCACTTTTTGCTCCGAGATTTTTGACAATTATCATCATTCCAAAAAGGAAGGCAAGGACTACTAGAGTAAGGTAAACACTTAGGTAAAGCATCGCAAAGAATACCATAACAACGGTTGCCACGGAAGAAATTATTTGCGGAACGCTTTGACAAAGCATGCTTTCAAGAGAATCAGTGTCGTTTGTGAATCGACTCATAATGTCGCCATGAGTGTGCGTATCAAAATATTTTATTGGCAATTTTTGCATTTTGCGAAACATGTCATTACGAATTTTCTTCAAAATGCTTTGAGAAATTATTACCATAAAAAAATTGTATAAGTACTGCGCCAACACCCCAAAACCTAAAATGCATGCCATAAGAATTATTTGCATTAAAAGTGGAGTGAAATCGCCACCCCCTGCAATTAGAAGAGGGGTTATGTAGCTGTCAATCAATCTTTTAATAAAAAGTGTGGAAACAACTGATGTTGCAGAACTTATAAGAATGCAAAGAATAACAATTCCGAGCATAAATTTTTGTCCACGGCCCATATAGGAGAAAATTCGTTTTGCAGTTTGTTTTGTGTTTTTTGCCCCAGGCATTTTTTTCTTGTCGTCCATATTACTTTCCTCCCTTTTTTGTTTGTGAATTGTAGATTTCATTGTATAAGTCACTTGTTTTCAGAAGTTCCTTATGAGAGCCGATGGCAACTATCTTGCCACCATCAAGAATTATAATTCTATCGGCATCTTGCACGCTTGAAACTCTTTGAGCAATAACAATTTTTGTAACTTTTGGCATTGTTTCGCGCAGTGCTTTTTTAATTCTTGCGTCGGTTTTTGTATCGACAGCGCTGGTTGAATCGTCAAGAATGAGAATTTTTGGTTTCTTGAGAAGTGCACGTGCTATGCAAAGTCGTTGTTTTTGCCCACCACTAACATTGCTTCCACCTTGCTCAATGTGTGTGTCATATTTTTCTGGCATTTTTTCCACAAATTCACTTGCGCAAGCAATGTCACATGCTTGTTTAATTTCCTCGTCCGAAGCATTTTTATTGCCCCAAAGGAGATTTTCCTTTACCGTTCCTGAAAACAAGACATTTTTTTGCAGAACCATAGAAACACTATCACGCAAAACCGCAAGGTCATATTCTTTCACATTTTTGCCTCCCACAAAAATTTCACCGCTAGTCGCATCAAAGAGGCGTGGAATAAGAGACACTAGAGTGGTTTTGGAACTGCCTGTTGCCCCTAAAATGCCAATTGTCTCGCCTGATTTTATGTGTAAATTAACATCTTTCAAACATAATTTGGAAATGTCCCCTTTATAACTAAATGACACATTCTCAAAGTCGATGTCTCCATTTTTTACTTTCATAATTGGGCTCTCTGGGTTTTTGATTGAAGGGACTTCGTCAAGAATTTCTACAATTCTCTCTGCGGAAGGCCGAGAAATTGTAAACCCCATAAGGACATACGAAAACATTAGAAGTGAGGATAGAATTTGCATTGTATAGGAAAACATTGTTGTGAGTTGTCCACACTCAAGGGCTGTCCCACCAGAATTTACAATAATTTTCGCTCCAAGGAAAGATATGACAAGCAAACATGCATAAGCAGTTGCAGACATAATTGGCGAGTTTAATGACATAAGCTTTCTTGCGTGTGAATAATCCTTATAAATTTGCTCGCTAGTTATGTCAAACTTTTCAATTTCATAATCTTCACGAACATACGATTTTACGACTCTTGCACCACGAACGTTTTCTTCAACAACTCTATTTAAGTCCTCGTATTCTTGAATTACTTTTTTGAATGAAGGATGAACCTTTCTCAAGACAAGGAAAATTAGCAAACACAAGATTGGCCCTGCTACAGCAAAAACAAGGGAAAGTTGTGCATTTATAGAAATGGTCATAATGATTGTAAAAATTAGCATAAGTGGGGCGCGAATTGCAAGACGAATGAGCATTTGAAAAGCATTTTGAACATAGGATATATCAGTTGTAAGCCTTGTCACAAGGCCTGCAGAGGAGTATTTGTCAATGTTTGAAAATGAAAAAGTTTGAATTTTTTCAAACATATCTTTTCTCAAATTCTTTGAAAAACCTGAGCTTGCTGTTGCGCAAAAACTGCCAGACAAAAAGCCAAAAAAAAGTGACATTATTGCCATGATAGTAAGAATAAGTCCATATTTTAGTGTTGCGGAAATATCTCCACAAGATACACCCTCATCTATCAAACTAGCCATAACGTAGGGTATGAGCACTTCCATAATTACTTCCAACATAACAGAAATTGAGGTAAGAATGGCAGGTTTTTTATATTCTCGAATAGATTTTGCAAGTTTTTTTATCATGTTTTCTCCCAATTTTATATAAATTTATTAATTTTATGTAAATTTTTATGGTTATTTTAAGCCGACATTTGTTAGTGTCGTACTTTTTAAAAATTTTGTCAAGTAAATTTTTCGACTTATCTTAAGGAGAGTATAAAGTGTGATAATAATATTAGAAAATATAGGAAGCATATGAAAGCAAGCATAAATTTATGTTGTGTTTTTACATAATTTTTTTAGCATTCAGTAAAGAATAGTTAAAATCAAACAAATGTTAAAGACAAATTTGATGCGAAATATCTAAATAGGTATGAGTAAAAACAAAATTTGAAATTTGTTGAAAATATAACAAGTTGCTGGGCATAAAAATACAGGTGTTCGTTATATTTTTATAACAGAGAACTCAATGGATTGATTTTCAGTCTACAAGCGGGAAATGGCTTCCGACTTATTGTTCGAAAATTCAAAGATTATTTTTGTGCAAAGGCGGATTAGTGCAGTTCTACGAGATGTTTAAATCGAACGAGTAGTCGGGACTGAATATAGGTTCATAAAATAAAATGTGAATTTTACAGTTTAATTATTTTGTTTTTTGCATAGTGATGCTCACAAATTTACAATACTTTGAAGCTCAGTCTGAATTATTGGTTTAAGATAACTGGAGTAGTACAAAAATTATGCGACTGACAAGACGGAAGGCTGAAGTTTATAAACAAAGTTGTCCACAAAATCTCAAGAAATGTGGATAACTTTTGTGTAAAAATCAATAAAAATTGACAGAAAATTTTGTTAGTTATGTACAAAAAAATTGACGAAAAATTTAATAAAAAATGTCAAGTAAAATTATGCAAAAAAAGCATAAAAAAATTGTAAAAATATGTCACTTTTATTTGTGTTTTATATATATTGTATGGTAAAATAATATCGTAGAAGTGGCTTGACAAACGAAAAGTGACAATTAAATTTTTTTGACAATTTTGTTTGAATACAAGATCTGTCTTAGAAATGTCACTGAACAAAAGTGTTGAAATGAAAATTTATCAAATTGCAATTTGTTGTATTTGGAAATTTTTCTTTTTTCACATCGGTTGCTTTTATAAAAAACATTGTTAAATAAAAATATTTTTGCGAAGAAGTGAAACAATATTAGGGAGTAAGTGTTATGGACAAGAATTTGTTTGGAGCTGGAAATGGCAACAATGGGAATGGTCAAATGAAAGAAAATGGCGGGAATAAAGCCCCAAGTTCTTTTGCGGCAAATGGACAAAACCGACCTGTTGGACAAAATGGAAATGTCGGGAATTTGCAACAAAATAGACCTGTTCAAAACGGAGCTAGCTTTTCGCAACGCCAAAGCCAACCTGCAGGTCTGCAAGCGCAAATGCAAAATAGGGCGCAAACTTTCAGTGGGCCAAACGGGGCAATGGGGCAAAATTTGCAGAATAGAAGTCCTCAAATGCAAAATAATCCATATAGACAAAATGTTAATGCTAATGTTCGTGGAAATTTTACGAATAATAACTCTCAACTTCCTGGACAAAATATTCAAGGTCAAAATGGTTTTGTTAGAAATCAAAATGTTCAAGGCCAAAATTCAAACGTAAGATTTCCGCAAGGTCAGATGGCGCAAAGGCAAAATCAACAGGGGCAATTTCAACAAAGACAATTTTCACAGGGCCAAAATGCTAATCTTAATGCGCAAGGATCAAGAGAGCAAGGAATTGGTCTTAATGCAAGTGTTCAAGGCCAAAACTTGCAAGAAAAACTGGTTGGACAAAATGTAAATGGCGCAGTTGATAAAGAAAAAAGAGATAAGGCCGCAGTTTTGCTTGATGGCAAAAAACCAAAAAAGAAAAAACTTGCAATTGTGATTAGCACTGTTGTGGCTTGTGTGCTTATGTTGAGTCTCGGGCTGGGAATTTTGCTTGGTGGAAGGAAAAAAACTTATGATATTGAATTTGTAACAGGGCCTTTTGAAGCAGTGGAAACAAAAACCTGCACAGAAGGAGATGTTTTTGTTGCTGAAAACTTGGCGGATGTAACTTCAACAAAGTTTGATGGTTCTCCTCTTGTGTTGGCGAAATTTGAAGGCTGGTATTTAGATGAGGAAAGGACTCAACCTTATTCTCCTTTCGTTGTAAAGGAAAAGGTAACTCTTTATGCTGGGTATACATTGGGTGATGTTACAACGAGATTTTATGCTCAAAACGATTATGACAACGATGGTTCAAACTTATTCCTTTATGAAGTAACAACAAAATATTGGGCAGAAAAAATTGACCTTGGTGAAGTGGCACAAAAACTTGTGAATTTGGATTGTGAGTATTATGATGACACCTCTGTTGTGGCGAAAATTTCAACGACTGGACAAATTGAAGATGGATACTCTGCCATTTCAAAAGTTGACTATAAAAATTTCATTGAAAATTATTATGAACTTGTTTCTTTTGGTGAGGAAAACAATAGATTCTCGCTTAATAGTCAAATTGATACGCCTGCAGGGGACAGCGCTATTGTTGCGAACTATTCAGCAAAGAACATTGAGATAAGGCTACATACAAATAAAGATAGTAAAAATAAATACTTTGCCTCTCATGGGAAGACGCAGGTGTATGAAGACGAGGTTGTTTCAGTTTCAAAGAAGTATGGCACGGAATATCCATTGCCAACCTATCGTGCGCTTGCTGAATATAAAGAGGTTACGGATAAAAGTGATGTTGAAAATCACAATCTTGTTGGCTGGACCACGGTTAACCCTATAGTCGAAAATGGCGAAGCAACCAATCCACTTTTTGGGAAAGATTATGTTTCTATCTCAACAGGTTATGGCAAAATAACTTTATCTAAAGAATTTTTAAATAACGAACGCAGTGTTGATCTTTATGCGGTGTGGGAGGAGTGTGCAACAGATCTTAAAATTTTTGCAAATGGAATTGCAGGAAGTGACCTTGTTGCAACTGGAGCGGTATCAAATGGTTACTCGCAAGAAGTTAGCAAATGGATTGATGCTTCTTTGTTAGATAGAGAAAAAGATGGCTACGCACTTGTCGGGCTTAAAACTCAAGATGGGACTATTCTTGAAGATGGGCTTAACACCTTGCTTATTGGTGGGGAAAATAGCATTGGGTATGACGCAAAAGAGAATGCGATTGTTATTTATGCTTATTACAAAAGGCTTGTCAAACAAACAACTATTGGCCTTGTTGATGTAGGGTTGGATTCTGATATGGCAAGTGTTGTAGATTTGGAAGTATTAAAGTCTGCTTTTGAATTTAATTTTGATGCGCTTGAAAAAGATGGTTTTAGTTATGATACTGACAAAATTGGGGTATCATTTGATTCAAGTTTAAGGCAAATTGTTATAACAAATCTTGTTGAAGGTGTTAAATTTAAACTTCCAACGAAAGATGAAATTTTAAGGGAAAGATATAATCTTGTTGGCTTTAGATATGCTGGCGAGGTGAAAGAGGCTGGCTCTGAAATTGAAATCGCTTCTGGGAATATTTCTGGAACGAACACTGTGGCAATTGTGTCCGTATGGCAGGGGAAACAAACAGAAGTTAAAATTGGGAAAATGTATAGTGAAGATATTCAAGATTGGGTTTATGCGAGCATTCAAGTTGAGTATGGAACAAAGTTGTCAATGATTCAAAGCACTTCAAAAAGTGGGGCGGAAACAACGATAAGTGTTGGTTTCTATTCCAATGGACAACTAGTCGCAGACAAGATTGAACAATCTCGTAAGGGCTATGATTTTATCGGTTGGGAGGATGAACAAGGAACAGAATATTCCGAAAATGAATTGCAAAATTTGACTATTAATTCAAATTTTAGAGGGCTCTTTGCAAAATGGCAAAGTTATACATACAACATAACGTTTATTCTTTCTGGTGGAAATATTGATGGCAACGAGAATCCTGTTTCAATTGATGTTGAATTTAACGATGAAATTTCACTTCAAAGAGGACAAGCGAAGGAGGGATATTCGTTTGATGAGTGGCTGTGTGACGGAGTTTCATATAAACAAGACAAAATCACTGCAAGTTCAGACATGGTGTTTGTTGCGCAATGGAGCAAACTTAAATCCGTAACTCTTTATGTAGATGCAACAAAAAATTTGCAAAAATCAGCAAAGATTTATGCAGAAAAAGACGGAAATATAACCATAAATGGAAGTGAACTTTCATCAGTTTTGGCTGGGAGTTCTTTTGAGTATTTCAATACAAGTCCTGATGGTTCTGGGATAAGTGTTAAAGCCGACAGTTCTCCACAAATATTCGCAAATCTTTTTGGGGCTCAGGAAGACGTTGATTTGTTTGCAATGTGGTTTAATTTGTCATTTGATAATGGTAATGTTAAAGGCAGTGAAATTTATGGAGTTGAGGGAAGTTCTCCAGCGCAAAGGTGGATTGCTTATGGGGCAAATATTGTTTTGCCAACCAAAGACGAAATAAACATGTATTCATCAAAATTGGTTTATCAATTTGATGGTTGGAGAGTAAGTGTAAATGGTGGAGCAGAAAGCAAACTTGAAACGTTTGTTGCAGGACAAGACCTTGAGTTTTCACAAAATAACATAGGAAAAACAATTTCTGCAGTGGCAGATTGGAGGCTTAAAGATGTAAAAATTAGGGTTTTAGATTCTAATGACTCGCAAACTTTTGAAAGTGCAGTCGCATATGATGAAACAAATAGAAAAGTTTCTATAACGACACTTCCAAAAAAGGATTCACACGAACTTGACTACTTGTATAACGAAAGAGATGGGTATGCTTATTTTGCTGTTGATGATGAATTTGTTGTTGATGTTCCTCAACTGCAAGAAAATTATTCAGCATATTTTGATATAATTGGTTCTGGTGCAAAAAGTGAATTTGTTTATGTCTTAAAACCAACGTTCAAATATACAGTTTCATTCTATGAAAATGTCGGCGAAAATAGCAAAACATTTGAAGTGTATGTGGGGGCGGGACATGACCAAGCGATTGAGGGGAAGATTGCACAAGTTGATATCGAGGGGACATACACCCTTACATTGCAAAACGCGGATGATTATGGCTTTTCTTGCCAACATAAGACATTGAAATTTTGGGCAACAGATTCAAGTGGAATAACGGGCGAGAGTACCGGCATGACTGTTGAAGTTGTTGGGGATATGGTGTATTATGCAATTTGGGTTGGCGCACAAATAACGATTAATTATGTTGACCCAGAAGGGCAAAATAGTTCGCAAACCATGACTGTTAGTTATGGAGATTCATTTAAATTTACAGCAGATGCTTATAATAAAGTGGGTAAGTCTGTCACTGATGAAAGTGGTGCGATAACAGGTTATTTGAAGTTTAATTCTTTCGTTTATGAATATGGCGACAATGCTACAACCATTGCTTTGGGCAACGACATTACATTGTTAAGTCGCCGAAGTGGTGGAATATTTGATGATGCGGATTTGGATGACGGAGTAGTGACAATTAAAGCACATTGGATAGAGAAAACATACAACCTTTCAATTAAACTTGAAGGCGGTGCTTGGGAAGATGCAAAAGCAGCGGCATCAAATTCTCTTTCAACTTATGGTTTTGTTGTGGGAGAAAGCAATACTACTCTCATAAAAACCGTGACCTACAATGAGGTGCATGCTGGAATTGCAATTATGCCAGCTGAAGGTTACACAAGAGCGGGCTATAGGTTTAATGGCTATAGTGCACAGAATGGCAATGTGACAAAAAATTCAGGTTCATATGTTTATAGTTTTTCGGGCAGTGCCGAAAACTTTAATGCTTCAGGCGATAGCATAAGCGTTGTTTGGCAGGAAGTGTTTACTGTTAGATTTGACCTTAATGGGGGCTCACTTGCAGGAGAAAACGAGTTCGAGTCAATTTCCAAAGACGTTAAAACCGATGAATCATTGCAAAAATATGCAGAAGTATTTGTAATCCCTTCATGGAGTATTGCAAGAAATGATGCAACATTTGTTGGCTGGTGGTTCAAAAATGATGTAGATAGTCTTGCGGAAGAAAAAGAAATTTGTGCATCTTCGTGGTTGGGACAAAAAGTAAATAGAACCGGTACTATTGGTGACAAAATAGAATTTCTTGTCGAAGGGGACGAATTCAAGCTTACTTATGCAGATGTCCAAAACTACTTTACCACGACAAACACAGTTACTCTTTATGCAATTTGGAAGGCAACTATAACCTTTACATCTGAGAGCCCAGCAACAGATGTAAGTATTAAAAGTTTGACTGTTTCTTCAACAGACGAAAAGTTGCTTCCAAGTGAATATACAAAAGCGACATCTTTCCAATGGACACCAACAATTGATTTTTATTGTGGTGAAACCATTGACCCAACGACATATCGATTTAATTTGAATGAAGACAATTATGCTTTCCTAACATGGGTTTCTGTCAGTGGCGATGAATATTCAATAGTTGAAATTTCTAAGAATATGAGATTTGTTGCGAATTGGTATTCAACAAGTTTTAATATCAAACTTCTCAACTATTCGGGTGAGGTTTTCGGGACAAAAGGAGTTGAAATTTCTGTTATCGCAGGCCAATCTATTACGTTTGAGGAACTAAATACTAGGTTTAGCGATTCAATTTCTGATGCGAACCTAAAGAGAGACGGCGTGCCATATTTGTTTGGATATGAATTTGTTGGTTGGATTGCAGGGAATGTTGGAACTGTGAATTTTGATGGGAATTATAGCAACATTGTAACAACGGGTGGAAGTTATCTTGTGCCAAATATTGCTACAAATTTGTGTGCTGTATTTAAACCAAAAAAGGTTACAATTCATTTGTATAAAAATAATGAAAATGCATCTGGAGATGTATATGTGGAACAAAGCTCAAAGGTTGACTATGCATCAACTGCAACCATTGGCACAGTTGACGGGTACTTTTTGAGAGGTTATTATATAGATGGTTGGATGACCACAAGTTCAGGAGAGAGGAAAGACACCTTTACGAGTGTTAAAGTTCTAAAGAGCAATGGAGTGACCGAACTAAATGGTGAATACACGCTAAAACTTTATGCGCATTGGGAACTTAATGTCGCAACAGTTACGATTGACCTTGGCGAAGGTGGCACATTCTGCCCACGAGATGAGGAGGACGGGTTGGCAGCACTCACTCCAAGCACTGACACAACGAAAACTAGCATTCAAAGATATGAAGTGGTTGGAAATTTACTTAAAATTTATGTTTATGTTGGGAAATCTTTTGTTTTGCCAAAAGCTGATTATATCTCTCGTTCGGGATATGTGTTGAAAGATTATACAAAAGACTCCAATACCATGAATGCGTCTGATATTGTGTCTTGTTCAACTTCTGCATCTTTAAAATTCAAGGCAAATTACAATGAAATTATTGAAATTAGAGTGTTTGATGCTATCAACGAAAACAACTATAAAACAGTGGCTTATATTACGTATGGCTCACTTGTTACATTTGAAAAAGTTGGAAATACTTATAAAGTTGGCGGTGGCGAAGTAGAGTTTGAAAGGGAATATTACACAATTGGTGGATACAAAAGCAGTTTAAATAGCGGTGCTTACACATACAATTGCGATGACTATTCTGTTGCGCTTTTGGAGGAATATTTCAATGTCGAT
The DNA here is from genome assembly GCA_964387705.1 of uncultured Christensenella sp. Lineage (GTDB taxonomy): Bacteria > Bacillota > Clostridia > Christensenellales > UBA1242 > UBA7862. The sequence continues at coordinate 157,041 of CAYLWT010000001.1, forward strand.
AGGACTGCAAAGGTTGCTTATTTGTATTGTGATTGGCTGGGTGACGAAGTAAAACTTAACTTCTATATGAGCAAAAAGGAATACAATAATAAGGAGATAGATAAGACCGCAACTGTTAACTTTGGACAAAGAATTGACCTTTCGCAATACTTCTATCGCTTCAGTGATAATTTTAAAGGATATAAGTTTAGTTATTTTGTGTTTGCAAATGCTTCATCAGAAACAACTTTTGACGCAACAAATAGCATTTTTGATATGGGAAATATTGGCTATAGCTCTGAGTATGAGTTTTATGGTGTTTGGGTGGAAACTGACTTTGAAGTTAAAGTAAAATTCAACAACACAACATTTACAGGAACTCTTTATGGCACAACTTATAGCAATGCTAGTGAAGCAACCTTTAGAGTTAATTATGCAACCGATGTTGATTTGAGTGGAATCGTTTTGAGCAAGCTTGTTCACGATGATGATGCAGACAAGACATATCAGGTTATGAAAGCTGTTTGTTATCAAACAAATATCCGTATTACAGACAATGAAGAGGGAACCTATCTCCTTAAGAAGAGCAAGTTTAGTATGCCTTCAACGGACATTGAATTGTCACTTGTTTGGGAAAGTAGAGAAATTAAACTTGTAATTGAACCAACGGGTAGTTTAATTGATCAAAAATTGGACATACAATACACATCAGCGGACCTTGAGGGGTTTGACAGTTCAATCATGGGTGTTGATTCTGCAGGCAGGCTTGTTGTTTCAAATCTCAAACTGGGAGATAGTATTGTGCTTAAAGACTTCCCAGAGCTCTCTTCTACAGGCAGAAACTTTACTTATTATATGCTTGTCAACTATTCAGGCAAGGCAGAAACGGTGCCAAGCAGCAAAGCTTATATAAGCAAGAATGGGCATATTTTGTCAAGAGATATTGATGGCCAAGCCTTAGATTTTGACAGTCTTTATTGTGAGGATAAAACGGGTGGACACTTTGAAATTTGGCTTACACTTGCATGGGCAAACAACAATTACACAGTAAACTATCAAAATGGAGATGATGCTCGTCCACAAGTAGCAAATGGATATTCTACAGATGCCTCGGGAAGCATTTCGGGCTATGTTGGGTCAAGTACATTCTATTGTTATGAGGCGTCAAAACTTGCAGGACAACTTAGTCTCGATGGTTGGACTCACATTGGTTGGTCAACTGAAAAACAAGTTGAGAATCAAGTCAGGGACGGCGAGAATAAAAATGTGTATTTGTTTGAAGAAACTATTTTGAAAGATTCTAATGGCAATGTTATAACAGATGAAAATGGGAATCCGATAACAGAAGTTGTTAACCCAAGTGGAACTTTTAACTTTACATTCGAACTAAACGGTGTGATAGATTTGTATCCAGTTTGGGAACAAAGCGATGTAACAATTAAATTTAGTGACGAATTCGGAAGATTTGTTGAAGAAAAAACTGTTAAATATGATAGCGAAATTGCTCTTTCAAGTTTGTTTGAAGAAACAAAGTTTGGAAGTTACTATGATGAAATAAATGGTTTTGTATACAACTTTAAGGGATTTGAAAAGAATTCTTCGGGCATCATTTCAAAAGATTATAAAATAAAATTCTCTCGAACAAACACAAATGTTTTTGCGTCAGCAGATTTTGACAGCGATATCACTTTTGAATGTGTTTGGGAGGAAAAAACCTATACAGTCAAGCTTGAACTTTTGGGCGGAGAATACGAAGGACAAAAATCGGCTAATTTTGAATATAACTATGCAAATTATGATGGTGAGGGGACATATTATTTTAACCTAACTTTTGTGTTGCCATATTCGTATTTAAAAAATGGCTATGATATAACAAACATTGGCATTGATACAACACAAATCCGTAAAGGAAAAATGACTTTTGCTGGGTGGTCACTTTCTAAAGATGGAACAATCAATTCTAGCGGGAATATGTTGTTATATGTTTTGACAGAAAGTCAAGATATAAGAACAATTGAAACATTTACTCTTTATGCAGTTTACAATGATGTAAAAGTGGTGATAGATGGCAATGGTGGAAAGGTTGCCGAGGATAGTTCGGTTGACGATAATGGTCTTGTTTGGACTGCAAGTGCCGATGGAACTCAACTTGTTTCTTGGACAACTGCCTATAGTGCAATAAACATTTCGAAAGCAGTATTCCAAGAATTTACAAGAGAAAATTACGTTGTTGCAAATGACAAAGTAACGAGCAGTTCTGACAGAAGTTTTGTAGTTGTGTGGCAAGGTGTAGAAGTGACCATGGTGTTTGATGCAAGAGGTGGCAGTGTTGATGATGCCAAATTTGTAACCTTTGTTGCAAGTGTTGGTGGAGAAAAAGCTTCTTTTGAGGGCAATCTTGCTGTTAAAGTTAAATATGGGCAAACAATAAGTGCAAACGACTTAAAACTTGTCACTGCGACAAAAGATTCTGAAACGTTTGGCGGTTGGGAAAATGAAAGTTCAATAGTTAACTATTGTCTAAAAGATTTCGTGGTGGACCAAAATGTGTTTACTGTTTATGCAATTTGGACACAGGCTAAGGCATATTTTGACTTAAACGGTGGGGCTTATGGGGCAACAAGCACAACAAGAGAAACTACAATCGCAGCGAAACCACTTACATATAATGATGATGGCAGTTATTCTGTAACTTTGCCGACTGCAGAAGGTGACAATTTAACCGACATGGGGCCATTTAAAACGGGTTATAATTTTATTGGTTGGTCAAGTGAATTTGTAGATTATGATGATTATAAGAATCGAGGAAATGATGAAAGCGTTTTATATCACCCAGTACTTACGGAGTCAGACATAACTGTTGGAAATCTTAAAAACGAAAATATAACTTTCTTTGCAATTTGGCAACCATACACCTACACAATCAATTTCTATTCTAAAGAGATAAATAGTGGCAGTCAACTTTGGGGGACTACAAAATCTGAAACAGCATATTATGGTCAAACTGTTGTTTTTGAAGAGATGACTGAATGGAACAAGCCTTCATATAGTCTATCAAGTTATAAAATAAGGTTGTATGATTCTACTTCACGAGAATATGAATTCGGGTATAACTTTGTTTTAACTGAAACAGGAGACCTTTGTGACGTTATAGGTCCATTGGCTGATTGCAAAACTATAGACGTTTATGCAGTTTGGGAAAGCAATATTGCTAAAGTAAAAATAAATCTTGGAAAGAACACAAACGCAAGATATATAGGCTCTCAAAATTATAAACTTGTAAAGGAATCTGATGAAGTATATCTCTTAGATGACACCTCATATTCCGTTGGAAATACATACAAAATGCCAAATTTTGATGACCTCTATTTGGATGGTTCATATGTTTCAAGTTATGCTTATAATAATAAAACCTATAGCATTCCAGGAAGTGTGACAATCAACAGCGAAAATATTGAAATTGATGTCAATTGGGCAAGTGCGTGTGCATACATAAAAGATTACTATAGCACTGGATTCCATAAATATTATGCTAGTTTGGATATGGCGTTGCAAGATGCATTGAAAAATAGTGCACCTAATACAGCAAGCCATTCGACATCAGAAGATGGAGCAGTGGTTGGCGTTCAACAAAATGAAAGTTATTTGACAATTAGTCAAACACTGAACATTGTTTCTGGTCAAAAACTTACGATAATGCTCTCATCAGAAGAAACACTTTCTTCAAATAAATTGGCAATCTATCGTGCAGGGACTCTTTCTGGAAGTTTGTTTAATGTGGCTGGCACACTTGTCATTTCAGGTGGCGGACTGAATAAACTTACTTTTGGCGAACAAAGAACTGATAGCACAAAAGATGTGTTGTTTGTAGTGGAAAGCGGCGGAACTCTTGACATAAAAAACAATGTTGAGTTCTCGAACATAAAAAATTCTTCCACACAATATGGCAGTGTAATTTGTGCAAACAGAGCAACTGTAAAACTTAACAATGTTGCATTTGACACTTGTTCCAACACTTATTCCGGAGGTCAAGCTTGGGGTGGTGCAATTTATGCGGATAGTTCAACTGTTACAATAGATTATGCAACTTTCAACAATTGTTCGGCAACTGGGACAGAGGGTTTTGGCGGTGCAGTTTCTGTGGTTAATGGAAGTCTTATTCTTTCTGGTGGAATTTTTACAAACAATAAAGCTTCCTCATATGGTGGTGCAATTTATGCCGAAAATTCAACGCTTGAGATTCAGAGTGAAGGAAGTGCTTTGGAGTGGACAAACAACTGGGCAAAAAATGGCGGAGCTATTGCATTTAGGAATTGTGCAAAAGAAGCAAGTTTAATTGCCGGCACAGAAAAATCCCTTGCAAAGTTTAACAAAAATGGAACGACTGGAGGCAATGGCGGGGCAATTTATTTGGAAGATTCTAAGCTAAAACTTAGTTATGTATCATTCATTGCAAATGAAGCTGTTGAATCTGGTGGCGGTGTGTATGTCGGATCTCGCAGTTTGATTGCCGCAGAAAATGTACAATTTACTAATGCAAATTCAGCAAAAAATGGCGGTGGAATGGCAATTTATGGGGGAATTGAAAGCGCTCATAGTCTGACGAATTGTTCTTTTGATGCAAACGTAGCAAGTGAATTTGGTGGCGGACTTGTTGCAAGCGGAAACGATCTCGATGAAACTGAAACGAAATTCCTTGTCAATATTAAACAATGTTCCTTTACGCAAAACACAGCTCAAGCTGGTGGTGGTATTTGTGTGCGTGATGGCGCAAGAATCTCAATAAATGGTGATGAAAGTTTTGTCCCAAAAAATGAAACAGAATGGGTGACCATTAGTGGGAATGAGGCATCATTTGGTGCAGGTGTTTATATTGTAGGTTTGCCAAATCGCGGAAGCACAATAAGATATGCTTTCATAACGGATAACAACGAAAAAACAGAAGAATCAACAACCTATGGCGGAGGCATTTATCTGGATATCGGCTCTTTGGATATTATGGAATCTGTTTTATATGGAAACTATGCAACTTATGGCGGAGCAGTTTATATTAAAGGGACATGCACAATGACAAATGTTTCCACATATGCAAAGAGGTGGGAATATGTAAATAACACTATAAGAACAAGATTAGGCTATAGTTTTGTCAAAAAGACAGTTGCAATTTCAGGGGTTGATTATGAGCTTACAGATTATTACTATGTTGATGAGGACGGATCCGCAACCGAAACCCCAGTTCTTTTGCAAGTGGTGAAGGTTGATAGTAAGAACTTTGACAGTAACGGGAATGAAATAACTAATCAAAGCACAAATTATGATAAGTATTACTATACTAAAAATTCATCAAATCAAGACGAAGGGACAAAATATTATAAACTTAACGGGGATCAACTTTTTGATCTCAGCACTGAACTTCCAACAGACATTCCTTGTCTTATAAGTTATTATGGCAATGATGCAGGGAAGGCCGGAGTGTTGTATGTTGAAGAATCGGGCGTTGTTACATGGAATGGTGGAAATATTTATGGAAACACGGCTCAAGAATATGCAACCATATACAATTTGGGTGAGGTAACTGTTCACAACATAACAACAGCTGAAAACTGCAAGAGTGACATCGCATCGACTTATTCAAGTGCAACCATTTATAATGGTGGAAAGCAATTTGTTATTTTGGGTGAAAATTCTTTTGGCACAGGCGAGCAATTCTTTATTGAATATTATAAGCCAGATGGAGCAACTAGCAAGACGTTTAGACCTCTTACAGTTAAAGCAAATGTGGTTGCAGGATCTCCTACAGAATATTTTACAAACGGAGACAATACAATTGCGGTGTCATTTGAACGTGATAGTGACAATTTGACAGCACAACTTGGGCTTACCGTGGTTGGATATGAATTATATGACGAGGATAAATGGAACAATCTTAGTGAAATCTTTATCCCGGGGGATATAACAAATTATCTTTTTGCAAAGCATGAAACGGAAACGAAGCTGGTTCTTTATTTCCAAGATTACACACTTCACTTGTGTGACCTTTCTCAAGGAGATTTTGAGGAAACAGAAATAAAATTTAAGTATAATGCCAATGTTAAATCAAGTGGTGTAATCGAACAAATTCAAGCAAGAGAACCAATTAAATTTGACTATAAATTTGTTGGCTGGGCATATTACAAAAAGATAACCAACAATCGCCTTGAGGCAGATGAACTTGTTGATGTTTATGAAGAAATGATAAATGCTGGGGGGACATATTCAGGGCTCTTTAAGTATGCTTTGCACAAAGATACAACTTTGGCAGAAGCGGAAAATGATTGGTTTGCAACGCAAGAACAAAAATTCCTTGCAGGAGATATTTATCTTTATGCAATTTGGGAACCAACAAATTACACAATAAGTTACGAATATGACAATCTTTTTGGTGGTAGAAGTATTTCGACTTATGAAGTGGGAGGCGTGCCAGCGTCAGATTATAGAATAAGTTTTGACCTTGTTGGTGGTAAATTTGGGATTGTTTCTCTTCCAACTATTGATGAGATTAACAAACTTGAAGCAGTGTATGTTGTTGAACTTTCAAAAGTTGAATATAGTGGGGCCTCTGTTTCATCTGTTACATTTGGAGGGGTGGAATATAGAACAGAAAACACTGATACAAACAGGCTTATGCTTGATACACAGCAAAAGATTTATTATTTTGAATCAGATGGCGTAACATACTATGTTGAACCAACAAGAGGAACTGCTTTTGTTAAGTTTGACGAGGCAACCAATGGCAAAGTTTTGGCTGTTCCTTCTGGGACGGACGGCGCATTTGTTGAAGATGATTATTTCTATCCAAACAAAGTTGCGGTTGGCGAGACACAATATAACGTTACGGAAGAGAATGGGGAATATTTCTTCACTTATAAGGATAACAAAAAATGGACACTTCGTTCAGTCAATAGACCTGACGGATTCAGATTTGAAAAATTTGTCTTTAATGGCAAATCATATTCTGCTGGTGCAGAGTTTGATATGACAATAGCAGGCGTTGACACAGTTGTTGACAGAAAAATTGTTTTTGAGATGGTATTTTCGCCAATTAGCAAAGCAGTTACTCTTAAAAACAATAATGAGGATAATGGCAATTCTGGAACTGTTGAAGTGGAGTTTGACAAATATGTCGGCGAGAAATTTAATCTTCCAAGTGCGACATCTTCTGTAAAATATGGTGATGAAGAAGTGTTCTTTGTAAGACAAAATTATCTTTTGGCCGGATTTAGTTTTGATAAAGATGCCAAAGAGCCAACATTTATGCCGGGTGAAAGCATTGAAGTTACAATGAAAAAGGATTTTACGCTTTATGCAATTTGGCAAAAGGCAAGTTGTTATGTTGAAAATGGGGCTATATTTGGTGATAAGAGAAAAGATGTTTATTATGTTTCACTTGAAAAGGCCTTTGAGGATATTGAAGCGGGAGTCGTTAAAAGTTATAATGGGCAATACAAAATTGTTCTTATTGACAACTGCACAGTTTTAAACACAATTCAAATTTCAAAGAATATTTCTCTTGTGTCAAACGGAACATACACCATTTCCGCAGATGAAAGCTTGATAGAAAATATGTTCAAAGTTTTGGCTGGTGGCACTTTTAACGTTGGGAATGTAAAGACATCAGATGACGAAACCACATTAAATTTAAAGGGCAAAAACGATTTCTCCTATTCACTTATAGAAGTATGTGCCGGTAGCACATTGGTTGCGAATGATGGGCTTACATTGTTAGACAACATAGCAAATAGTGGGGCAGGAATTTATATTCAAGGGACAGCAAAGCTTGGTTCATTTAAGTTGACTAATCTCATCGCAACACAAAATGGTGGTGCAATTTATGTGGCGACTGGTGGCGAAGTGACCATTGATGGGACAAAGTTCGTAGGCACAACTGACAGCGCTAGCGCAAAGAATGGTGGTGCAATTTATGTGGCAACGGGGAGTAATGTAGAAGTCGCCAATGCTTCATTCACAAATATCTCTGCGACAAATGGTGGTGCAATTTATGTTGAAGAAAGTGCAACAACTTCATTTGAAAATACAACATTTGATAGAAACTCGGCAACAGAAAATGGTGGTGCGATGTATTTTGCAGATAGCATTTCTTTTGCAAATGTAATGTCTTTTACTTCAAATTCGGCGAATTTGTATGGCGGTGCAATTTATAGTGGGAAATCAGTTACAATTTCAAATGAAAACATTTTGTTTAAATCAAATTTTGCGACAATTGGCGGAGCAATTTTTGCAGGTGGTGATTTAAGTATTGCCGGTGGGGAATATACGTCAAATTCGGCAAGAGCACAAAATCAAAACTTCGATGCCCAAGGAGGTGTTGCAAGTTGCGATGGACGAGTTAACATTTCTGGCGGGACATTTAGTTATAACTTCTCTCATAAATATGGAGGTGTAATTGCCATTTCAAGAGGAGTTAGTTCAAGTTCACAAAACACTGACGGAGGAAAGATAACTGGCGGAACGTTTACGGGCAACTACACAACGTCTGAAACTAATGAAGAAACTTGTGGTGGTGTAGTTTATGTTGGCGGAAATGTAAGTTTTTCTATTGGTGAAGAAGCAAACTTCACAAAAAATGGATATTTTGTCAAAAATAGCAAAATAGTAATAAGTACAACTTATGGCGGAGCATTTGCAGTGGGTGGGAATGCAGTGTTAAATCTTGGTGTTTCCATTTCCAATAATATGGCTCGAAATGGCGGTGCTGTTGCAGTTTTGGACAATGCAAAATTTAATTTCGCAAATATAGGCGTGTATAATGAGGAAGCCATAGTCCTTTCAAACAACAAAGCAATAAATAATGGTGGTGCAATTTATGTTGGTGGCAACGGCTCACTTGATGTAGTTAATAAAAAGAAATTTGAAATCAAAAACAATACCGCAAGTTTTGGGGGCGGACTGTATGTTTCTTCTACACAAGAGCTTAATGTTCTTTATGGCCAAATTGTAGGAAACGATGCGGGTGATGAAAGCAATATTTACAGCTCGATTACCACTCTTGGGGCAGAAATTTATGTTGCTTCAACAGCGACAGTGACATTAAAAGATGGAACTGTTGGAACGGAGAACACAGATAAATATCCATATACAATTTACATTGAAAATGGTGGCAAGGTCAATGCCTCCAGTGCAAATGTTTATGGAAGTATATTCGTTGCGGGTGGCAATGGCGAAGCCGGTTTGAAAATTTTGTCGGATATAATCAATGGTAATTTTAGTGCAAACATTTATCTTTATAACTATGCAAAAATGACCGTTGAAAAGGCGTTGACGGAGGTGCAAAACATCTCGGTTGTTTTGGCAAAAGACAAAAATGGAACACTTATGACAGACGAATCCTTGATTGTCGGTTGGGTTGTAGCAACTTTTGGTGATTCTTCTCAAAGGCGAATGGGAATGAATATGTTTAGTCTTTATGGACTTTCAGAATATTGTTTGTATGGAAGTGCCGAATGTTTGGTTGTTGGGAAAAAAGCAGAGAGTATAACTATTGATACAAATGGCAAAACAGTTATTTATAACGGGGAAGAAAAAACGGGGCAATTTGATATTTCTCTTATTGGAGAATCAGATTTCTCATTCCTTGGTAATATTTTAGGCAAAGCATTTGGGTGGAGCTTGCTTGATGAATATGTGACATTGGACACCGATTCGGATTATTCGGGCAAAACATGGAACAAAAATGTAACGAACTTCCCAGTGGAACATCTTACAATCCAAGCACAATGGACAGAGGTTCAATTTAAAGTTAACATAGTTTATCAAAAGAAAGATAAACAAAGTGGAGCATTGTCAACATCATCTGTAAAAGTTGCTGAGGTAAGTGTAAGTCAAGATGCGACTTTGGATGCTAGAGAACTTGTTTCAAATCCAATGATATACAATCATTTTGATAAATGGGAACTTGGATATTTGGTCGCAGATGGGACTCCAAATTCAGAAAAACTTGGTAGTTTAAGTGTAGTAAGAACAGGGGTGTTTGTTAGCCCAGATTTGAGCGGAATGGCAAAATTCAATATAAAAGATTCTCCTCTTAAATTTGACACAATTTTTGAAGATTATGGAGAAAAAATTGTGGGTACAGATTATACGTGGTTTGATGCCTATACTGCAATTTGCCAGGGATACTTGACTGAAAATAAAACATATGCCGATAAAAATACAATAGTATTTATTGCATGCTGGGCGTCAAATTTGGTTGAAGTGAAAGTTTATGCAGGTGAAGGCGAGGCAAGAGAAAGTAGATTAAGCAGTTTTTCAACAGAAGAAGAACCAGAAAGATTTGTCGAAACTGAAAATGGAAAGACTGTTACTGGTTGGAAATATGTTGTAAAACAAGGCGATTTGAGATTTAGTTTTAGGGATATGTCAAAGGACTTTACCTATGGGGATTCTAAAAAAGAAGAGAATTTTGCTATAAGTTATGTTTATGTAGGCAGGTCAACAAGTGGAACAAAGAGAGCAATTTCAAGGTCTTACAACATAGAAGAAGCAACTTCTCTTGTGTTTGAATGTTTCTGGGAGGAGGCTGTTGCATTTGTGGATAGACCAGACTCCTCATCAGCAGATGAAACGACTCGTGTTTACTTTACTTCGTTTGAGGGGGATGATAGCAAATCTTTGTTCACCTCTGAAGGTGTTGCAAGGACTATTGCAGGGGACACGCTTACATTTGTGGTTAGAAATGTTGAGATTTCAAAGACTTACAAATTTAATAACAATATTTCCATAACGTCGTCTGACAAAACTCAATTTACAAGGAAAAGCGGATTTACAGGCAGAATGTTTGAATTCGCTGGTGACATTTCAGTTGAAAATATCATTTTTGACGGTAATAAATCGCAGGTTACAGCCTCAGAAAGTGTAATTTATGTCGCAAGCGGAACACTTACGTTGGGAAAAGATGTGTTTGTACAAAACAACATTGCGACAAATGGCGGTGGAGTGTATTCCGTTGGAGAACTTGTTTTGGCAGGTGTGACAATCTCGTCAAATGAGGCAACAAAAAATGGTGGTGGTGTTTATGCAACAGGTGGCATTGAAATTAGAAACAGCGAAAAAGTGGCAGAAGGCGAAAATGATACAATAATAACTGGCAATAATGCAACAAATGGTGGCGGAATTTATGTGGCAAACAATTCGTTTGTCGCAAATGGTGGACAGATTTCAGACAATACAGCAATATATGGCGCAGGTGTTTACTTTAGTGGTAATGGTTTATTTACAATGACAAACACTATAATTAGAGATAATACCTCAACTGGCAATGGTGGCGGTTTGTATTTGGCTGAAAATTGTGGACGTGTTGTGCTTGATGAAGGAACTGAAATATTGCACAATAGTGCGACGAATTATGGTGGTGGCATATATTATGATGGCGACAATGAGGCCGGGCTTTCGAATGGTAACGTTGTAATTTCTGGAGCGAATATCACATTTAATAGTGCAACTAATGGTGGCGGAATTTCAATTGGAGACGGGACAAAAGATTCAGACAAACACATTGTTATGATCAGTTCAGGTTCAATTTCAAATAATAGCGCGACAAATGGCGGCGGAGTCGGAATTTTGCGTGGAACGTTTAACATAATTGGAGGGACAATTTCTGGAAATGATCAAGAAATTTTCATTAGTTCAATTTCTCAAACTAATTATGGCAAGGTGTACGTGAAAGGCAGTTCTTCAGCTGTGGGTAAGACAGGAAGCTATGTTGTCGTTTCAGGATATGGTAAGTTGAACTTTGAAACTAGCAGCGATTTTGAAAGCATATTGAAGATTGTTGGTAAAAATTCAAGATTTGCGGTTCTGAATGATTTGTCAGCACAAAAAACCATAAAAGTTGAAATTGATGAGGCAAGTTATCCTTCCATAGAATCAGGAAAGGTGGAAGTAGGCTCTTATGATGAAGATTTTGTTGAATCGGTATCGAAATTTGATGTTCTTGATGATAAGATTGAGGGGTATAGAATCAAGGCAATCGATAGAAAGATTTATCTTCTTCAAAGTTACTTTACTTTGACTTTTGACCCTGCGGGGGGAAAAGTTTCGGGTGATGGAACTTTCAAGGTCGACAACACATATTGGTCAAAAGATGTCAAATATAAAGACTTAATTTCTTCAGTTATTACAAAAAATAATGTGTCAGCATCAAAGGACAATTTTGATTTTGATTGTTGGACCTATGTTGACGAAAATGGAAATACTGTTGATATCGCAGCAGATACGATTATGCCAAGACGTGATATGACAATCAGAGCGAAATATTCAGGTGAATATCGAACACTGACAATCCTTCTTGGCACAGAAAACACAACTTTTGATCAACAAGAAGAAATCCTTTGGGCAATTTCAAAAACAAATTCAATGGTGGAAAATGTTTCGACCAAAGTTTATTTGCACACTGAAAATTATTTGCAACAAGTGTTAAACAATGCGAAAAATTCTTTGAGTAGAACATATCATACCCTTACTGGATTTGTCGTTTTACAACAAAACTGCACAATAACTCTGCAAAATGATGTTTGGTGCAACGAGAATGGTGAAACCTTTGAAATGCAAAGAGAGAATATCACTTTGCGACCAATTTGGACTGCAAAAACTTATGTAGTAAACTTTATTTCAGAAAAAGTTGAATCATCTTCAACTGTGCAGGCTGGCAGTGTTTCAAAAATGTTCAGTTTTGACACATATGAATGGCTTTCACAAGAATTTACAGCAAAGGGTTGGAGTGTCACGAAGTGGATAGCAGAAAACAACATAGAATTTGATGCAAACGAGAAAGTTTATAACCTTCCACAACAACTTATATCTGATTTCGACCCAAATAACTTTGTAGAAAATGTGGAAGTTAATCTTTATGCAAAGTGGAGCCCAAATGAATATCAAGTCGAGCTTTCAATTAACCTTGAGGGGAGACAGAATAGCGAAATTATAAATGCAGTTTATGATGAAGAATTTAGCATTGTAAGTTCATTTAAAGTTGATAGCAAACACATTGACAGTTGGGTGACGGAAGAAGGAACGAAAGTTTGCGACAATGGAGAAACTGTTAAGAATCTTGCAGAAAGTGGCAAAATAACCCTCTATGCCGTGTGGGCTGATGATAGTTGGACTGCAATTTTCCATGATAACAATGGTGGTGTCGCAAATCAGACTAGTTATTCCTTTGGAGAAAGAGCGGTTGCTCCAACACTTGTGGAACTTGAACTTGTGAAAAAAGCAAACTTTATAGGCTGGACGTATGACCAATCGGGAAGTGTGAGCAAGGTTATTGCAGATGGCGGAGAGGTCGAAAATGTTTTGAATGTAAGCGAAATAAACCTTTATCCAATGTGGCAAAATTATGTTTTGACAATAACAAATTCAAAAACATTAAAGCAAATGTCTGTTGTTGCAAATGACTTAGGAGTTGTCACAATTTCGTTGCAAGAACTTGGAAAATATTTTGATTTTGCGGGTTTTGCACCTGTGGCTTTGGCTCAAGATTCAAATGGCCTAAATAGCAAGGCTCTTGAAGAAACAACTGAAATAACGCTTGTGTCAGATTCTGAGAGGTTTGTTGTTTGGAACGCGAAACAAATAACTGTTAACATTGTTTACAATTCTATAAGATGGACTGAATCGATAACAGCAAATGATTTGACCGAGTCGACATTAATTCTTCCAAGTTCAGAAGAAATTACAACACTTTGTGGCAAAATTGCCTATGGATATTCTTTTTCAAAAGAAAATCAAACAAAAGATTTTGTATTGGGTGGCAAATTTGAGATTTCAAGTGATGTTTTAAAAACGATTAGAACTTTTGAGGGAAATTCTGAACAAATTATAAACATTTATCCAATTTTTGAGGATAGTTACAATCTAACGTATAATTTGAACAACAACTCACACAATGTGCTTTTGGCTGAAGAAAATGGTTTCAATGATTTAGGAATAAAGAGTTTGCCAACGGCACTTTCAAGTGAAACGACTCAAATTCTATTTGCGGATTTTGAAATTGCCGATGCAAATTATACAGCGGCCAATGCTAGATTTGCAAAATTTATGGGGTGGTCAACAGATCCAAATGCAACAGTTGCAGAATGGGCACTAGATGGAGATACGACGGCAAACTTTGCGGGAGATGTAACACTTTATGCCGTGTGGCAAGATTGGACGAATCCATTCTACTTTACAATTGAGGAAGGATATATTACAGGACTTTCATCTTTGGGTGAACAAAATTTGAAAGGAGAAATTATTGTTCCAGCGCACTCGTTTGTTGTAAATGATGGCATTATTTCAATTTCAGAAACCATTGTCGGCATTAAGCAACTTAAGAATTATGCAAATATTAAAACAATTGATTTGGGGCTTTCTCAAGTTGAAAATATAAGCGATTTGGCTTTTGCAAACTTGTCAGGACTTGAGTCAGTTTTGAATGTGGATGGGGCTGTTGGTTATGGTGCATTTGGGGCAAATAATATCAAAGAAGTTACATTCAATTCTCAAAGCAATTATTTTGTTGACAATTCTGGAAATGTATTCGTTTCAACATCTCAAGGCACAATGCTTCATACGTATTTAGCAAAAGATAGTTATGTAAAAGTTACGGATATCGCAGGAATTTTACCTCTTGCTTTTGTAGGGTCATATGCAAAAGTTGTTGAAGTTGCATCAAACGTTAGACAACTTGATGGATGTTTTGCTATGATGCAAAATCTTGAATGTCTTGTTGTTTCTAACTTTGGTGATAGTGCAAAAGAAAGTCCTAGCTTAGGGGATACTTTCGTTTACAACGAGAAAAATTATGAAGCAAAAACATATATGGTTAAAGTCCTTGGCAATTTGAATACGGTTCCGGCAAATGCTTTTGAAAATTGCACAATGCTTGTTTCGGTTATGTTTGAAAACGAAATTGAAAAAATAGGCGAGTCAGGGTTCAAAGGGTGCAGTAAATTTACAATCCTTGGAAAACAAGGCGAAATAGCTTTTGAAAAACTAACAGAAATTGGGAGAAATGCATTTGAAGATTGCAAATCTTTGCCACAAAAAATAAGCCTTGAGAACGCAAGCAAAGTTGGTGGTGAAGCATTTAAGGGAAGCAATATTGAATATGTTGTTTTGCCAAAGAAGAATATAACACTTGGTAGCGAGAACAATGCCTTTGTGGAAAGCTCCTTAAAGACTGCAAAAGTTTATAACGAAATATCCTTCCTAACTGTAATAAACGGAACAAAAATTACTCCAAAACAGGGAGATGTTGCGGCAAGTGGAACAATTATCACAAATATTTCTTTCTACAATGTTCTCAGGAGCAGTGCAAATAGCGAAAAATATTTTAGTTACAACATAGTTGTTGAAGACTTGATTGAGGTTCGTGATGCAGATGGCGATATCGTTGGCGAATTTGCTTCGCTTAGAGAGGCATTGAAATCATGCCTTGGCGGAGAGGTTATAGTTATAAAAGATGATATTTTCTTGGACGAAAAAGTTGTTATAAATAAATCTGTAACGATAGTTTCTGGGAAGACTGGCGGGGTTACACTCACTCGAGCAAATACTCTTATAGATTGGATGTTTGACATTAAATCAAGTAATGTGACATTTGGAGGGGCTTCGACATTCGCATTGGGTGGCATAACTATCGTTGGCACACAAAATTCTCAAAATGCAAGTTTATTCTGCATAAATGAAAATGGCACACTTCATCTTGATGGAGTTGAAATTAGAGACAATGTTGCAGGGAATGGAGGTGCAATTACAGCTTATGAAGGTAGACTAGAGATTGAGAATTCAACAATTTCAAATTGTGTGGCAAATGGAGAAAATAGCAAGGGTGGCGCAATTTATGCGAAAGGAACTTCAATTGTAATAATAAATAATTCTAGTCAAATAAGTGGATGTTCAGCAACAAATGGTGGCGCAATTTATGTAGAAGAAGAGGCAAAAATTAAGGTTGAAAATTCCTCAATTATTAGTTCAAGTGCAAGCGAGAATGGTGGTGCAATTTATGTTGACAATTCCGTTACAAGTTCGGTTGCAGATGTTAACATTTTGTGTTCGACAATTTCAGGCGGGAGAGCAACAAACGGTGGCGCAATTTATGTCGCATGTGGGTTTGTGGAAATTGATAGTGGAACGATTTTTGAAGGGAACATAGCAGATGAAAACGGTGGTGCAATTTACATAGGTTCAAAGTTTGCAAACGGACGCACTTTGATTGGCCAGGTTGATATTTACAATGCCGTGATTGGGAAATATGATGATGTATTATCTCAAAATTCGGCAATGCTTGGTGGCGGAGTGTATGTTGGCGAAAATGGTGTTTTGAGAACACTTAGGTCTGATGATGTCACAAGAATTTCGTACAATAGGGCAACAAATGGCGCGGGCATTTATTTTGCAACTAACAACAAAAATACAAATGTTTCTTGGTTGGGATATGGCAAAATATTATCCTCGGTTGCAACAAATTATGGTGGCGGTGTATACGTTGAAAATGGCAAATTGGATATATCTTTAGAATTCGAAATTTCAAGCAACACAGCATTGGAAGGTGCAGGAATTTATGTTGCTAATGATGCAATTGTTTATTTGATGCAAGGAGCAAAAGTTTCAAAAAATGGTGCATATTCAAATGGTGGTGGTGTGGCTCTTTATGGGACTATTTACCTTTGTGACGCAACAATAGGTGATGAAAATACTGCTGGCGAAAATGGCGCAGGTGTTTATGTTTATGGAGGTAAACTTTTTGCGGCCGATTCTCTTTCTAGCATTAGTGGAAACATAGCAACTGGTGATGGCGGTGGTATATATGTTGAAGATGTGACAACATTGTCAAATAATGGGAAATATGGTGAAGTTGAAATTTCAGCAGGAGCGACAATAACTGGCAATAGAGCCTCAAATGGTGCAGGGATATATGTTTCAAATGGAAAAGTGACCTTGCGAGACGGGAATATTTTGGGCAATACTGCAACAAATATGGGCGGTGGAATTTTCGCTACAGGTGACAAAGGTTCGCTTGAAATCTACAACGATGTTGAGCGATTAACTCTTGAAAATTCTGGTTCACATATTTCTATGAACGAAGCAAGTTATGGTGGCGGTATTTATGCAGAGAAGAATGTCAAACTTTATGAAGGAATTTTGACGGGGAATAATGCAACAGAAAAAGGCGGAGCAATTTTCGTTGCAACAGGTTCGAATGTTGAACTGGTTGGTGGCAAAATTTACGGCAACCAAGCAACAAACGAAAATTATTCAGGAATATTTGTTGAGGGTTCAACAAGCACTAACGCATCGGGGGAACAAGTTCCTTCCGAGTCAAATTCGTTGAGTGTTTATAACGCAGTGGATATTTCGGATAAAGTGTTCTTGTCTACAAAGGCAATTATAAATGTTAAAGACAAATATTCAGCCAACAAACATAGTAAGATTTATCTTGTTTTGGAAGAAGTGCTTGGGGATAATGCTCAAATTAAAGTTGCCACCTATACAAGCAAAGAAATTGCAGGTGCAGGGAAGTTTGATTCAGATTCTGCGGTGTTTAGCAAACGGGAGAAAGATATTTATGCAATGGCTGGAATTATTCGTGCATTGAAGGCTGACGAGAATGGCAAATTTAAGATGTTTGCATCAATAAATGATGCAATCGAGCAAGCAGAAGCTGGCACAAAAACTTATTTTGGGTTATTCCGCAAACAAATTATAAATTCTCAAAATACCGTTAAGGTTGAATCTGGAAAAGACATTGTTATTGTTGACTGCAGAGAAAACGCAGATGAGGCAGCTGTTTTAAGAGATAGTAAATATCAAGATTTCATGTTTGTTGTTAAAGGTAGTTTGGAATTTACATCTCTCAGTGATGATTTCTTGAGTAGCAATGGTTTAAAACTTGTTGATGGAAAAGTTTGCAATCCAATGATCTTGGAAGGAAGTGAAGAAGTTGCCGTAAGCGCGGGAATGTTCTATGTTGCAGGTGGGACACTTAAACTTTCAAACGGGACAACGGTTAGGAATTCCAAAGCAGACCAGTATCTCCTTGAAAACATGCTTTCTGTTAGTGACGAAGGATTTGATAAATCAACGTTAAATTATGGTGGGGCAATTTGGCTTAAGGAAGGCAAGGTTGTAATTGTTGATTCAACAATAGAAAATTGTCATGCGAGTGGCAATGGCGGGATGATTTATCAAGCAGGTGGAAAAGTTGAAATTGCAAATTCCACACTAAAATCAGGCTCGGCAACTTTTGGTGGAGCGATTTATACATGTGGTGATGGCAATGTGGAAATTAGAGATTCTGAAATTTTAGATTGTTCGGCTCAAATTGGCGGTGCTATTGCAGTTGAGAAACAGGGCTCACTTAAAACAAGTGATGTGGTATTCAAAAATAACAATGTAGACGCAGGTGCAGGAGAGTCAACTTATGGTGGAGCACTTTACCTTAACTCCAATGCAAATCATGAGATAAAGTTCACAAACTTTATCTCAAATTGCACAAATCAAAATGGTTATGGCGGTGCAATTTATGTTTCAAATGGCAGATTGGAAATAAATAGAACCACTCAAAAAAATACAAATGGGGCTGATGAAAAGAGCTTGTTTAGAGGCAACACTGCAAGGAATGGCGGAGCAATATATGCCGCAGGAACTGCAAACGTTTCTATTGCCGGGCAAACCTTAGAAGGGAATTATGCGACAGAGTTTGGTGGAGCTTGTTACTTTGCTTCGTCGGGCGAAATATATCTTGAAACTGCAACAAAGTTTGACTCAAACGGCAAATTATCATCAGCCGATGAAACAACAATAAGTGGTGGTGCAATTTATGTCGCAAGTGGGGAAGTCACAATGAGAGATGGTTGTGATGTGATTGGGAACTTTGCCGAAAATGGTGGCGCTATATTTGTTGCTGAAGATGGAACGATGAATATTAAAGAGAGTTCATTTAGTGAAAATACTGCAGAAGTTGGTGGAGCAATTGTGTCATATGGAAATACAATTCTAGACGGAAACTCTTTGATTGAAAATTCAGCAATAAAACAAGGCGGTGCGATTGCTGTTTTGAGTGGGACAACAACTATCAGGGGCAGTTCAACAGAAATCTCATATAATGATGCAAATGTTGGTGGTGCAGTTTATGTTGCAAACGGAACAGTTGAACTTGCAAATATTAACATATCAAATAATACGGCTTCAACCAAGGCTGGTGGTGGCGCAATTTATACCGTTGGCGGAACAACTACACTTAAAGGTTCTACAATAAATGCAAACAATCTTGCCGATGGATCTACAATTGGAGCAGGGTTGTCTATTGTTGGAGGTGTCTTGGAAATTGCAGATGACTCATCAACTGCAACAAATACAATTTCAAATGGCAACTATGGGATTGCAATTTCAGATGAATCTAAAAGTGTCCCAGGAGAATCGGAACTTAATGTCGAATCAGGGCTTGTTCTTTCAGGCGATATTGATGACATCTCCGATGGAATATATATCCTTAACAATAAGTCATTTATTAGTGTAAAAACAAGCACAGAGGACCCAGAGTCAGAACTTTTCAGAAGCACGAAGAATGTCACGAATTCTCTTACAAAGAAAACGATGAAAAGAATAAACATATATTTGGAGGAGAATGAGTTTAATGAAGGCGACAAAATTTTGCAATTTATGATTGAGGACGAAATTAATTCAGGGCACAACTATATAGATTATTTCAATTTGGATATTGATTCTGGTTTTGGACTTAAAGCAATCATTGACAACACAAATGGCAACCACGCAGTGCTAAGGGCTCAAAATTTCCAAGTTTATGGCAAAAAAGGCGATAAGGATGTGCTTTATGCAGAAAGTGAAACATTAAGTGGCGCACTGGCAGATCTTGTTATTTTTGAGGAAGGGTACTCCAAGTATCTTATCCTTGCAAAATCTGGCGAATATCAAATTTCTGAAACAGTCAATTTGCAAACGGCAAACGTGGTTATTTCTGCGAAAAATGAAGTGACATTCACTCAATTAAGCAAATTGGGATTTGCCGTGACAAAATCAGCTACATTTGGTTATGACAGCGACTTCGATGCTGTTTATAATAAAAATGGTGGGTGCGGGAATCTAAATATCAAGGTAGAGTCCGATTCGCAGTTTGAGGGGAATGTGTTTGCTGTGAATTATAAAGCAGTTCTCACTCTAAGCGAAAAACTTACAGTAACAGGCAAAATTTCAACACAAAAAGGAAGCATTGTCAGTGTGACAAATGGCTCACAAGTCGTTGTCTCTGGTGCAAATCTTAATGGAGAAGCAAACTCATCATCAAGCATAGTAGACAACCTTTATGGAGGCATTGTTTATGTGGAAGAAGGCTCAACTTTCACAATGACAGATGGTGCAATTTCAGGGGGTGTTGCTGGACGTGGCGGTGGAATATATGCAAGAGAATCAACAGTTGCAATAAGTGGTGGTAGAATTTACAACAACTTTGCAAACTATGGAGGTGGCTTGTATGCTGATGTCGCATGTACAGTAAACATTTCAGGTGGTGAAATTTCAAACAATAATGCAATCACTGGCGGTGGAGTGTATGTAAATGGTAAAGAAGCTTATACAGTAAAAAGGATTTTGACCACAAAGTATTATCGAACCTATTTCTTAATGTCAGGTGGGATGATAAAGGAAAATATAGCAACTGGGGATGGTGGTGGAATATTCTTGAATGGCATTAAGTATGTGACAGCTCAAAATGGAGAATCTGAAGAAGAAAAGAGTGTAGAAACTTTGTTTATGAAGGACTTGGACGTTATAGGAGTTTCATCAACATTCTCAGGTGGTGAAATTTCAGATAATACTTCCACAGAAGGGAATGGCGCTGGAATTTATTTCTGCGATTCCATTGGACGTTTTGAAGGAACAAAAGAAAGTTATTTGAAAATGTTTAGGAACAAAGCCAAGTATGGCACGAGCAAAGGTGGGGCTATCTTTGTGGATTATGCTTATTATGATGAAAGTGGCAAGGTGCTAGGCTCGCAAATTGAAGTTCGTATGCTTCAATTGGGGGTCAAAGGCGACTCCTCCTATTCTAACGCAGCAGGATATGGCAATGGGATTTATCTATCCGAACAATCTGGCGGAAAGGTTATGACCTTTAATTCTGATTCTGATAAAGAATATTTGTCAGAAAACATTAAAATTAGCGATGCAATTTATTTGGGCGCAAGCAAAGATACTCTTGCTTCTATTGGAATTGATAAAGCTTATGACTATAGAAATCAGAGCATTGAGATAACAAGTGGAGTTTCTGCAAGTGAACATAATGTTAAAGTTGCTACATATGCAAACAATGGTGTGGATATTTCAAAACAAGGTTATATTTTGGAAGACATCTTTACTGGAAGCGACCAGGCAGGTGATGAATATTGCTTCATTTTAGACAAAAGAGATGTCATAATCGCAAAGAGAAATGTCTTTGTGTATAAAGATGATACTAAAGAAAACCCAGACCATGGGGGCCGATTCTATGAAGACATAAGTGCGGCAATCTTTTCAGTGACCTCTAAATCAGAGGATAATGAGTATGTTGTCCTTTTGATCGCGGATGATGTTTCAACAGACAAACAGGTAAATCTCAGCATAAACAAAGTTACAATTAAGTCGGCCATTCATACAAAGAATGGAAATAAGTATGAGATTACACCAACTTTACGAACATTGAATCTTAATGTGTCAGGTCCATGGCTTAGTGTGGAATCTGGTAAGTTAACTCTTTCGGACATAAAACTTACAGGTTCCGCATCACCAGTTGTAAAACAAACAGCTGGCAGTGTATTTATTAATAATGTTACAATCGGAGCTACAAATGTTGCCCAACCGGATAATATCTCTGTTGCGGAAATTTTGGGCGGAAGTTTAGAAACGGATAAGTTGACGGTCAATAACGTTTCGACATCTAGCAATATATTTGATGTGAAAGATGGAAAACTTACGGTCAAAAATAGCATAATAGGGAGCAACGAAACTAAAAATAGTGTTGTGACAGCAAATGTTGTTTCTGCATTGTCAAATGCAACTGTAAACTTTGAAAATACAACGATTGCAAACGTTTATGCGACAACGATTTTCAATTTAAGTTCAAACGATTCAACAACACCAACAATGGCAACATTGACAAGTACTAGTATCTTGAATAATACAGTCGTTGATACCACAATAAAAGCAGTTGGATTTGATACAAAACTTAATATTTATGGCGGTTCAACAATTAGCGGAAATGTAGCAACTGGCAATGGCGGTGCATTGTATTTGGACAAAGCAGTTGTAAACTTTAAAGAGACAATAGAAAACAATGATGTTACAATTGAAGGAAATGAAGCTACAAATGGCGGAGCAATTTATTATGTGGCAGGAAAAGATTTGACGATCCCAAGTTTTGTTAGTTTATCAAACAACAAAACAACTTCACATGGCGGAGGGATATATGTCAAGGAAGGCAAATTGACTTTGAAGGCAAACTTAAAGTCTAATGTTGCAAAAGGCAATGGTGGAGGTTTGTATGTTGAAGGTGGATGCGTTGCAATTGGGGATAATGTTCAACTTATAGATAACAAAGCACAAAATGGTGGCGGCATTTATTTGACTGGAAGTGGAGAAATAACTTTTGGTGAAAATGTTGAAATTAAATCAAAAAATCAAGTAGAAAATGGTGGTGGATTAAATGTGACTGGTTCGACGATCTACAACGAGTCAAATCCGCTTCAACTTAATTCGGGATTAACGTTATCGGACAACACCGCAACCAATGGTGGTGGACTTTACGTAAATGGTGCAGGAGTGAAAATTGTTGGAGCAACCATTTCAAATAACACTGCTTCTGGTGGTGGCGGTGTGTATGTCGCGAGTGGAACACTTACGATGGATAGTGGTTCAATTGCAAACAACAAAATGAAAACGAGCGAAAATTGCTATGGTGGTGGCGTGTATGTTTATGGCGGGTCATTTGTGATGAATGGCGGCTCAATAGAAGGCAATGAATCGCAATTTGGCGGTGGCGTATGTGTAAGTGGTGATGCGGCATTTACAATGACAGGTGGCAATATTTCGAACAACACTGCGACATCAAAAGGAGGAGGTGTGTATATTGTTGCTGGCGGGAAATTTACAATGAATGGAGAAAACGCAATAATCGGCGGAGCAACATTTACAAATTATATAAGCGACACTACTCTTCAGGAAGTTGCAAGCAATGGGAATAGTGCCATAGATGGCGGAGGTATATTTGCAAATCTTTCCTTTGAAAGTAATACATGCAACGTTCAACTATCAAAGGGTACAATTTCTTACAACGAAGCAACTAATGGCGCTGGAGTGTATGTTGTTGGGACACAAGAAGAATCTACAGGGCAACTAGCACTTTCAGTGGATATCATAAATAACATTGCTGAAAATGGTGGGGCATTGTATATTGGTTGTGAAGGAGTTATATTGAGTGACGTTCAAATCAGCAACAACGATGCGTCAAAATTTGGTGGCGGAATTTATGTCAATGAAGGGGCCACGCTTACAATTAAAAATGGAATTATTGGAAAAGAGACTGCGGTTGCTAGCTTTGATTCTTTAGCAGTGGTGGGAAATATGTCTACTGAATCTCCAAAGATGGGTATAACCTACAATGCTTATGGAGAAAAAAAGGATGACACAAATTATTTCTACAAAAACCAAAATCGTTCGTCTGGCAATTCTGCTGGTGAAGCTGGTGGTGGCGTGTATGTTGCAAGTGGAGGGGCATTAAATTTGAATGGAGGTATGGTGATATTTAACTTTGCTCCACTGGGTGGCGGTATTGCAAACTATGGAACTTTTACAATTCAAGCCAACAGTGGTGATGCGGTTGCACAATATCTTGACAGCGAAGAAAATATTAATTCAGACCATAGCAGCTTTGGAAATGCAGTCGCATTTCGAAATAACTCTGCAAGCAATGCGGGTGGCTCAATTTACACGGAAAGCAAACTTATAATAAATGGTGGGGAGTCGAGCTTTGACAAGTTTACTGGCAAAGGTGTAATTTTTGTGGCGAATAAAGCAACAAAAAGTGGCGGTGCAATTTATGTTGCTGGCGGGTCAACCAAAATCAACACAGGGGTGTTCGGTTTTGTAAATTCTAGTGAAAAAGCAATCAACTATACAGACACTGAGTCATCGGAAAACAGTGATGACGCAAACAGTGGTGGCGCAATTGGTGTTAATGGTGGAGAGTTGTATGTTGGGAATTCGGAAAGTTCAAAGATTGACTTTAATGGTAACTATTCGGTAAATGGTGGAGCAATTGCGGTTCTCAGTGGGAAAGTTGAACTTGGAAACAACAAAGTCAAATTTATAAATAATGAAGCACACAACGGAAATGGTGGTGCGGTTTATGTAAAGAGTGGAACAGTCTCTATTGATGCAACCTTTGTTAGCAACAAGGCATCAAATGGTGGCGCCGTTGCAACTTGTGGTGGAACGACAACATTCGCTGGGGGTTCAATGCAAAGCCATATTGCGACTTATAATGATGAATCCAAGTCAATTTCAAATGGTGGCTCAGTGTATGTTTGCGGTGGAGAATTCATTATGACTGGAGGATTAATCGGCAAGGAATTTGGTGAAAAGGAAACTCCTTCTGTCGCAACAGGGGATAGCCGATCCAATCGAGCAACCAATGGTGGTGGTGTGTATGTCGCAAAGGGTGGGACATTTACGATGCAGGGAGAAAGTAGTACTATATGTTACAATTATGCGACAACCAATGGTGGTGGTGTGTATGTCGCAAGTGGTGGGACATTCAATCTCATTAATGGGAAAATCATCTACAATGGTGCTGCCAATGGTGGTGGAATTTATGTAGATGGAGGAAACGCGACCGACCACAAAGATGGAGTTGGTTCTAAGTCGTATGCGATTTCAGGCAACAATGCATCTAAAGGTGGTGGTGTGTATCTAAAAGGTTCTGTAAATTGGAACTTCACTGCGAATGATTTCGCTCATGTCATTTCGAACAACACAGCAAGCACAAAAGGTGGCGGATTATACATTGCCGAAGGTTCTTCAGATGTAACAATCAACAGTTATTTCAGTGGCAACAAAATTACTGACATTGACAAAGATCACCATGGTGGGGCAATTTACGCAGATGCAAAATTCTCATTCACTGGGCAAATTTTCGGCAATGGGAAGACGGAACAAGTAGCATATAATGGTGGTGGTATTTATGTGTCGTCAAATGCAGGCAATTCAAGCATTGGCGGCCACATTCAAAATTGTTTAGCCCAAGATGGCGGTGCGGTGTATGCAGAATCATCAATAACATTCACCGGAACAGCAACTGGGAATAAGGCCTCAAATGGTGGAGCGTTGTATCTTGCAAAAGGTGGAACTGTGGACGCAGGAGCAATCATCGGTGGTAGTGCCGACGATAAGAATGAAGCAACAACCGCAGGTGGTGGTGTGTATTCAGGAAGCACCCTTACAGTCAACGGCAAAATTTCAAACAATGAGGCAACAGGAAATGGTGGAGGTGCTTATGTGTTAGGGGCCCTTTCAATGAGCGGCAACAGTGCAAGAATTACAAACAACACATCCAAGACTATTGGTGGTGGGGCATACATCAACGGCAATCTTACCATGACTAGTGGTGCAATCATCTCAAACAACTCAGGAGCAATATCAACATACAGCAAAAACTATAGTTATGTTAATTATTCAAGTTCGCTGACAAACGGAGTTTACATTGAAGGGAATGCAATAAGTGTAAAAATAACAGGTGGCAGCCAATTGTGTGCAGAAGGAACATCTGACGCGTCAAATCACTTTGCCCTCATTGTCACTGGCTCACTTTCAAGACTTGTTCTCAATAGTGGAAACAGCCTTCTAGGTGCAGTATGGTTTGGCAATTATACTCTTGACACAACTTTGGTCTCAAATGGCTATATCAATGGCAATGTAAACATCTATCCACAAAGTTATTTGAAATATTATAATAAAATGGCATGTCGGGCAGAGGTTATACAGTATAGAATTAAATGGCGATATAAATATATTTGGATTTTATGGATTGGAGATATTGAAGAATGGAGATGGTCACAATGGCATAATGAGTCATTCACTCACGAAACAATGATTACATGCCGGGGCTCAGATGAAGTGGTTAATGTAAACGTTGGTTTCTTCAATTGCGAAGAAAAGAGTGGTCAGGAACGGAGTGGTGGAATTCGTGGTTGGTTTGATTATATGTTTACATATTATTATGCGGAGGACTATAGCCCTGTTGCAACGATTGCAAATTGGGGAGGAAAAACTTCTACAGATTGGTCGTATCCATCAAATGATTATGAAAGGAAATATACGGGTAGTAGTGGCTATGGCTTTAGGGGAGAATATTCACGATGGACCAGAAACTTTGAGGACAAAGTCCCAGGCTACTCATGGTGGCGTGTGGACTAGACTTCAAAAGCAGTCTCTTTCCATTTGCAATATTTAAAAATTATGATATAATGACCATATGGAAGAACAAGTTATTGAAAAATTAGTAGGGGCATTTATGTGCCTTCCTGGAGTGGGCAGAAAAACAGCACAACGTTATGCCTACTCCATTTTGGGGGGAGATGAAGATTCGGCTCGCAACCTTGCACAATGTATTGTTGTTGCAAAGGAGCAAGTAAAATTTTGCAAAGTTTGTGGTGGGTTTGCCACTGATGACCTTTGTGGGATTTGCAAACATAGAAAAAGTCCCATTGTTTGCGTAGTAAAAGACCCAAAAGACATTTCAAGCATAGAAAAAGTGAAGAATTTTGATTGTGTGTATCATGTTTTGCATGGGTGCATTAGTCCGCTTGAAAACAAAGGCCCAGAGGATATTCGCATTAAAGAACTTTTAGAACGAGTAAATGCTGGTGGAATAACCGAAGTTGTGGTTGCAACCAATCCTGATGTGGAAGGTGAAGCCACTGCAATGTATATCGCCCGCTTGTTAAAACCTCTCGGCATAAAAGTCACTCGTCTTGCTCAAGGCATTTCAATGGGCAGTGACCTTGAATATGCAGATGAAGTAACTCTTTCGCGAGCTATTGAGGCCAGAAGGGAATTATAAAAAAGTCAGGTATTTCACCTGACTTTTTTGCTAAAATAATCCGCCCAAAAAACACAAACAAAAAATACCGATCATTCTTGTTATTATATTTGTGACAAGGAAAAATTTGAAATCCATTCCACATGCACCTGCCACCAAACACAACAAATCATCAGGGAACAATGGCAAAAGCATCATAACAAAAAATACCCACTTTCCTTTAAGCACCAATTTGCAGAATTCATCACCCTTTTCTTTCCCCACAATCCAAAAGATTATTTTTCTTCCAAAATTTTTGCCCAAAAGAAAAGCGACAATACTTCCAAGGAGAATTGCAAGCAAACTGATGCAAAACGCAATCCAAGGTCCAAAACAAATTACACCAACAATAGTGCAAACTGATGCGGGCATAGGGATAACACTCACCTGCAAAAACTGAATAACCGCAAATACAGCATACGACCAAAATCCGGCAGAAGATATGATAACCTTCAATTCTGCAACATTTGAAAATTTTCCTATCCATCCCGTATTTTTAAGCAAATAATAAAGGCCAACAAAAAATGATATGCTTAATCCAAATGTCAAAAAAAGTTTACCCATCGCCATACCAAATTCTTTCCATTGTTTACTTTTAATTTTTTCCATAATCATTATTATGCAAAACAAAAATATGTTATCCACAATTTATATTTAAATTGTGGATAACATATTTCATATACTTCGCTTTATGACTGAATTTTAGCAATTATATTTTATATTTCAATGAGATTGCTAGTGGAAAATTTATCCCCACATGACACATTAAGTTCAAGCCTTTTAAGGCAGTCTTCATCAGCTCTGCTTAAAATGTGAGTAGAATGGGCTTGCGCATGTTTTAAGTTGTATATGTAACCACAAGCAACCTTTGCACTTGGATTCAAACTGGCTGAAATGTATAAAGCAGTCAACACATCGTTAAGTGAAAGAGTTGTGTTTTCAGAGTGAAGGACGTCTTTTTTTAAATTTAAAATAGGTTCTAAAACTTGAGAGGAAATTAGTTCAAATTTATCTTCAATTCCGGACATAACCTTAAGAGCATTAAGTATGGCGCTTGCGCTTGCACTAAGAAGCATGGTTCTTCGTCCGGCAACAACTTGGCCATTATTAAGTTCAATTGCAACACTTGGTTGATGAGATGTCGACTCCTTATCCTCTGCTGGTTTTACGCATTTCCTATCATAAACACTTAGCCCCAGTTCATTCATCAAAAGTTTAATCCGTTCTGCAACATTTTTGGAAGTCCCATTTTGTTTCGCATCAACAAGAGCTTTTAAATATCTACGGATAATCTCTTGTTTTGCACTCTCTCGGGCAACATTGTCGTCAAAAATACACTCAGCAATAGTGTTAATTCCCATGTCAGTTGGGGACAAATATATATCTTTGCCAGCGATTTTTCTTATGATGTTTCGCAGAACGGGAAACGCTTCCAGGTCACGGTTATAGCTCACGGCCACTTTGCCATAATTTTCAAGGTGATAGTAGTCAATTTGATTTACATCCTTAAGGTCTGCTGTTGCAGATTCGTATGCAAGATTAACTGGGTGTTTAAGAGGTAAATTCCAAACTGGGAATTTCTCGAATTTTGCATATCCTGCTTTAATTCCACGTTTATATTCGTGATAGAGTTGACTAAGACAAGTGGCAAGCTTTCCGCTTCCAGGCCCAGGAGCAGTGATAACAACAAGTGGCTTTGAGGTTTTAATGTATGGATTTTTGCCATATCCCTCATCGCTAACAATAGTCTCTACATCTGCAGGATAGCCTTTTGTAGGATAATGGATATACACTTTTTCCCCAAGGCCCTCCAGTTTGTTTTTAAATATGATGGCATTTGGTTGGTTTGCGAAAAGTGTTATAACAAATGCACTCACAACAAGCCCTCGCTTACGGAAAATATCTGTCAGCCTAAGAACTTCCATATCATATGTTATACCATTATCTGCACGAATTTTATTTTTCTCAATGTCATTTGCATTGATAACAAAAATAATCTCACATTCTTTTTTAAAATTGTCCAAAAGTTTAATTTGAATGTTTGGGTCAAAGCCGGGTAACACTCTAGATGCATGCATATCATCAAACAGTTTTCCTCCAAATTCCATATACAATTTGTTGT
The DNA here is from genome assembly GCA_964387705.1 of uncultured Christensenella sp. GTDB lineage: Bacteria > Bacillota > Clostridia > Christensenellales > UBA1242 > UBA7862. Next base: position 186,305 of record CAYLWT010000001.1, read on the forward strand.
CAAATTGTTTCAGTCTTTCCCTTATAAGTTTGCTTTGCAAAGCAAGATATTTTTCATCATCAAAACATATTTTATTTGACATTGTTCTATTCCTCTTATTTTTTTTATTAGTTTATGCTACAAAGATTAATTGATATTGAAAATGTGAAAACGTTTTATAAAATTCATCACTTAGTTGCATTTTCAACAAAACCTTTATAATTGTAACATTTTTTGAGCCGTTTCGCCAAATAATTTTTTGTATATCACACAAAAATATGCAAAAACTAATTGTAGGAGGTAAATTATGAGCAAGACTTATAGACCGGGAGAAGTTGCTCCAGAAAGTGGCAATTACTGTGCTTTTGACGAGCAAGGCAGGAACGGGGGTTGTTGTTATCTTGAGAAAGGGCAACGCTTTCCAGCAACACAACACAGTGGAAGTTATTATATGAAAGATAATTAATATCTTTCGCTTGTGGAGGGAAATTTGACGATTATCGTTTTCTATAATAATGCGTAAAATTATTCAATTTTATAAGAAAATTTTTAGCTAATATAATGTTCGTTTTTAGCTGAAATTATTTTTGAGTTGTTTTAATTTTGTAAATTATTTATTTGATTGAAGTTTAGAAAATCTTTTATTTTCCTTTAGTCTAATTTGAAAGATATTCGCTATATTCCGCTCTATTGCTGGAAAAACGAAAATATCCTCACAAAAAAAGTGGGGATGTTTTTCCGTAATTTTTTCTTTATGTGTCTAAAGGAATTGCGATAATACAATATAGAAATATGCATAAAAAAGTGTGTTAAAACACTATTTTTTTATTAAAATATTCGTAATTTTGATGAAAAAATATTTGATTTTATGCAAAATTTTTGCTATTTTTACATAAAAAATTGTATTTTTTATCATAATTTTCGAAGATTCTTTATTTTTGTAAAAATAATTGTAAATTCACTTGATAAAATTTGATAAAAAGGTTAAAATTTATCTTGAAGATGTCGTGCAAAAAATGGCAATTTTGTTAAATGGAATATCTTAATATAAAAATGGCTTTTTTTGAATGATATGATTATTGATTTAGGTAGGAAGAAAAATGGAAGAAATTAATGATGAAGAACTTTCGGCTGATGAAGTGAACAAAATGTTTTATGACAGAATAGAAGTGGTAACAAAACTTGAGGCGGGGTATAAGTTCTACATGTTACTTATGTGTGTCTCTGTGATAGTATTTTTTTCTTTTATTCATCAAATTGTCTATTCCGAAATTCTTCGTTTTATAATTGATGTCAACATGGATTATCAGGACTCAACCGGGGTTAGACTTTTGGGTCTTACATATGCAAAATATGTTTCTGTTGCTATTTTGGTGGGACTTGCTGTCGCGACGTTTTGTTTGTTTTGTGTGGCAAGAAGCAGGCATAGTATGTTCCCAGAGCGAAAATCCAAAATTTATAAAGCATTGAGGATATTGTCGCTTTTGAGTGCTATTTTTGTGAGTTGTTTTGTGGCCTTTGATGTTGTGTATAGAATTTTATTTTTGCAATTGTCAGAGTCAGTTTCGACTTTGCAATCGACTTATCTTTGGTTTGGTGGAGACGCTGTGGCTATTTGTGGTTCGTGGGTAACTTTTTCAAATGTGCGCAAAGTTAGTAAAATTATGACAAACAAAAAGTTGGAATCTTTTAAAGGTGAGTTTTAAAAAATTGCAAATTTTCTTTAAGGCGTTTGTCGTGTGGATTCTTTGATAGTGCTAGGAGGCAGTGATTATATGCCTCTTTTTTCATTCCTAAAAAGTATTCACAAAGGGATAGCAAATCATATGGAGATTCATCCCAACACTCAGGAGAGGATATGTAGGTCAAATTGCGAGTCTTGATACTAAGCATAGCAATTAAGGTCATGTAACAATCAAAATAATTTTTTTGAGAGTATAAATGTTTTGCTAAAGCAAAATAGCCCTCTCGTGTTGCAGGACTTTCGCAAATTGATTTTTTATAAAATTTTCTTGCAAGAGAAAATTTATTTTGACAATGGTAGCAGTCACCAATATATCTTAAGCTGGCACTCCTTTCTTCATCCCACGTTGCGGTCGGGAGTCTTAGGTGCTTTTTAAAATATTTTATGGCAGAGGAATATTCGCCTGCAAACATAAATTCCCTGGCAAGATAGTGTGTGTTTCGATCATTTTTTGGATTTTCTTTTACACTGAGTTTTAATAGGGGCAAATATTGTCCTCTGTCTTTTGAATTGTCTGGATAATGTCGCAAAATAATGTTTTCACAGTGACATACTTGCTGATGTGTTATCTCAGGGGCGCTGGATAAGATTTCGTGTACAGGATAAACCCATTTAAACCCTTTTCTAGCATGAATTTTTTGATAGAAAAATTTTGTGCCATCTGAACCATTTTCAAGAACATGCCAAACATATGTATATGTGGCTTGACGGTGAAAATCTTTTTGCCAAGCATTTTCTAATTTTTCCCGCCACCCTTTTTCAAAGACTTCGTCGAGGTCAGTGCAAACGCAAATATCACAATCGTTTGGAACAAGCGATAGGCTTATATTTCGTGCGACATCAAATCGCCAAGGAGTTATTTTTTGAATGGTCACATTTGCTCCAAAACTCCTCAAAATTTCGACGCTTTGGTCGCTACTTCCCGTGTCCAAAACATAAATTTCATCTGCTTCCCTCATATTTTCTATCCAACGTTTTGCAAATTTTTCTTCATTCTTGCATATTGCATAAACACAAACCTTCATTTTTCACCCTTATTTTTTTATGAAAAGTCATTAAAATTGTTGCAAATAAAAGGAAAACATTTTGAACTTTTTTTAATTTGTTGTATATTATAATTGCATATAATAAAAATAATTATATAGGGAGTTGACTATGGATAGTTCAATTGTTGGTTATGTAATTTTGGGTTTGATTGGCCTTATTATGTTGATGTCTATTTTGTTTGGTCTGAAACGTGGGCTTAAGAAAGCTATCTTTAGATTTGTTTGGATTATCGCGTCTGGCGCAATTTTGTGGGTTTTAACGCCAACTATTTCTGCATGGTTAAATGGATTTGACATTTCATCATTTGGTCTTGATATAAATGGCCCAGTAAACAAACTTAGTGATATCGGTGTAAATTTGCTCAACAGTCTTAATCTTGATGAGGCAATTTCACAAAGTGAGGCAGTGCGAACTTTTGCTGAAAATTTCCCAACTATGATATTGAATGTCGTTATTTTTGTTCTTGGATTTTGGGTGTTTAAAATTTTGCTTTACCCAATTTGGGCAATTATTGCCTCAAGATGTTTTGATAAGAAAAAGAGAGAACTTAAAGCATATAAAAGAAAAATTAAAAACCTTAAAAAACGTGGGGTTCCCGTTGATGAGGATGATATGCCAGCTAGTCTTGCAGTAAGTGGTAAAAATAGATTTGGTGGGATGCTGGTGGGAATTCTTACGGGATTTGTTATTTGTGTGGCAACACTTAGCCCAATTGTAGGACTTAACACCATTTATCAAAAGGCGAACACAAATCTTGTCACTCAAAATGAGGAAGGGGAGGAAATCCCATATCTTCCAACAGTTATTGATGAAGAAACACAGACGTATCTTAATTGTTATGAAAATTCTATTGCTTCTCAAATTGTAAAATGCACTGGGATGAGTTATTTTTCAAACTTAGTTTTTGAAAAATTGGCATCGGTTGAAACTGGTGGAGAGAAAATTTATCTTACAAATGAAGTTGATAATGGTATCTATTTGTACAATAAATACACGGCGATTTCAAACTTTATGGAAAACAAGGATACTTGCACATATGCTTCAATTGCGGATACTTTGAGTGACGTAAAAGACATTTTGCATGGGCTTAAAGGAAGCAAACTTATTGATGCTTTGGGTGACGACCTTTTGCCATATTTTGTGGACAAATTTTTTGCGGATAATGAAGATTTGAAAATTGAAATTGATGGGCAAGATTATGCAGAGTTGCTTAAGATTGCATACAAAAACTCAACTGCTGAAGAAAAGCTGAAAGTAGAACAATTTGTAACTCAAGTTGAGGCGATAATTGACATCGCAACTTTGTTTAACGAAAATGGGCTTATGGAACCAATTATAAAAGGTGAAGTGTCCACCACAAGAGAAATGGTCAAAATTCTTGTCGAAAATAAAGTAAATGCCAAAAAGTTCAGCGCAGATTTTGTTAACAATCTTTTTAGAGTAACGCTTTTTGCAAGCGAATATCCAACCCTTGTTGACTCTGCGGTTGAAAAAGTATTTGCAGGAGCAAATATAACTGGTTATGAGAAAAAAGAAATAGCAGCGGATTCTTTAAAACAAAATCTGCAAGATATTTTGGAAAATTTTATAACATATCTTAAATTTGAAAATGAAAAAACTGATGGCTATTTTGAAAATGAGGAAGTTGCATGTGATTCTTATGGCGCACTTGGTAAAGTTGTTGATGTGGCAAGAAGTGGGCTTTTGTCGGATAGCAGTTACAACGGCTTGATTGAATATTTAAAATCCAAAGCGAATGAAATGCTTGGCGGAACGGAAGAAAAAGAAAGCAAATATTCGGCGATTTTGAATTCTATTGATGACATAACATCATGGGAAAAGGAATTCCGTGCGATTGCGCCTCTAATTAATACTGTGTTGCAAGTTAAAAATGACGAAACAGACTTTGCATTTGATAAGATTTTAAGTGCAAGTTATGTTGAAAAAGCAGAAAACGACCCGGCTGAACGTATAGGAACTGCACTTCAAAAGGCAATAAACAATGGTTCTGTGCTTATTACAAATTATAATATAAGAGAAACTCTCGACAATTTGCTAGCAGACATGACCGATACGTCAGAATATTTAAATCTTGTTGTCGACACAAAAACTGTTGGAGAGAGCTTGACGGATGTAACACTTAAAGAATATATGTTGGGGCAAATTTGGACAGGTGAAAAAATAGGTGGAGAGTCAGAAATCGAAGATTGGGGCAATGAGTTTAAATATTCCTTGAGAGTGTTGCGATTGGCAATGGGGACATTGTCTAACTTTGATAAGACCGAGATCTCAAAAGAAGGAAATACATCTTTTGAAGATTTGGGGAAGGCAATTGATGAGGCAATGGAAAAAGATGCCGATGGCGAAAGTAACACTCATCTCTTTGTAGAAAACAAAGTTTTGCGTGCTTTAATAAAGAACTTCCTAGAAGAAAATCTTTTGGCAAAAGAAGGCAAGGTTAAGACTGAAATAGACAATATTATGGGACTTGTGGTGAATACTGCCACTGGCCTTACAGTTAAAGATAGTGTGCTTGACAATATTTATGCCAATGAAGGAAGCAATGTTATAAGTTGGGAAAATGAGCTGGGAATCCTCAAAAACTTCTTTGTTGCCGATTTTGATTCAAACAACCTTGTTAGGATGGGTAAGTTGTTAGATGAGATTTCTGGCAGTAACATATTCAGCGTAAGGGAAGTTAGAGTTGTGGTCTGTCACTATATTGATGAGGAATCAAAAACTTTTGTTGACAATAATAATGATAAGAAAGCTCTTATAACTCTAGTAAAGCAAAGAGTCGAAGATGTTACTTCATATGAAAAAGAAATCTTAAATCTAACAAACCTTATGGACACTGTGAACAAGACGTATTCGCCGGATTCGGCATTGGGCTTAACAGCAAATCAAGTTAAATTTAAGGCAATAGGCAGACAATTTGACTTGTTAAGTGGCAAATCTGAGGCATCAACAGATGAAACAACGACCAAAAGTAATCTTCTTACAATCAATGAATTGAATGAGTTTTTGAGATATTATGTTGAGGATTCTGTTTCATCTCTTGATGACACTGATGAACTTAAAAATATTGTTATTGGGAATAAAACATATGCAGGCCTTTGTGCGAATGCAACCACGATAGTTTCTTATGAAACTGAGTTTATTAACATGGCAAAATTTGTTGATATCGCAACGGATAGCTCAAAACCTCTTGTCCAAATCGGAGAGATTATTGATAAGATAAAAGGTGACTCAGTTCTTATCCCAAGCATTCTAGACGATGTTGTTGTGTATTATGTAAACAAAAATGTTCCAAGCGAATATTCTTCTGCAAAAACGCTTATTACACAAAAATTAAAACCAACAGAAGGGGAGGCAGTGACAATCACCTCTTATGCAAAAGAATTTGAATATATGGCTAAACTTAAAGAGCTCGCAGAGCAAAACCCAATTAAACTCGTAAGATCGTCTGAAAATGATAGCCTTGTTGCAGGAGAATTATTCAATAAACTTGTTTTTGGTAAAACTGCCGATGAAACGATTGTTGGTGATAAAAGCGTAATCTTAACACATGATGTTGTTGATGAAATTTTAAAGGTTGTAATCGGGACTCAATTGAATAACAAAGGGGACATAAATGATGATCTTAAAAAGATAGTTAGTGGCATAAAAGATAAGGTATCTGCGATTACAAATTACGAAATGGAATTTAAGCACATGGATGCATTGCTTGAGGAGATAGGTGGCTCAAGTGTTAGTTTGTCAACGCTTGGCCAAAAACTTGATGCCGCTGTAAATGATGGGAGCAAACTCTTTAATACAACAATAATAGGAAAGATTCTTGAATATTTCTTTGATGACAATATGGAAGCTTATAATGAGGACTCAGATTACAAGGACGTTGTTGGAACGATCAGAAATAAGGTTTTGGGAGTCGTTGATAGATCTGAAACAAATAAATATGCAAGCATGCTCGCTGAGGTTGAAGCTCTTAAAACAAACCTTGGCAAATTGCAAGCGATTTCAACTTATGACCAATTTAAAGAGAATGCAGTAGCCATTGGCGGTTATCTTGATAATATAGAAGCAATGACTTGGGTGTCGGACAAAGCAACTGCAAAGAGCATTGCCACAATAGTCTTTAACAAAATGAAAGATGTGGCAAAAGCGAAAATTCCCGCAACTGAAGTAACAGTTAATGACATCTTAAATAATGATAAATATAAGTTTGATAACCATGCCACAGAGGGGACTCCAAAGGGGACTGCGGACGATGAAACAAATTACTACACACAAATTATGACCGATATTAAAGCAGAACTTGACAAGATACCTGATTAAATTTAACAGTTGAAGGTTAATAGACTTATAAAAAAAGAACTCTATTCTAAACGATAGAGTTCTTTTTTGTATCAAGTTAAATTTATTTTTGATTTTACAAATCACATACTCTGTTTTTCTTGTTCTTCAAGTAATTTTTGTGTTTTTTATCGAGAGTGGAAATAAAATTTTTTAGCACGGTTTCTATCGTCATGTCGACTTCTTTTGGATGTGATTATAGGTTATTATCTTAAAATTCGCAATTTTTTGGGGTCCTTGGGAAAGGAAGTACGTCACGAATGTTTTGCATGCCAGTGACATACATAACAAATCTATCAAAGCCCATGCCAAATCCGCTGTGTTTCACACTGCCAAATTTGCGGAGGTTGAGATACCACCAATAATCTTTTTCGTTAAGCCCAAGTTCACGAATTCTATTAAGCAAAACATCATATCTTTCTTCTCTTTCACTTGCTCCACAAAGTTCTCCAATCCCAGGGACAAGCAAATCGGTTGCTTTGACAGTTTTATTGTCGTCATTCAATTTCATATAAAATGCCTTAATTTCTTTTGGGTAGTTGTAAACAAAAACGGGTCTACCATAAATCTCTTGCGTAAGATATTTTTCGTGCTCTGTTTGGATATCGTCACCCCATTTAACAGGGAATTCGAAGTTTTTATTGTTTTTGGAAAGAATATCAATAGCTTCTGTATAAGGAACTCTTGCAAATTCGCTGTCTGCCACATTATGAAGCTTTTCAAGCAAGCCGTTTTCTACAAACTTATCAAAAAACTCAAGTTCGTCATGGCAACGTGTGAACAAATGATTGATGACATACTTTATCATTTTCTCCATAAGATCCATATCGTCAAAAAGTTCATAGAAAGCAATTTCTGGCTCAATGTGCCAAAATTCGTTGACATGTTTCACGGTGTTACTATTTTCTGCTCTAAATGATGGACCGAATGTATAAATTTTACCCATAGAGAGGGCAAAGGCTTCGCCTTCAAGCTGACATGATGGAGAAAGAAAAACCTTTTTGCCAAAGAGTTCGTCTTTTGGATCAAGTTTTTTGCCTGAATAAATATCTTGAGTGCTAACTCTGAAAAGTTCTCCTGCGCCTTCGCAGTCAGAAGATGTCAAAATTGGGGCATGCACATATACAAACCCTTCTTTATGGAAGAACTCATGCAATGCAAATGAGCTCTCGCTTCTAACCCTAAAAACTGCATTAAAAAGGTTTGTCCTTGGTCTAAGATAAGCTTGCTCTCTCAAAAATTCCATCGAGTGACCTTTCTTTTGAAGGGGATAATCTGTGTCAGTTTTGCAAACGATTGAAACTTTGTCTGCTTGAATTTCGAACATTTGCTTGTTGTTTGGAGTTTCAACCAAAGTTCCAGTACAAATTATGCTAGAACCTGCATTAAGTTTTGCGACTTCAGCATAGTTTTCAATTTTTTCTGGATTTATGACGATTTGCACTCCCTTAAAACTTGTGCCATCATTCAAGTCAATAAATCCAAAATTTTTGCTATCACGCACACTCCTTACCCAGCCGCCGACTTTAACAGTTTTGCCAAAAAAATCTTTAGTTTCTGTGTGCAATTTTTTAATATCAAGTATTTTCATATTTGCCTCTTTATATTTTATGCCTTTTTTACAACAAAAAGTTGCTTTATGTATTTTAGCACATAATTTCAGAATTGGAAATAACTTTTGAGATGTTTTGCTAATCTATTTAAATATTTTTTTGGAATTTTATAAAAGACGCAGCAGAAATCGCACTATTATTTGGTAAGAATTTAATTTTTTGAAATTCTAATTTGGGAAAATAATCTAAAATTTTTATGCCCGAAAAATTTGACAGCACAAAAGTCTATATATATAATATAATATATTTAAAAGAGTTTAACATTATTATTTGGAGGTAAAAATGGCTAACAAGAAAAAAGATACAACGGCTCTTGAAATTTTAAGGACAAAACTCGCAATAAAACAAACAGCAATGTCTTGCCAAAGATCCTTGTTGTCATACATTAGGACTGCCTGTGTTTTTGTTTCGCTTGCGTTCACATATTTGAAGATTGGTTCTTATGATAGTTTTGATTGGTTTGTCATTGTAATGTTTTGCATAGGCGGATTTTTTCTTGCCTTTGGGGTTATTGAATATGTCATTGCAAAAAAACGAAACAAAAGACTTGAAAAGCATTTGGATAGAAAATTTGTCTCTGATAGTGTCGCTCACGATTTGTTTGAAGAGGAAGATTAAATTTTAAGCTCATTCCGTTGTGAATGAGTTTTTTGTTTTAAGCACACAAAGTTATTGTATCGAGGTTTACCCACTATTTTTGGATGTCTTTTACTCAAATTTGGTTGAGATAGAAATGCGGTTTAATTCTCTTTTTAAGTGCTTTTTTACTAAAAAAGTGGCTGGGAATGTCGGTAAAATGTAAACACTCGGCAGAGTGTTCGCAACTTTGGGTAAAAAACTCGAAAAAAGTGACAATTTTTTTAAAAAAGTTGTTGACACTATAATGTCGTTATGATATTCTTGCAATGTCGTCACCGAAAGGAATACGACCGTGCTACGGCACGACAAAAGCACCATCACAACTGCATATTTAAAAATATATGAGAAGACAAATATCGAGTTAATTTTTTAACAATATTGTTAGAAGTTAAAACGCAAATTTATTCAACATAAAAGTTATTTGCTAAATTTAATTTAGTATTTAAGTTTTTCTGTTGGAAGTGTGTAATATGTATTTTCAATTTTAAATCAAACCGATTTGAATGTAAATTCAATTACGCTGAGTAATATAACAAGAACATTGTCAAACGATTTTATCATAAAACTTTAGAAATAAAGTTACTGATGTTGATCAAATAGATCAAGCTACAAAGAGCATATAGTGGATGCCTTGGCACTAGGCGCCGATGAAGGACGT
>CAYLWT010000002.1:0-137551 GCA_964387705.1 uncultured Christensenella sp.
AAGTTTTGGTTGGTGGGCATATTTTTCTGAAAAAAGACTTGATTTTTTGTGAGAAGTTTGATATATTATGTGCGAATGATTTTGATGGGCAAGTTTTTTGCTGAAAAAGTGGCTTGCAAGTGGGTGGCTTGAGAGTGCATTTTTCAGATTGGTCAGCAAAATTTATTCCTCTTGCCAAGGCTAAAGTCTTGTGCCGAATAAGTCCAAAGGAGGTTAAAAAAATGTCAAAATATGAAGTGCTTTATGTTGTTTCCCCAAAACTTTCAGAAGAAGAAAGGGAAGGCGTAATTGCAAAGTTCAAAAATTATGTTGAACAAAATGGCGGAACTGTAAGCGGGATTGACAAGTGGGGTGTGAGAACTCTTGCATACCCAATTAAGTTCCAAAAAGAAGGATTTTATATCCTTATGAACTTTGAATCCCCAAAAGAAACAAGCATCTCTATGGGCAAACTTATGCTCATCACAGATAGCATTTTGAGAAACATTATTGTTTGCAAAGACTAATTTGCGAAAAATTTAGGAGAAAATTATGAACAAAGTTATTTTGATTGGAAATTTGACAAAAGACCCAGAACTTTCCACCACAAACAGCGGAATTAACTATTGCCGTTTTACACTTGCTGTGCCAAAAAGATTTGCACAAAGTGGCGAAAGAGATGCGGAATTTATTAACATTGTCGTTTGGAGAGTCCAAGCAGACAACTGCCACAAATATCTCAAAAAAGGTAGCAAGGCAGGGATTGTCGGGAGTTTGCAGACAAGAAGTTATGACGCACAAGACGGCACAAAAAGATATGTGACGGAAGTTGTGGCAGAAGAAGTTGAATTTTTAAGTTCAAAAACTTCAAATGAACAATCTTCGCAAACTGAAACTCAATCACCAGACCTTCAACCAATTGATGACGACACATTGCCATTCTGATAAGAAGGTGTGTTTATGATTGATATTGTAGACGAGATATTTGGCCCATGTGACCACGATTGTGAAAATTGCAGTGGCTGTGGGAGTGATTATGACGATGATGAAAACGAAGATTAACCTATTAAAAGGAGAATAATAAAATGGCTGAACAACCAACAACACCAGTTAAGGAAGTGTCAGAAGCAGTTGAAAAAATTGCTAAAAGACCAAAGAGAGTAAACAAGAAAAAAGTTTGTATGTTTTGTGCAGATAGGAGCAAAAATATTGACTACAAAGACGTTGCAACTCTTAAGAGATTTGTGACTGAAAAGGGCAAAATTGTTCCAAGGCGCCAAACAGGCACATGTGCAATGCATCAAAGAGCAATCACAGTGGCAGTTAAGCGTGCAAGAAATATGGCTCTTCTTCCATTTAGAGGTGAATAATATTTAAACAACAAAAGGAACTGTTATTTTGCAGTTCTTTTTTTATGCGACTTATTTTATTTTTATTTTTCAAAAAAGTTTGATATAATAAATACTAATTGCAAATACAAAGGAACTAGAAAATCAATTTAAGTTTTTAAAAGGGAACATTATGAAAGAAGAAAAGAAAGAAGAACAATATGGAGATATTATTTATAACCATGACTTAAAAAAACATACAATTATGGTGGCAGGCTTTCCAGCAATGATAACCAGCTATGTTGCGGGAGGAAAGACGCTTTACAAGGGTTTTCTCCCAGGGTTTGAATTTGCCCAAGTGGAGGAAATGGAGGACGAGGAAACTTGTGTTGAATTTTTACAGGATATGCTTGATGATGAAGTGGAGGAACTGGTCGTTTTTGAAAAGTCGCTTCCAAATGTCGCAGAAGATGATGAGCTTACTCGTCAATATCCAGATTATAAAATTGTTTATCTTGACATAAATGTTTATGCTACAGAAGATGATGAAAATTATTATGATTGCACACACGATTGTTCTTGTTGTCATGGCCATTGTCACGATGATGATTGTGACGATGAAGATTGTGGGTGTGATGATTAAATAAAAGGCACATAGTATGAAAATTTCTGGCACAGTTGAAGATATAATATATAAAAATCCTGAAAACGGATATACTGTCTTGAACATAGATTTCAAAGGCAGGCTTTTGACATGTGTTGGAAAAACTGTGTCGGCAAATGTTGGTGAAGATGTTGAACTTGAGGGCGAATTTGTGCAAAACAGTAAATTTGGTGAGCAATTCGCTTTTGTAAAAATAGAAACAGTTGAGCCAAAAACTGTTGAAAGCATAACGAAATATCTTGCAAGTGGGTTGATAAAGGGTGTTGGGCCTGTCACTGCTGAAGCCATCGTACGAAAGTTTGGAACGGATACTTTGGCCATTTTGGAATATGCCCCAACAAGGCTCAAAGAAGTGCGTGGAATAAGTGCAAAAAAGGCATTTGAAATCGCAGAAAATTATGGCAATATAAAGAAAATGCAGAATGCTGTGATTTTTTTGCAACAATATGACATTTCGACCAACCTTGCAGTAAAAATCTTCAATTTTTACAAGGACAAAACTATTGAAACCGTATCGCAAAATCCATATGTTTTGGTAGAGGATATAACGGGGGTTGGCTTCCTGTCTGCGGATAGAATTGCTTTTAAGATGGGTGTTGATAAAACATCAGATTTTAGAATTCGTGCTGGGATTTTACATCTTTTGTCAGAATTTTCAGATAAAAATGGACATACATTTATTCCCAAAGAGCAACTTTTTTCTGCAGAAGTTGACCTTTTGGGATTAGATATTGAGACTCTTTCTCCAATTTTTGAAGGACAAATTGAAAGTCTTGAAATTGAAAGTGTTATAAAAGTTTTTGAATATAAAGATATGTTGTGTGTGTGTCTTAAAAAATTTTATTATATGGAAAGTAGTATCGCCACAAAACTTACGATGCAATGTATGTCAAAGCTTGAGCAAACCGTTGATGTGGAACAAGAGATTGCCGAGTATGAAAGAATAAACAAAATTAAACTTCACGAAACTCAGAAAGATGCCGTTAGAGAGGCTGTTTTGGGGCAGGTGACAGTTATAACAGGAGGCCCCGGAACAGGCAAAACAACTATTGTAAAGTGTATTTTGCAGTCGCTTAAAAAATGGACAAATAGGGTGTTGCTTTTAGCCCCAACAGGACGTGCATCAAAAAGACTTTCCGAGGCATGCAATCACAAGGCAAGCACAATTCACAGGGCTTTGGAAATGACCTACAAAGATGGCGAACAGGCGGTGTTTAATCACAACGAAAAAAACAAACTTATTGTTGATTGTGTTATTGTTGATGAAATGAGCATGGTTGATGTTGCATTGTTCTATAGTTTGCTAAAGGCACTTCCTACAACGTGCAAAATTGTTCTTGTTGGGGATGAAGATCAATTGCCCAGTGTTGGGGCAGGCAATGTGTTGCACGACATTATTGAAAGCAAAACTATCCCAGTTGTAAAACTTTCTCACATATATAGGCAAGATGACAAAAGTTTGATTGTTACTAATGCGCATTTGATAAATGAGGGGAAAATGCCTGATCTTAGCAACAAATCTAAAGATTTTTTCTATGAAAATAGACAAGATCCACAAGATATGTATGAAACTGTTGTAGAATTGACAACAAAAAGGCTTCCTAAATTTTTAAATTGTCAACCAGAAGATATTCAAGTTCTTTGTGCTATGAAGTCTGGTATGTGCGGAGTTGAAAACTTGAATAAGAAACTGCAAGCTGTTATAAATCCTCATATGCTGAGAAAAAATGAAATAAATTTTGAAACAAGATGTCTTAGAGAGGGAGACAAGGTTATGCAAACGGTGAATAATTATGACCTTGAGTGGAGCAAAGATTATGGAAATGATATGACAGAAATTGGGCAGGGCGTTTTTAATGGCGATATAGGAAAAATTGAAAAAATAGATTATCAAACAGGCGAGACCACTGTTATTTTTGATGACGATAGAAAAGTTGTTTACTCCAAAGCTGATTTGTTTGAATTGTTTATTTGTTATGCGACAACCATTCACAAAAGTCAAGGGAGTGAATTTGACGCAGTGGTTATTCCTGTGGTGGCGGGGTCAAATCAAATTATTACACGAAATTTGTTGTATACTGCTGTAACTCGTGCAAAAAAACTTGTCGTTCTTGTAGGCCCCAAAAAGAATATTGCTCGAATGATTTACAACAACTATACAGCCAAACGTTATAGTATGCTTGAGGAACTTTTGAAACTTCAAAAATCGAAAGCGGATAGCTTGTATTCTTAAAAAAGAATTTTGCAGAAAGATGAGTGAGAAAATGAATGAACTTTTAGAAAAATTTAAAGACGAATTGTTCGCTGAAAAATTTGAATGTGTGAATTGCTCGGAAGAAATGTTGAAACGGAATAAATATTGTTTGTGTGACAATTGCTTTAAAAATATTGATTTTATTAATGTTGCGTGTAGAAAATGTGGGGACAAAGTAAATGAATACACATTCTATTGCAACAATTGCAAAGTGGTGCAACATAATTTTGACCGAATGTTTTGTTGTGTCAAATTTGATGGTGTAGCAAAACATATGGTTTATGAACTTAAATATGGGGAAGCAAAGTATCTTGCAAAAACAATGGCAATATTTATGAAAGAAAAATTTGAAAGTGCATGCAGAGAAGTTGTTGATTTAATAATCCCGGTTCCGTTGAGCAAAGAAAGATTTAAAAGTAGAGGCTATAACCAAGCAGAACTTATTGCAAGCCATTTGTCAAAACTTTTAAATGTAAAGACACAAAATTTAGTTTTAAGAGTGAAAAATACTCCCACTCAAACTAATTTGTCTCGTGACGAAAGACGCTCAAATCTTTTGGGAGCCTTTGACGTTTCAGACAAAGAATCATTAAAAAATAAGACAATTCTGCTTATTGACGATGTTTGCACAACGGGTGCAACTATGGATGAAATTTCAAAGTTGCTTAGGAAGTGCAAAGTTAAAGCAGTTTACGGATTGACTTTCTGTCATGCTTAAAATTACAAAAAATAACAAAAAAACAGTAAAATTTTGACAAATTTTATAATAAACAAATAAATTGTTGAAAAAACTGAAAAAAGTCTTTTATTTTGTAAGAAAGTATAGTAAAATATGAAATGAAATTTTGTTCTAGTTTTTTGAATCTTTTTTGAAAAACTTATGTTGAAATTTAAAAATAAAAAGAGAAAAAGGAAAATGAACATGGGATTGTTTGCAAAATTGTTTCCATCGGATAACACAAGAAGTATAAGAAAGTTGGAAAAAATAGCAGAGCAAATTGAGGCTCTTGACGAGGAATTTACAAATAAAACTGATGCGGAGTTGGTTGCTATGACCCCTTATCTTAAGGAGCAACTTAAAAATGGTAAAACACTTGATGACATTTTGCCAGAGGCTTATGCAACGGTTAGGGAGGCAAGTAAAAGAGTTTTACATATGAAGCACTTTCATGTGCAACTTTTGGGCGGAATCGCGCTGCACCAAGGGCGTATCGCTGAAATGCGAACAGGTGAAGGTAAAACTCTTGTTGCAACACTTCCAGCATATTTAAATGCCCTTGCAGGCAAAGGAGTGCATATTGTAACTGTCAATGAATATCTTGCAAAGCGTGACGCAGAGTGGATGGGCAAGGTCCATAGATTTTTGGGGCTTACTGTTGGGGTGAACCTTTCGGATATGGATAAAGCTGAAAAGAAAAAGGCTTATGAATGTGACATAACATATTGCACAAACAATGAACTTGGTTTTGACTATTTGAGAGACAATATGGTTCAAAGAATTGAGGATAAAGTTCAACGCGGACAAAGTTTTGCGATTGTTGATGAGGTGGACAGCATTTTGATTGATGAGGCCAGAACTCCACTCATTATTTCTGGGCAGGGATTTAAGTCTAGCGAAATGTATTATACTGCTCAACGTTTTGCCAAAAGTTTGGAGCCAGATGATTATGAAATTGACGAAAAAGAAAGGGCAATAAGGCTTTCTGAAAGCGGCATTTCAAAGGCAGAAAAATTCTTTAAAGTTGAGAATCTCTCTGACATCAATAACATTGAACTCAATCATCACATAAACAATGCTATTCGTGCAAATTTCATTATGAAACGTGATGATAATTATGTTGTTAAAGATGATGAAATTATTATTGTTGATGAGTTTACGGGGCGTCTTATGCCTGGCAGAAGATACAGTGAAGGTTTGCATCAAGCCATAGAAGCCAAGGAAGGGGTTAAGATTAAGGATGAAAATAAAACTTTGGCGACTATTACATTCCAAAATTTCTTTAGATTGTATAACAAACTTAGTGGTATGACAGGAACGGCGAAAACGGAAGAGTCTGAATTTAATGGAATTTATAATCTTGACGTTGTTACAATCCCAACCAATTTGCCTGTTATAAGAAAAGATATGCCTGACATAATTTATGTTTCTGAAGAAGGAAAATTTCGCAATGTTGTCAAAGAAATTGCACGTGTGCATGAAACGGGACGCCCAATTTTGGTTGGCACGTCAACTGTTGAAAAGAGTGAGAAACTTAGCGAAATGCTGAAACGTGAAAAAGTTAGACATATGGTTTTGAATGCTAAAAATCACGAACAGGAATCTGAAATTGTTGCTCAAGCGGGCAGAAAGGGGGCCGTTACCATTGCAACAAACATGGCAGGTCGTGGAACGGATATTTTGCTTGGTGGGAACCCAGAATTTTTGACAAAAAAACAGCTGAAGGACAGGGGAGTTAACCCAAATGAAATTGAACTTGTGTCGGGATATGTCGCAACACTAAGTGATGACCTTATGAAACTCAGAGAGGAATATTTTGACTTGCTTGCTAAAAATAAAGCCATTACAGATGAGGAAAAGAAAGAGGTGGTTGAACTGGGTGGCCTTTGTATTATTGGTACAGATAGGCACGAAAGCAGACGAATTGACAATCAGCTTCGTGGACGTGCAGGCCGTCAAGGAGACCCAGGGAGTAGTGTGTTTTATGTCTCTATGGAGGATGACCTTATAAGGCGTTTTGGCGGGGATAGGATGAAGGCTATTGCGAGGGCTTTTCGAGTTGATGATGATACGCCTTTCCAAATTAAATTATTGTCAAGACAAATTGAAGGCGCTCAAAGGAAAATTGAAGCTCAAAACTATGCGATAAGAAGAAATGTTTTGGAATATGACAATGTTATGAGTCAACAACGTGAGACTATTTATGCTGAAAGAGACAAAGTTTTAAATGGAGTGGACATTCATCAAGAAGTTTTAGATATGTTCCCTGACGTTGTGAAAGAAATTGTTTACAATGACATTAATGATGACGTTCCATATTACGATTGGGATCTCGAAAAACTTAACAAAGACCTTGAAGTTAGATTGGTTGAAAAGGGGACAAACCTTATTACCGAAGAATTTGTTGAAGATTGTGATGTTGAAGATGTGTATAATAGGGTTTTGGAATATGTTCAAGATAGATATGAAAAAGTTGCAAAAGATGCAACTGATAAGGGGTTGAACTTCTCTAAGTTTGAAGGATTGTTTTTGCTTCGCGTAGTTGACGTGTTGTGGATGGAACATATTGATACAATGGACATGCTTAGAAAAGAAATTGGGCTCCAAGCATATGGTGGACATGATCCAATTGTTGAATATAAACGTGATGGTTATGATATGTTTAACAATATGATAAATCAAATAAGAGAGGACACTTGCACACATCTTTTGAATGTTCAAATTCAACGTGTGCAACAACCAGTGCAACGATCGCAAACTCAAAATTTGCAAACAAATGCAAAACCAACACAAGCAGTGAGCAAAAAGGTGGTTGGTAGAAATGACCTATGCCCATGCGGAAGCGGGAAAAAATATAAACATTGTTGTGGGAGATAATGGAAAATGGTAGTTGATGAACAAAAAGAAATATTTTGTAAACTTAAAGATAAGAGTGATTATCTGAAGGAGTGTCTTTGACAAGGAAAATTTGTTGAAGATTTTGGAAAATAAAAAACAAGAACAAGAAAACCCTGACTTTTGGAATGATATTGAAAAAAGCAAAAAAAATGGGAAAGAAATAAAAAATATAGAAAGCAAACTTTCAATTATTTCTTCATGTGAAAAGTTTGAAGGGGATATTGAATTTTTGTTTGAACTTTTGGAACTTGAAGATGATGATTCTTCTTACAATGAGCTTTTATCGAAGATTAAACAATTTGATGAATTTTTGGAAGAAAACACCATTTCAACACTTCTAAATGGTGAATATGATGATTGTAATGCAATTTTGTCCATTCATGCTGGGGCTGGCGGAACAGAAGCTCAAGACTGGGCAAGCATGCTTTACAGAATGTATGCAAGGTTTTGTGAAAAAAATGGTTACGATATGAATGTTGTGGATATACTTGATGGCGATGAGGCCGGCATAAAAAGTGTAACTTTTGTGGTGTCTGGGGATAAGGCATATGGCTATTTGAAGGCAGAAATGGGGGTGCATAGGCTTGTTAGGATTTCCCCATTTGACGCAAACAAACGTAGGCACACCAGTTTTGCTAGCCTTGAGGTTATGCCAGAGATTTCGGAGGATAACTCCATTGAAATTTCACCAGATGACATAAGAATTGACACATATAGAAGTAGTGGTGCTGGTGGACAGCACGTAAATAAAACTGATAGTGCTATAAGAATTACACATTTCCCAACGGGGATTGTTGTTACTTGCCAAAATGAGCGTAGTCAAATTCAAAATAGAGAAATGGCATTTAAGATTTTAAAAAGCAAACTGATTGCTCTTAAGGAAGAAGAACGAAAGAAAAATCTTAGCGATATAAAGGGCGATATAAAGAAAATTGAGTGGGGAAGTCAAATTAGATCATATGTTTTTTGCCCATATACCATGGTAAAAGACCACAGAACGGGTTATGAAACTTCAAATGTCGAGGGCGTTATGGATGGTGATATCAAACCATTTATTTTGGATTATCTTAAAAAGAGCCTATAAGGCGGTGTAAAATGTATTTTGAAGAAATGCAAAAGAAAGTTGAAAAATTAAAAAAACAAAAAGATGTGTTAATTTTGGGGATAGAAAGTAGTTGTGATGAAACTTCGGTGGCTGTTGTAAAGAATGGCAGAGAAGTCCTTTCAAATATCATCGCAACGCAAATTGATATACACACGCGATTTGGTGGGGTTGTGCCTGAGGTTGCAAGCAGAAATCATGTTATGGCAATTATGGGTGTGCTGGACGAAGCATTAAAAGTTGCAAATGTTACACTTAAAGACATTGACGCCATTGCGGTGACCTATGGGGCTGGACTTATTGGGGCTCTTATGGTTGGGGTGTCATTTGCCAAGACATTGGCATATAGCCTTAACGTTCCGCTTATTGCAGTGAACCATATTCGGGGGCATGTCAGTGCAAATTATATTTCTCACAAAGAATTAACTCCACCTTTTGTAGGATTGATTGTTAGTGGCGGTCATACTGCCATTGTTTATGCCAAAGATTACACCAATTTTGAAACGATAGGCTCAACTCTTGATGATGCTGTGGGCGAGGCGGGGGATAAAATTGCAAGAGTTATGGGACTTGGTTATCCTGGTGGACCAAAAATTGATAAAATGGCAAAAAACGGCAATGCAAATATTCGCTTTGTGAAGGACAATTTGAAGCACAGTTATGATTGTTCGTTTAGTGGTCTTAAAACCGCTATAATAAACTATGTTCACACTCTAACACAAAAGGGCAAAACTATCCCTGTTGAAGATATTTGTGCTTCATTTGAAAAGGAAGCATTTGACCCTCTTGTTGAAAAATGTATAAGGGTGTGCAAAGAAAAAAAATGTGATAAACTATGTGTCGCTGGTGGGGTTTCAGCGAATAGCTATTTGCGAAATCAACTTAAAATGCAAGCTGAAAAAGTAAATATTCAGGTGTATATGCCAGAGATGAAACTTTGCACAGACAATGCTGGAATGATTGCAAGTCAAGGATATTTTAACCTTCTGAACGGAATTGGATTGAGTGACATAAATCTTGGTGCAGTGTCAAATATTCCACTTTAAAAAACTTAAATATAGATTGTTCCAGTTTGTTTTAAATTTAATTAAAGAATAAACTAACATGTAAAACAAAAATGTAATTGCATAAAATGGCCAAAATATGGCCTTTTTTGTTTCTTAAAACTTATTTTATAATAAAATTTTGCATATAGTCACATATTTCTTAATAAAATATTTTGAGGACAATATGTTTTTTTGTATTAAAAAGAAATGGATAGTTATTGCAATTTTAGTTGTGGCTATTGCTGGTGTGTGCGGAACATTTTTTATGGTGAGAGACGTTGGATATGTGCCAAAGGGGAATTGCACTGTGGTGATTGATGCTGGACATGGTGGGGTTGATGGCGGATGTGTTGGCAAAAAGACTGGAGTTTTTGAAAGTGAATTGAATTTGACTTTTGCTCGAAATTTGGCAAATCAACTTGAAAATATGGGCATTTCTGTTAAACTTACTAGAAGTGATGGCAACGGTTTGTATGATTCAAGTCAGAAAAATCTTAAAAAAAGTGATATGAAGCAGAGAAAGAAAATTATTGAAGAAAGCAATCCTGCTCTTGTGGTGTCACTGCATATGAACAGCTTTCCAATTTCAAGTTGCACTGGGGCTCAAACGTTTTTCAAAAAAAGCAATGTAGAAGGAGAAAAATTGGCAACTTGTGTGCAACAAGAACTGGGCGTGCAGGTTGAAAATGCAAAAAAGACTGCAAAAGCAGGTGATTATTACATAGTTAATTGCACAGATATCCCGTCAGTGCTTGTGGAATGTGGTTTTTTAAGCAACCCGCAAGAGGAGTTCTTGCTTCAAACAAAATCATATCAAACCAAACTTTGTTATGCCATCGCTTGTGGAATTGTGAAATATCTTAATTTTAAATGAAGTATGATTTTAGAGTATTTATAATAAAACGCCATCAAATGGTGGCGTTTTTGGTTGAAAATTATATTTTTAATTATTTAATTCTTAATTAAATTTTAATATTTTTTGTGATTTTCAACATTTTCATATTGATTGCTTTGTGAATTTTAATTTATCTTCTATTCCGCTTGCCAAGAACAACAATGAGAAAACGAAGGAAGTTTAGAATAGACACAACGAGGGCTGCAACATAGGTTAGTGCTGCTGCATTTAGAACTTCACGAGTTTGATCAAGTTCCTCTTCATTTAAAGTGCCGGTGGATTCCAAAATGGCAAGAGACCTCCTGGAAGCATTAAATTCAACGGGCAACGTTGCTAGGTTAAATAGCACCGCGAATCCAAAAAAGCCAATGCCACTCCAAAGGAAAACATTTCCGACAAGACTGCCATCAGTGGCTACAACGTTAAATATAAGTCCAATGACCACAAGAGGCCAAAGAAGTGTGGACGCGATGTTTGTCACTGGGACTAAGATTCGTCTTATTTGATAAGGAACATATTTTTCTTTCTTTTGAAGTGCGTGCCCAAGTTCGTGACAAGCAATGCCCAAGCTTGCAACTGATTGTGAGTCATAAACCCCATCAGACAAGCAAATTTCTTCATTGCGTGGGTCATAATGATCAGTCAATTCGCCAGGAGTTTTTTTGACAGTTAAATTAGTCAATCCGCAAGTAGGAAGCAAACTTCTAACAAAATCACCCGCACAAACTTGTTTTTGGCTCATAACTTTTCGATATTTTGAATAGGTCGATGAAACCTTGCATTGTGCATACATTGCAAAAAGTAATCCTGGGAGAAGTATAATTCCCATCAAATAATATTCCCAATATGCTCCAAACACGATTATTCCTCCTAAATTAAGAGTATTTTAGCAATTTTTTTCTAAAAAAACAAATATTTTTAGATAAAATATCTTTTTAGCCCTAATTTTTAGCGATTTGAACGTGATTTTATGCTTAAATTTCAGTTATATTCACAATTGCCCCATTTTTTAATTCAAAATGAAAAATTTTGGCTATCTGAATGTCATTTTCTTCATAAAAAAGTGCAACATCATCAGGGTAGATATTTTCGCCCAAATTTTGCCCAAAATTTTTAAAATTTCCAAAAAACATTTCCAAATGTTTATTGTCAAGAATTTTTGATAACTCACGAGAGAGAAAACTTCGTGCGAGGTCAAAATCTTTCACGCGCACGGCATCAAGAAAATAATATGGTACCAGTTTTTCTTCTATGTGTGAAAAAGTTTTATCCCCTGATTTCGCAAGTTTGTATTTGCCAGAAAGGGTTGGCCCATATTCTCCGACAATTCCATGGCCCAATGTAGTGTGTAAATTGCGAAAAGTTTTGATAATCTTGCCATTTTCTTCCAAAATATCCACATTTTCAAGCCTTTCAAGTTCAAATTTGCTATTTTTTAATGAAATTTGTGCTAAAGAATATTTTTTGTTCAAATTTTTTGCCCAAATGAGGATTTTATTCTCGTTGGCCCTTGCGTCAAGAGTTGCAATGCCTTTTGAAAATCTAAATTGTAATATGTCGGTTTTGTTTTCCACTTTTACTATTCCAGAATCTCCTCGAGCATAAAAAATGGTACAATTTTCACTTGCACAGGTTAATTCCTTTTTATGTTCGCCAAATGGGGCATCGCAAAGCAAAAAAGGCTTAACTTCAAGCAAAATATTGTCGTGCGGATATTTTGTCAGTGTGACATTTTCACATTGATTTTTGCAGGATGTGGAAAGCAAGCAGTTTTCAAGGTTAAGCAAAATGCTGAATGGAATAGAGTCTTTGTTTTCGCTATCAAGCGGGAAGAATTTTATTTTTGTAACAGGGTTTTCAGTAGAGAAAAGAAGTGTAGAAATTTTATTTTTGCACATTTCAAAAGATTGTTCCTCAATTTCGACAATCGTATTAAAATTCGGTTTTATATGTAAATATTTTTGCATAAATTCTCCTTCTTTTTGCAATAATTGGATAAAATTTTGAACGAATTGAAATATATTATAATAAATTATTGCATTTTATATATTTGTATTTCGTGATAGCCCGAGATATGATTTTGTGGCACAAAGAGTGCTCAAATGACATTTTTTTTGGGGTTTAAAATATTTTTATTTGGCAATATTTTTGTAGGGGAAATATGGAGAAAACTTTGATAGATTTTGAAAAGGCTAGAAGTAAATATGCAAAAAATATTGGTGACCAGGAAATAAATGCGTTGTTTTCAGGCTTAGTTAAAATTGTTAAAAAATATGCAATAACTCAGGTAGAAAATGATTTGAAGCGGGAATGCCTTATGGCTCAAAACAATTTTCGAACAACGCTTGTAGATTTGCAACTTGCCGAGGAAAAACTTAAAAAACAAGCTGACGAAATAAAACACCTTGAAAATGTCATTGAGGCTCAGCAAAAGAAAATTGCTGCACTTCTGAAAAAACTTGCTTCTAAGTGAAAAATAACTTTGTCTTTTATCATTTTTTTTGCTAAAATAGATGAGAAAAGGAAATTTTATGGACAAAAGAGAGTTTGAAAAGTGCAATACGCAAAATTCAAATCACGAACAAGTGATTGTTTTTGGCAAGACAAGTGACGACCTTTTGCATAAGACCATTGAATTAGTGGGAGCTGATGATGGGCATAGAATAATTATTGTGCCAGATAGAATGACTGTTGTGTGTGAAAAGAAAATTTTTGAACAGCTTAAAATTTCTTCCACTTGTGACATTGAAGTTGTGACAATTTCTAGATTGTCAAGTCGAATTTTGCCTAATGTTTCCGTAATTTCCAAAAACACAAGCGTTATGCTTATCCAAAAAATACTTTCACAAAATAGAGATAAATTGAAATATTTTGGGAAAGGGTTTTCAGCTGATTTAGCTCAAACAATTTTTGGGACAATTGCTCAATTTAAAAGTTGCAAAGTATCTCCAGAGGAAGTTATCAAAGCCCAATGCGATGAGCTTTTGGCAAACAAATTAAGTGACATTTCACTTGTATATGGCGAGTATCAAAAGACTCTTTCAGAAAGAGGATTGTGTGACAGTTTGGACAGGTTGAATATGCTCGAAAATGAAATTGCAAAAAGTGAATTTATAAAAAATTCAAGCCTATACATAACAAATTTTGATGGCTGGACTTACCAAGGTTTTGGAGTGATGTCTGCTTGTTCCAAGGTGTGCAAAAGATTTTGTGTTGCTTTAACCTATTCTGACAACCCTGCAAACGAGCATATTTATGTAAAAAATTTTGCAGAGAGCGTGCTAAAAATGATGCCAAATGCAAAAATAATTTCAGCAAATGGAACACGAAATAAGGAATTTGAATTTTTATCTGACAATTTATTTTCTTTTTCGCCAAACAGTGTAAAAGTAGAAAAAAGTCCAGTGACACTTTTTCAAGGGAAGAATTTTCTTGAGGAGGTCCAATTTTGTGTGGGAGAAATTAGAAAACTTGTGAGAGAGGGCTCTGGTTTTGAACAAATTTTTGTCGCTGTGCCAAATCTTCAAGGTAAAAGAGAAATTCTTGAAAGAGAGTTCTTAAAAAATGATATAACATATTTTATTGATTTGCCTCAAGATTTCTCAAAAACAATTTTACCACAATTTGTGGATAGCATTTTTGAAATGATGCAAGAAAATTTTTCTCAAAAGTCAACTTTAAGAACTCTTAAAAATAAACTTTTTGGAGCAAATTTTGATGATGTAGAAGATTATGAAGATTATGCACTTTGCTATTCTATTGATGATTTTTGGTTGCTTGACAAAAATTATGAAACTAGCGAATTTTTTGAAGGATTTTCAAAAGTTAGAGAGCAATTGAAGGCTGTGTTTATTGATTATATAGGCGAAATTTCAAAAGCGGAAACTTTTGGCGATTTTGTGATGACATACAAGTCTCTTGCTGAAAAAATAAATTTGCAAGAAAAGTTGAATAGTATGTCACTGGATTTTTTCCAAAAAGGGAACATAAAGCAATCAAAACTTTTTGAGCAATATTATGATGCTTATATTGATATTTTGGAACAAATAAACTCTCTTTTAGGCGATGAAAAATGTGACCATAAAGTGTTTTATTCAACCTTGAAAGTTGGGCTTTCAAGTGTCAAAATTTCAACCACTCCACTGTCATGTGATGCTGTTTTTGTGGGAGATACAAGCACAAGTTTTTTTGAAGGGAGAGATTATGGTTTCATTCTTAATATGTGTGAAGGCTCTTTCCCTAAAAACATTACGGATTGCGGGCTGGTAAGCGATCAAGAAATTTCAAAACTAGAGGCAAGTTTTAAACTTGAGCCAACCATTTTTGAACTTAATCAAAAAGAGAGATTTAAGGCATATGAACTTTTGTGCAGACCACAAAAACAGTTGTTTCTTTCGAGCAATGTTTGCGGGGTTTCTTCCCGACTTTTAAACGACATAAGGAGAATGTTCGTTTTGGAGAGTGACGGCAAATTTTCGCCTATTCCACAATATGAATTCAACACATTGCCAACAAGCGTGGCCCTATCTTCCAAACCCTTGTGTAAGCAAATTTTAACCAAAAATATAAGAGCATTTACAGATGGCTCATGTGATTTAAATTCGCTTGATAGTTCACTATTTAAGGCATTGAAAGATGAACTCGGAGAGAACTATCTTAAGTTATTTAATTTTGAAAACCGCCCCAAATTACAGGTATCACCATATTTTTTGAAAAATAAAACAAGTGTGTCGCAAATTGAATGTTTTATGCTTTGTCCCTATTTACATTTTGTGCGTTATGGCTTGCGGTTGGGACAAAAAGAGGAAGGTATTTTTGATGCATTGAACGTGGGAAATATTTTGCACGAGGTTGCTTGTTCACTTCTTAAAAGTGTTTTGCTTCCACAAGAAAAAGACGTAGTTTTGCAAAAGACTGATGAGATTTTTGATTATATAATTTCAAAAGACAAATATTTATCCATTCAAGCAAATGGCAAAAATGCTGTGCTTATAAAAAACCTTCAAGATGAGGCAAAAAGATTTGCCTTGGCACTTAACGAGCAAGCAAAAGTGTCAAGTTTTAATCCAAAATATTTTGAAATGCGATTTGATAATAACAGTAAAATAAAGGCACTCAAAATAAAAATTAAAGGAAAGATTATTTCTCTTGTGGGCCAAGTGGATAGAATTGATATTTTCAAAGATTTCTTCCGGGTGATAGACTATAAAACAGGCGTGTGCGACACCTCGCTTAAGGAACTTTTTTTTGGCAAAAAAGTGCAACTTGAGGCCTATATAAAGACGGTTCAAAATTCACTTAAACTTAAACCAGCGGGGGCATATTATTTGCCAATTAAAGCTGGATTTGCAGATGAAAAAACGACTCTACAATCTCGTTACTCGCTAAAAGGGAGAACCCTTGATGATATTGAGGTTATTGAAGCAAGCGACAATAGGCTGGGACATGGAGAAAAAATAAGTGATGTGGTGGAAGTGAAACTTGCAAAAGAAACTGGAGATATGCTCCATACAAGATATTCAAAAGTTGTTGATGGCTCTCAAATGAATGCGCTATCACAATATGCCTTTGATTTAATTTCATCCGCTTGTTGTGACATTGCAAATTGTATAATAGAGCCAAGTCCACTTGCTTTGTCTGATGACCCTTGCTCAAGATGTGAATATTCTGCACTTTGTCGTTTTGACAAACTTTTTGGCAACGAAAAACGTTCGCCAAAAGTTGATATCTCGATAGAAAATTTTATGGGAGGTGAAAAATGAAGTGGACAGAAGACCAAGAACAAGTGCTTGCTTGTGACAGCAAGAACTTGCTTGTTTCGGCATCTGCAGGCAGTGGGAAGACGATGACCGTTATTGAAAAAATTGCTCGCCTTGTTGAAATTGAACATGTGGATATTACAAATCTTTTGGTCATAACTTTCACCGAAAGTGCAAGTGCAGAGATGAAGATACGATTGAAAGATGCATTGTCAAAATCTGCTAAAGACAACAAATTTGTTGCAACACAACTTGCAAAACTTCCATTGGGGGATATAAGCACAATTCATGCTTTTTGTGCCAAAATGTTAAGAAAATTTTTCTTTTTGGCGAACATCAAACCAAATTTCGCAGTGCTTGATGACAATTCCTCCAACTTTCTTAAATCTAAGGCTCTTGATGAAACAATAAAACAATATGCTAAAAGTGGAGATAAAGAATTCGTTATTTTGTCGCAAAGTTTTGGTGGCGGAAGAAAATTTGAAGGGCTAAAATCAAGCATTTTGTCTCTACAAGATTTTTTAACCGGAATAGTCGACAAAGAAAAATATATGTCTGAAGTTGCTCTTTCTTGTTACAACAAGAAGGATAATAAAGCAATTTTATTTTTAAACGATTATGTGTTGAAAAATGTGAAATTCTTGCAACGAAGAATTAAAGAAAAATTTTTGGAAGCACAAAAAGAAAATGCAACATATTTTGTTGAATTTTTGCAAATAGCACAAACACAATTAGACTCGGTTGTCTTGTCAAAAGATTTTTGGGCAATGGTCGTTGCTCTACATGAAATATCGCTTCCAAGACTTACGAACAAAAAGCTAACTGACGAAGAAAAAAACTTTAAAGAAGATTTTAAACCTTTTTGGGCAGATGTGCAAGATAGGCTTAAATCAATAAAACAATATGTTCCTAAAAAAACGCAAACAGAGGCCATGAATGAATTTGAAAAAACGGGTTCGCTTGTAAAAAAATTGCTTGAAGTGGAACAAGTTTTTGAAAAACATTATGAATCACAAAAAAATAAGCGAAATGGCCTTGATTTTGCGGATTTGGAGCGTAAATTTCTTGAAATTTGCAAACTAAATGAAGTGCAAAACACACTCTCATTTTCACACGTTTTTGTTGATGAATATCAAGATATAAATTATGTGCAAGAAGAAATTATTTCTAAATTGGTAAAACGTGCAAAACTTGTTATGGTTGGAGATGTAAAGCAAAGTATATATGCTTTCAGAAATAGCACTCCTGAAATTTTTTCTTATAAAAGTGCAAATTATAAGACGAATAAAAATGAGGGTTCTCTTAAACTTTTAAACGATAATTTCCGCAGTGATAGCACAATTTTGCAATTTTCAAACGAAATTTTCTCAAAATGTATGACAGTTGATTTTGGCGGAATTGATTATAAAGACTGTGGGATGTTCAGGGGACTTGCAAAATATGAGCATGTTTCGCCAATTCCTGTGGTTGAGGTTAATTTGATAAACACAAAAAAGGAAGATTGTGATGAAAAAATTGAGCCTAAACTCCCAAAAGTCTATTCTATTTCTAGCGACAAAATGGTTTATGAACAAGAGGTTTCTGAAACAAAATGTGAGGGGTTGCTAATCGCTCAAAAAATACTTGATATGCTTAAAAATGGCTATCAAATTTATGATGCGAAAGAACAAAAAACAAAGGGAATAACATTTGGGGATATTGCGGTTTTGTGCAGAAATAATGAAACCTTAAAGCAAATCTCAAAGGTCTTAACCGATTTAAAAATTCCAACGAAAATCAATACAAAAGACAATGTTTATCAAAATAATGATGTAGCTCCGCTTTTGTCAATGTTAAAACTTGCGGATAATTTTCACGATGATTTGGCACTTGCAACTGCATTGTTAAGTCCATTTGCGAACTTGACTGAAACTGAACTTGCTTCTATTAGAATTGCTTGCCCAGATGAAAAATTTTTCTATCAAGCATTTAAAAATTTCATTTTAAAATATGGTGAAAATTTATCTAATGTAAATTGCGAAAACGATTTCCTTGGTCAAAATGAAAACAAAAAAATATCGCAAAATATTGGTAAAAATTGCGAAAATAATTGTCAAAATGATATAAAAATTGATGAAAAAAGTGGCAAAAAAAGCCAAAAAAATGATGAAAATTGTATAAAAAATGGGCAAAAAATAGCCCAAAAACTTAAAAATTTTTGTGATTTTTTGGATGTTATTAGAGAAAAACTTGTATATAATTCGTTGCATGAAATACTAAATTTTATGTGCGATAAAGTGGGGTATTTTGACTATTTGATAAGTCTGCCAGATGGTTTTGCAAGAGAAAAAATTGTGAGAGATTTCGTGGAAAGTTTTGAGGGGACTGATTACAATTTTGACCTCGTGGGATTTCTTGATTTTGTCAAAAATTATGGCTTTCAAGGGAGGTTTGCTTCGTTGCTTGCAACTAGCGATAATGGGGTTACAATCAGCACAATTCATGCAAGCAAGGGGTTGGAATATCCTATTGTTTTTGTGACTGGATGTGGAAATAATTTCCCAACAAAAACCTTTAGAGAGGCAATTTTAAAGGATAAAAATTTTGGGATTGGGATGCAAACTTTTGATGAAATTACTTTTTCGAAATCGGCAAACTTTGCACGAAATTGCATACTTTTGAACAAGCGCAGAAGCGAAAGATGTGAAGAATTGAGACTTCTTTATGTGGCACTGACAAGGGCAAAAAATCATCTAATAGTGATAGGGGAAAACAAGGATTTCTTTGTCGCGGAAAACGATGATGCAGAAGGGGCAAACTGTTATTTGAATTGGGTTTTGGCTTACCTTAAACCGCATGAAAGAGAGGCTCTTGCTATGGGTAAAATGGAAATAAGAAAAAAAATGGCAGGTGGCGAAGTTAAATTGCAGGTTTATGAACTTGATGATTTCCGTTTTGATGATACAAAATCAAGGCAAATTGTATTTCCAGAAGATGACGAAAATTTGACTGAAACAATAAGAAATAATATGCTTTTTCAGATGCCAAAACCTTGCAATATTGCTCTTAAAAATTCCGTTTCGAGTTTGCTTGCGGAACATGCAAGTGATGAAGAAAGTTTGAATTTATTGCCCAAAAAACTTAGTGTTTTTGAAGCTAAAAACAACAAAATTGATGGTGGAAAACTTGGCACTTTTTATCATAAAATTATGGAAAAAATTGACCTTGAAAATACACCAGACAGGGAAGAATTTGATAAGATTTTGAGTGGTTTAAATTTGCCAAATGAATATAAAAAAGCGGTTAGTTTTGAAAAAATTTTAAGATGTGCAAATAATATTAAAAAACTGGGCAAAATAGTTGTGGCGAGGGAATTGCCATTTATAAGTTTTTTGCCATACAACCAGTTGTTTGGTGAGGGAACGGATAAAAAAATTTTGGTCCAAGGGGTCGCCGATATGCTTTTGAGCGATGGAAATAGAACTTTTTTGGTTGATTATAAAACAACTAAGGCGTCTTGTCCCGAACAGTTGGTCGAGAAATATAAGGTTCAACTTATGCTTTATAAAAGATGTCTGGAAAGTGCATTAAAAGTGGAAATTAGTGGTATGTATATATATTCTTTTTCACTGGATATGCTTGTTGAAATTTTGTGATTTGGACCACTTGGTCAATGAATTTGTAAAAAAATAAAAAAAATGTCGCAAATCATTTTTATTTGTCGCTTTGATGTGATATACTACAATAAATTTTTGAGGAAGGTGAAAATATGAAATTGCTTGGACTCGGCGGTTCGGAGATTGTGAACTCTGTTAGAGATTTTGTTGTTAATCTTTTTGTCACCCTTGCACAGCAATGGTTTTGGCCTGTGATTTTTGTGGGACTTATGTTGCTTGCGGTGGTTGTTATGGTGGCACTCATCAGAGGTTCATATGAAAACAAACTTTTGCAAAGCATAAATAGGCTGAACAAATATTTTTTGGCAAAGCCTTTTATAACTGAGGAAAATTTGGTGGAGTTTAACCTTAAAATGAAAAGGATGCCTAAGACTCTTAGAAATTCGTGGCAAATTTATATGTTAAATAGAGAGGACGGCCCAACCAAATATATAAATACAAACACATGCGTGGACAAACCTCTTAGGTCGTCATCAATTGAAAAGCATTTGGGCAATTTTTCTATTTTCACAATGCTTGTTGGAGTGCTTGCTCTTTCTGTGGGGCTTGCTTATTCTTTCAAGGCTGGAGTTAGTGTTGTTGAAGAAAATTTGAGGCTTTTAGTTGCTCTTTTGTGTCCATTGGCTGTGGTTGTCATTTATTCAATTTACGTGCTTTTTGCAAGACTTAGAAAAAATGAAATTTACTCGCTTCTTTTTGAAAATTTCCCTGTTTTTGAACGTAATTTGGAAAAGGCTGTTACGACACTTCCAGCATATGTTGACTATGAAATTTTGTTTACAAAGCAAGAAATTAAAGAGGGAATTCCTATTCTTCAACAATATCTTGAAAAGCGTGCGCTGGTTGAACAAGAACAATTGGAAAAGGCGAGGGAAAATTCTGTTGCGTGCGAAGAATATGACTTTGATGACCTTGGTGTTGATGGTTCGCTGGTCCTTGAACGTGCAATGAAAGAAAGTGAAACGTTTATTAAAGTAAGAAAACGTTTGCAAGACGAAAGCGATGCAATTGAGGCAGAAAAAGAAAATTATAAAAAGAATTTTGAAACGACAAGCAAGGATATGCAAAGAAAGTTGCAGGCATCAAGAGAAAACTTGGACAGTTTGCGTGCTCAACAAGAGGCTTCTACAAATCGTATTGAAAGTAACTATATAAGAAAACAGCAAGGCGATGAAATTAAGAAGCAACAACAACTTGAAAAAGACCTTGAAGAAGCGACAACCAAATTTAATAAAGAACAAGAGTCTCTTGAGGGTGAAATTAAAAAGCGTGAGGCGGAGATTGAAGAAAAGAAAAATTTTGTTCAACAGGCAATGCTTCTTGAATTTAAACATTATGCAAATACACTTTACAAGGCTCTTACTGAAAAGGCTGCAGAGGTTGGGAATGAAAAATTGCTCTCGCTTGCGCAAGAGAATAGTGACCTTAAGGCTTTGCTTACGGACCTTCAGGGTGTGGGCGGGATGACAGATGAGCAACTTGACCCAAATGCGAACTTGATTAAGGCGAATGAAATTACGACGGATGAACTTTATTCAATGAAACAACCAAGTCCAGAGGAGATTACTCCAACTGATGAAAGTTCGATTGGCGTAGGAGAAAATGGAAATGTTCAGGAGCAATATGTTGAGCAATATAACAATGCTCAAGATGTGGAGCCTGAGCAACCACAAGAGTTTGGCTCTCAGCCGGAACAAGTGACGGAACAGGTTCAAGATGGTGCGGTTGATGCGAATTTGGAACCTGTGGGACAAAACCTTGGACAAGTTGAACCTACGCAAGAAGAAAATTATGTACCAGAGGAGCAAAATGTTGAACAACCTTTGGAACAAGAACAACCTGTTGAACTACAAGAAAGTGTTTCAAATGAAAATGTAAGTGGTGAAGACTTCTTTAAGCATGAAGATGATGATGACAATGATGATGGGAACATTTCAACTGAGGCTACTGCAGACGATTTGCAACAAATTCAAAAGCAAATTGAAGAAGAAAATAATAGGCTGAAAAGGGAACGCGAACAGCTGGAGCAAGAGTTGAACAATACAATTTCCAAAATGGATGCACAAAATCCTGCGGGACAATATGGCTATAATGGTTATTATGGGCCATATCAACAAGGATACCCACAGGGCTATCCACAAGGTTATCCTCAAGGCTATCCACAAGGATATGGGCAAACTTATGTTGCACCTCAGCCACAGCCTCAACAACCTCAACCTATTGTTATTCAAATGGCACAACCAGCCACTCAACAAACGCAACAACCAGAAATAAAGGATGAAACCCCAGCGGTTGCTCCTGCGGAAGAAGTGGAAGAAGATGAGGTTGAAGATGATGACATTCGACTTCGTTCTGGAAGAAAGGAACGTAAACAATCGGTAAGAAACAGAGGAACAAGTGTAAGAGGTAAAAAGGCATCTTCAAGAAAACAAAACTCCGAAATTGATGCTCTTAATGCTGAAATGCAAAAACTTCTTAATGGAAATAAGTAGAATTTAAAACACCCAAAGATTTGACTTTTGGGTGTTTTTTATGCAAATTTATTATCTTTTTTCATAAAAATTTATCCGTTTTGTGAAATTTTTTTATATTTTTAAGTGGAAAGGTTTGTTGATTTGCTATTTTGATTGTTTTAGCGGGAAAATATGGTAAGTTCTACAAGTTTGCCGTGACGTTTGGCAGATTCCAGAGTTAGTGCTGTTATGGGGCTCTCTTTTTTGATGATTATTTCGTTGTTTGTTCCATAAATAGTTTTTACGGCCCGTCTGCCGAGCAAAAAATTTGGAGATGCAATCGCTCGAACGGGGACTGATGGAACTGTTGTTTTGTGTTCAATTTGAGGCGCAAGAATGGTCACCTTGCGAGTGGCGTCAACCGAATTTTTGAAAGGATTTGCTCTAGATTTTGATAGTATGCTGATTGAATTTTCACCTTTTGTAACAATGACTTGTCCAAGACTTATTATGTTGTCGGGGGATACTTTTTGGTCACCAATAACAAGAGAGTTGAGCCGATAATTGTCCGTTAGTTCAAGGTCGGTGACTCGCCCTATGTTTTCGCCATCTGCGGAATAAACTTGCATATTTATTGTGGAAAAATCTCTGCATTCCGCCTCATTTATGGCAAGAATCATTGCGTCTTTGTTTCTTATGACAACTGCGTCTTGCCCAACCGCACATATTTTTTTTACATTAAGCAAATATTCTTCGTCCTCATCGTCAAACATTTTAAAGTTTTCTACTTTTTTGAAATTTGTGTCAAAACAAGCGTTTTTTATAGTCCCTTCAATCTGTCCAGAACTTAGATTTAACACTCTTTTTGCAATAAAATCGCTTAGAAGTTTCATTTTTTCTCCCTTTTTGTGAGTAATACTTAAATATATGTGAATTTTTTGCTATTTATTATTTGATTTGCTAGCATTTTTTTGTTTGGTATGGTAAAATTGTGGCGAAATTATGGGAATTTTTAGTTTTTTTTCTAATTTAATGAGAAAGAAAGAGATTTCGCTTCCTGAGAAATTTAAAAGCGATATAATTTATTTTGTACCGTTAAAAAACAATGCTGTGGAACTTGGAACAAAGATAAAAATTGAGCATGGATATAACCTTGTTGTTTGTTATCACAACAAAGTTTTGGATATTTTGCGAGGCGATGAGAGCGAAGTTGTGCTGGAGGATGTGACGGTGCCAAGATTGTTTAAGGAACATCGTCATATGCTTGTCAGTAGGGGTATTGTTACGCCTAAAACTCTTCCTGCGGATGTTTATTTTGTTAAAATTAGTGGGCATAGTCTAAATTTTAAAACTTATGAAAAGTTTTTGTGCAAAACACCAAATGGCAAAATGAAAATACGTCTTAGGGGAAATTTTGACTTTTGCATAAAGGATATGCGAAAATTTATGAGTGTATTTTGTTGGGAATTTGCTATTTTAAGGAATAAATCTTTGGGGAAAGAGATTTCTATCCTTGTGGCAGATGAGGTGTCAAAAATTCTGGATAAGGCGGAACTTAGCTTTGATATTTACACCACTTGCAAGGACAAGGTTCAGGATTTGATTTTGTCAAAATTAAGCAAATTGTGTGTTAGCCTTGGAATAAACATTACTGAGATAAAAATTGACGATTTGATTATCCCTAAAAGAGAAAAGACATTGTATGATTTGGCCTTAAAAAGGGGGCAAGAAGACGTGTTTTTATCTCAGGTTGAAGAAAATCTCAACTCGACACAGAAGCCTGCCGAGAAAGTGTTTGTAACGGCCTCAAATAACGAGATAATATTGGAACAGAGGAATAATTTGCAGGGTGAGGATAAATTGTGTGAAAAGGTTTCAACAAATGAACAAAATGTGTCACAATTTGAGGATTTCGGTCCGAGACAAAATTTAAATGAGGAAACCTTTGTGCAAAAAGAGCCGAATTTGATTGAAACTGATGAAAGTTCAAAAACAATTGAAAATTATATTGCTGATTACAAAAAAGAGAAGGAAAGTGCTGTGATTGAGGAAAAATCGGCTGTAAATGACAATTCGCCTTCTAAAACTGTTCCTACAATAAAAAAATGTTCACGATGTGGTGAAAAAATTGAGGAAAATTCGAATTTTTGCAAAAAATGTGGATTGCAAGTGAGTGAGTTCGTGGTTTGCTTGTGTTGTGGGGCGAAAAATGTTGCCGGAAGTGAAATTTGTATGGTTTGCAAGAGCAAATTGTAGGAAACTTGCACTAAACGAATAAAACAATTGACGAAATGTTATTTTGGGTGTAAAATTCTTATGATTGAGGAATAAATCCTCGCGAAGGAGAGAAAATGAAAGTTAAAAAAGACACCACTTTGGGTGAGATTTTGAGAAATTATTCTAATGCAGAGGATATTTTGCGTGGATTTGGAATGCATTGTTTTTCTTGTCCAATGAGTCAAATGGAAACTGTGGAGGAAGCAGGAGCAGTTCATGGTCTTGATGCTGATTTTATGGTGAAAAAGTTGAATGAGGACTTAATTCCTGCAAAAAAGAATTCAAAAAAGTAAAGCTTTTTAGTGAATTTGCGGGATTTTTTTAAAATACAATTGTAGTCACCTTTTGGTGACCTTTTTTGTTGAAAAATGGCAAAAATGCAACCTATTATATATATAGGGAGGCTCGGATGAGTGAAAAAAGGAAAATTATCAAAAATTAAAAAATAAAATGGAGAAATAGTGCGATTTTAAAGGATATTTTTGTGCAGTTTGCACAAACTTATTTTTTTTTGAAAAAAGGGTATATTTTATTAAAAAAAAGGGTTGACGAATTGAATAAGTTGTTGTAAAATGATGGCACCGTGAAAAATGGGATGAAGCGTAAAGTTACCACTTTTAGCAACAAAATTGGAGAATTTACGTGGACAAGTTTGAATTAAAATTCAAGCGGGCTGGTTTAAAAATCTTTTGAAGATTTTTTTTAAAGACCTTCAATGCGAAACACACGGTAAAGTGTATTGAATGTCCCAGCATGGTAGAAGGAGAGTATATGGCAACACAAAAAATCAGAATCAAATTAAAAAGTTATGACCACAACTTGATTGACCTTGCTACTTCTAGAATTATGGAAGCTGCGTCAAAGTCGGGTTGCCAAGTTGCAGGTCCAATTCCACTTCCAACTGAAAAAGAAGTGGTGACAATCATCAGAGCACCTCATAAATATAAGGATAGTCGTGAGCAATTTGAGATGCGAACACACAAAAGGATAATTGATGTCTACACACCATCAAGCAAGGCTGTCGATTCACTTATGAAACTTGATCTTCCTGCTGGCGTTGATATCAATATCAAACTATAAAGGTCGAGAGGTGAAAAATGGAAAAAGCTATTTTAGGAAAGAAATTGGGGATGACTCAAGTTTTCGACCTTGACGGGAAAGTTACTCCAGTAACCGTTATCCTTGCAGGACCTTGCACCGTTGTCCAGAAAAAGACCGTGGATAAAGATGGATATGATGCAGTGGTTGTTGGATTTGGCGAAACTAAGGAAAAGTCCAAAAATAAACCAGAATTGGGAGTTTTTAAGAAAGCTAACGTTGAAGCGAAGAAGTATCTTAGAGAATTTAGACTTGCTGACACATCAAGTCTTGAGGTTGGAAACGAAATAAAATGTTCAGTTTTCGCTGAGGGGGATTTGGTTGATGTGACAGGGACTTCAAAAGGTCATGGGTTCAGTGGCGTTATTAAGAGATGGAACGCAAGAAGACTTAGAATGAGTCACGGCACAGGACCTGTGCATAGAGAGGTTGGTGGCTTGAGTGGAAGTTCAACACCAGCAAGAGTGTTCAAAAATCGTAAGATGCCTGGACAATTTGGTAACGATAGAGTTACAAAACAAAATTTAAAAGTCGTAAAAATTGATGAAGAAAGAAATCTTATGCTTGTCAAGGGCAGTGTGCCTGGTAGCAAAGATGATCTTGTGTTCATCTGCAATGCAAAAAAAATCAAAAGATAAGGAGTAGTTAAAAATGCCTAAAGTTAAAGTTTATAACACAAAAGCAGAAGTTGTAGGTCAGGCTACTCTTTCAGAAGAAGTGTTCGGCTGTGAATACAATGAACCTCTTATTCATCAGGTTGTAGTTGCTTACAACAACAATCAAAGACAAGGAACAAAGGCTGCTTTGCTTCGTAGTGAAGTTAGAGGGCATGCAAAGAAACCTTGGAGACAAAAAGGCACAGGAAGAGCAAGACAAGGCTCAACAAAGAGTGCTCAATGGAAAGGTGGCGGTATAATTTTTGCACCAAAGCCAAGAGATTTTTCTCAAAAAATCAACAAAACAATGAGAGTTGCTGCATTTAAGAGTGCAATAAGTGCTAAACTTGCAGACAATGAGGTTGTTGTTCTTGATAAAATTTCTTTGGATATGCCAAAAACAAAACTATTCAAAGAAATTATGGATAATTTTGAAGTTGGCAAGAAAAATGTTATGTTTGTTCTTGACCAAAAGAATGATGATGTTCTTCGTGCTTCAAGCAACATTCCAAATGCTCACGTAACATATGCTGACGTGCTTGGGACTTATGACATTGTTGCAAATTCAAGACTTTACATCACTAAAGACGCAATCAAAAAAATAGAGGAGGCTTATAAACAATGAACGCATATGACATTATAAAAAAGCCACTTCTTTCGGAAAAGAGTTATGCAACAATTTCCGACAAGAAATATACATTTATTGTTGACCTGAACGCAAATAAAGTTCAAATTAGACAAGCAGTTGAAGAAATCTTTAAAGTTAAGGTTAAACAAGTAAACACCCTTATTGTCAAGGGAAAGGTAAAAACTCAAAACACAAAACAAGGTAGAAGTGTTGGTAAGACAAGTGATTATAAAAAAGCTATTGTTTGGCTTACCAAGGAAAGTAAACCTATTGAATTCTTTGAGAGTTTAAATTAAGGGTAGGAGAAAGATAAAATGGCAATTAAAAGACACAATCCAACCACACCATCACAAAGATTTTTGACCACTGCTGATTTTTCAGACCTTACAAAAAAGAAACCAGAAAAATCACTTCTTGCTGTTAAAAATAAACATGCTGGAAGAAACGCGCAAGGCAAAATCACCGTTAGACATCATGGTGGTGGAAATAGACAAAAATATAGAATGATTGAATTTAGACGTAATCATGACAATGTTCCAGCAAAAGTTGAAGCACTTGAATACGATCCAAATAGAACTGCAAACATTGCTCTTTTGCATTATGCAGATGGTGCAAAATCATACATCCTAGCTCCTGTTGGACTTAACGTGGGCGATAAGGTTATGAGTGGTGTTGAAGTTGAAGTAAAAGTCGGGAACTGTATGCCTCTTAAAAATATTCCAGTTGGTAGCGTTGTGCATAACGTTGAACTTAGACCAAATCAAGGTGCTGTTATTGCTAGAAGCGCAGGAATCTCTGCAAGACTTATGGCAAAAGAAGGCAAGTATGCAACGCTTAAAATGCCAAGCGGCGAGATGAGAATGGTCCCAGCAGAGTGCAGAGCAACTCTTGGACAAGTGGGAAATGTTGATCACGAGATTATCTCAATAGGCAAGGCTGGAAGAAAAAGACATATGGGTGTTAGACCAACTGTTCGTGGTGTTGTTATGAACCCATGCGATCACCCACATGGTGGTGGTGAGGGCAAGTCACCTATTGGACGACCAAGCCCAGTTACCCCATGGGGCAAACCTGCTCTTGGATATAAGACAAGAAATAAGAAAAAGAGCACGAACAAATTTATTATTAGTAGGTCATAAACTACGAGGAGTTATGTAAGATGAGTAGATCATTAAAGAAAAAACCATACGTTGAACAAAGATTGTTCAATCGCATCAAAGAAATGAACGAGTCTAACACAAAGAAACCTGTGAAAACTTGGTCAAGAGCATCTGTCATTTATCCAGACTTCGTTGGTCACACAATCGCTGTTCACAATGGAAAGAAGCACATCCCAGTTTATTGCACAGCTGAAATGGTGGGACATAAACTTGGTGAATTTGCTCCAACCAGAACTTTTAGAGGCCATGGTGCAGACAAGGCTAAGAGCAAATAAGGAGAATGGAAATGGCAAAAAGAATTAAAGAAAAAACAGAAAAAATAAACCAAACTCGCGATACAAGACCATATGCAAAAACACAATTTTTGAGACTTAGTTCTTCAAAACTTGACATTGTTATGGACCTTGTAAGAGGAAAAGGTTACAATGAAGCAGTTGCTATTTTGAAAAACACTCCAAACAAAGCGGCTGATCTTATTTGCAAGGTGGTTGAATCTGCTGGTGCAAACGCTGAGAACAACAAGGGACTTAACAAACAAGACCTTTATGTTGCGGAAATTTATTCTGGTCAAGGCCCAACCTATAAAAGACAAAACATTCGTGGCAGAGGCAGGGTTGACCAAATTTTAAAAAGAACAAGCAATATAACTGTTATATTGGACACGATTAAGTAAGGGAGAGCATAGATATGGGACAAAAAGTTAGTCCAAATGGACTTAGAATAGGTATCAACAAGGGCTGGAGTTCTTTGTGGTATGTTGGCAAGGCAGATTTTGCTAAGTATCTTAAAGAAGACAACACCATAAGAACTTTTATTAAGAAAAAATACTTTGCTTGCGCTATTTCAAAAATTGTTATTGAGAGAACTGCAAAAAGAGTTGTTGTTTCTATCTACACCGCTCGCCCAGGGGTCCTTATTGGACAAAAAGGTGCTGGTGTTGAAGCCCTCAAAAAAGAAATTATGAAATTAACTTCTGCTGATTCAATATCAATCAATATCAAAGAAGTTAAGAATCCAGACACGGATGCAACTTTGATTGCTGAAAGCATTGCTGGTCAACTTGAAAAGCGTGTTCATTTTAGACGTGCTATGAAAATGGCTATGCAAAAAGCAACGAAGGCTGGTGTTAAAGGAATTAAAACAATGGTTGCTGGCCGTCTTGACGGAGCAGACATTGCTAGAACAGAACAATATCATCAAGGAAGTCTTCCTCTTCAAACTTTGAGAGCAGATATTGACTATGGTTTTGCACAAGCAAAAACTACATTTGGTATTTTGGGGATTAAAGTTTGGGTGTATAACGGTGAGATTTTCTCAAAGAAAGTTCCTGCTGAAAAAGGAGGTAACGTTTAATGTTAATGCCAAAAAGAGTGAAAAGAAGGAAAGT
Organism: uncultured Christensenella sp.; assembly: GCA_964387705.1. GTDB lineage: Bacteria > Bacillota > Clostridia > Christensenellales > UBA1242 > UBA7862. The sequence continues at coordinate 29,959 of CAYLWT010000002.1, forward strand.
TCAACGTGGCAGAATGAAAGGTGTTGCAACCCGTGGGAACAAACTCGCTTATGGCGACTATGGTTTGCAAACAGTGGAACCATGCTGGATAACTTCCAATCAAATTGAGGCTGCTCGTATTGCTATGACAAGATATACAAAACGTGGTGGCAAGGTGTGGATTGATATTTTCCCAGACAAACCTATCACTAAAAAACCTGCCGAGACTCGTATGGGTAGCGGAAAAGGGAACCCAGAATTTTGGGTTGCAGTTGTAAAACCTGGCAGAGTGCTCTTCGAAATTAATGGTGTTGACGAGGTTGTTGCAAAAGAAGCATTAAGGCTTGCTTCTCACAAACTTCCTTGCGTAACCAAGATTATCTCCAAAGAACAATCCACTGCTAAAACTGAAGAAAACATTGTGGAAGGTGGTGCAGTTTAATGAAAATAAAAGATATTAGAAGCATGACTAATGATGAGCTTAATGCAAAATTGGTCGCTACAAAAACTGAACTCTTCAATCTTAGATTTCAACATGCAACAGGAAACCTTGCAAATCCAATGCTTTTGAACTCTTTGAAAAAAGACATTGCAAAAATCAAAACTGTTCTTACCGAAAGAGAACTTGGCAAAAATGCTGAGCTTGACAAAAAGGTTAAGGCATAGGAGTGAACGAGATGGAAGAAAAAAGAAATAATAGAAAAACAAAAATAGGTGTTGTTGTTAGTGACAAAATGGACAAAACAATTGTTGTGTCTGTCGTTTCAAACGTAAAACACCCACTTTACAAAAAAGTCGTTAAGATAACTAAGAAATTTAAAGCACACGATGAAAATAATGAATGCAAAATTGGTGACACTGTTGAAATTATGGAAACAAGACCAATTAGCAAAACAACTCACTTCAGACTTCTTAGAATAATCGAAAAAGCTAAGTAATACAGGAGGAAATAGAACATGATTCAACCACAAACAAGACTTAAAGTCGCTGACAACACTGGTGCAAAAGTTATTATGTGCATAAGAGTTCTTGGCGGGTCTTTTAGAAGAAGTGGCAATATTGGAGATGTGATTATTGCCTCTGTCAAAAAAGCAACACCAGGTGGTGTTGTTAAAAAAGGTGATGTTGTCAAAGCGGTTATTGTCAGGACAAGCAAAGGAGTCCTTAGAAATGATGGATCTTCAATTAGATTTGATGACAATGCAGCAGTCATTATCGACAACCAAAAACAACCACGTGGCACACGTATTTTTGGGCCAGTTGCTAGGGAACTTAGAGAAAATGGTTATATGAAAATTGTTTCTCTTGCTCCTGAGGTTCTTTAAGGAGGATACAATAGATGGCAAAGTTGAATGTTAAAAGAGGCGACAATGTTGTTGTTCTCACTGGAAAAGAAAATGGTAAAAAAGGCACTGTGCTTGAATGTTTCCCAACTGAAGGAAAAGTGACTGTTAAAGGCCTTAACATGATTGTTAAACACAACAAACCAAGATCTGCTCAAGACAAGGGCGGCATTGTTAAAAAAGAGGGCAAAATTGATTGCAGTAATGTTATGATTATTTGTCCAAATTGTGACAAGGCAACTCGAGTTAAGTTGGACGTGAATGCCAAAGGGGACAAGGTTAGATTGTGCAAAAAATGTGGAGCTTCACTTGATGCAAAGAAAGTTGCTCCAAAGGCAAAAGCTGATGATTCAGCAAAGAAATCCAAAACTGTAGAAGTTAAGGAATCTGCTGAGAAATCTGAAGCGAAAAAGTCTGTAGAAAAGAAGACTGCTACAAAGACTGCAACTAAAACTGCAGAGAAGAAAACAGCAGCAAAAACAGCTGTAAAGAAAGATACAAAGAAGCAAACAGCTTCTGAAAAGACAGGGAAGTAGGAGGAAAAAATGGCAGAAAATAAATCAAATAATGCAAGACTTCGTGATTATTATAAATCAACCATTGCTCCTGCATTGCAAAAAGAGTTTGCATACAAAAACGTTATGGAAATCCCAAAACTCGATAAAATTGTCGTTTGCATGGGACTTGGCGAAGTTAAGGACAACTCAAAAAGCTTTAATTTGGCCCTTGATGAGCTTACACAAATCACTGGACAAAAAGCGGTTGCAACTTTGGCAAGAAAATCAGTTTCTAACTTTAAAGTAAGACAAGGACAAAAAATTGGAGCAAAAGTTACACTTCGTGGCAATACTATGTATGAATTTTTGGACAGACTTATATCCATCGCTCTTCCAAGAGTTAGAGACTTTAAGGGTGTGAATCCAAAAGCTTTTGATGGCAGAGGGAATTACTCTTTGGGGATTAAGGAACAACTTATTTTCCCAGAAATTTCATATGAAAAAGTCGACAAAGTCAGAGGTATGGATGTTATCATTGTTACCACTGCCAAAACTGACAAAGAGGCATATGCTCTTCTTCAAGGGTTTGGAATGCCTTTTGCAAAGAGATAATTTTTAGAGGAAAAGGAAGCAAAAAATTATGGCAAGAAAAGCAATGATAAACAAACAGCAAAAAGTGCAAAAATATAAAACTAGAGAGTATACTAGATGTTCAATTTGTGGACGTCCACATGCTGTTCTAAAAAAATATGGAATTTGCAGAATTTGCTTTAGAAATTTGGCTTACAAAGGCGAAATACCTGGTGTTAAAAAGGCTAGTTGGTAAAGGAGAAAGAAAAAATGATAGTTACAGATCCAATCGCAGATATGCTTACTCGCATAAGAAATGCATTGACTATTAAAAGAACTGAAGTTACTGTTCCAGCTTCAAAAACGAAAAAGGCTATTGCTGAAATCCTTTTTAACGAAGGTTACATTGAAAAATATGAACTTGTTGATGATGGAAATTACAAATCAATTAAGATAACATTGAAGTATGGCCCAAATGGTGAAAAAGTTATTCAAGGTCTTAAGAGAATTTCAAAACCAGGACTTAGAGTTTATGCAGAATGCAATGACATTCCAAGAGTTCTTAATGGTTTGGGAATTGCAATAGTTTCAACAAATAAAGGAATTATGACGGATAAAGAGGCTAGGAACCAAAATGTTGGTGGCGAAGTCTTGGCTTTCGTTTGGTAAGGAGGAAAGGGAAATGTCTAGAATAGGAAGAATGCCAATCGCCATACCAAATGGGGTTGAGGTTAAGGTTGACTCTAACAATTTGGTAACTGTTACGGGAAAACTTGGAACACTTTCACGTGAAGTTGACAAACTTATAAAAGTGGAAGTTAAGGACAATGAAGTTATTGTTACTCGTCCAAATGATTCCAATGATTGCAAAGCAAAACATGGGCTTTACAGAATGCTTATCGCCAATATGATTAAAGGTGTTTCAGAGGGATTTTCTAAATCACTTGTTATCAATGGTGTTGGTTACAAAGTCCAAAAACAAGGGAATAAAATTGTTTTGAATGTTGGATTTTCACATCCTGTGGAAGTTCAGGAAGTTCCAGGAATAACTCTTGAATGCCCAGATGCAACAACAATTGTTGTAAAAGGTATTTCAAATGAAACTGTGGGACAATTTACAGCAAAAATTAGAGGTATTAGACCTGTTGAACCATATCATGCATATGGCATCAGATATAACGATGAAGTCGTTATTAAAAAAGTCGGAAAAGTTTCAGGTAAGAAATAAGCATAGTGGAGAGAAGAAATGATAAATAAAGAAAATAAAAACGCTAAGAGAGTTAAAAGACATCTTAGAGTCAGAAAAAACATTTTTGGCACAAAGACTGCTCCAAGGCTTAATGTTTACAGAAGCACAACAAACATTTATGCTCAAATTATCGACGATGAAAATGGCAAAACACTTTGCAGTGCTTCTACATTGTCTAAAGAAATAGCAAACGACATCAAAGGCAAGTCAAAAAGTGAACAGGCTTATGCTGTTGGTGAACTTATCGGGAAATTGGCACTTAAAAAGAAAATCAAAACTGTGGTGTTCGATAGAGGGGGATACCTCTATACAGGTAGAGTTTTGCAACTGGCTGAAGGTGCAAGAAAGGCAGGTTTGGAATTCTAATGGAGGAAAATATGGAAAACGAAGTTCTACAAGAAAATGCTGTTGAAGAAAAAGTTGAACAAACAGCGCAAGAAGAAGTTGTTGCAAAAAAACCTGCGAAAGTTGAAAAATCAACTGTTAAAGTTGACAACCCTCAGGACCGCAAACAAGGCAACAAAAAATTTGATAGAAAGAAACAAGAGAAAGTTGCTCCAAAGAAGGAAGATAGCGAATTTGACAAAAAACTTGTCGAAGTTAGACGTGTTGCAAAGGTTGTTAAAGGTGGTAGAACTCTTAGATTTAGTGCGCTTGTAGTTGTTGGAAACAAAAACGGCCTTGTTGGTGTTGGAATTGGCAAGGCAAATGAGGTTCCAGAAGCTGTTGAAAAGGCAACTGCATCTGCAAAGAAAAATTTGATTTCTGTGCCTATTGTCGGGACAACAATCCCACACAATGTTATCGGGAAATTTGGTTCTTCAAATGTTCATATGTTCCCAGCACCTCAAGGAACCGGCGTTATTGCTGGTGGGAGTGCTAGAGCAGTGGTTGAACTTGCTGGAATTAAGGATATTGTAACAAAAGCTCATGGTTCAAACAACAAAATTAACGGGGTTAAAGCTACACTTGAAGGCTTGAAACTCCTTAGAACACGTGAAGAAATTGCCGCACTTCGTGGCAAATCACCAGAAGAAATTTAATGCTAGGGAGAATGAAAAATGGAAAAGAAAACCACAAAGAAAGCAAAAAATATGGGACAACTTAAAGTTACCTATATTAGAAGTGTCATTGGGTTTGACAAACGCCAAGCCAAAATCTTGGAAGCATTGGGGCTTACAAAACTCGGCACAACAAAAATTTTCCCTAACAACGATTGCATAAAGGGAAGCCTTTTCAAAGTAAAACACTTGGTTAAGGTTGAAGAAATCGACTAGATTTTAAAAAAATTCGTGAAAGGAGAAAGTTAAATGAACATTCAATCATTGAAACCTGCTGAAAATTCAAGATTTTCAAAGAAAAGGCTTGGACGAGGCATTAGCAGTGGCGTTGGCAAAACAAGTGGCAAAGGTCACAAAGGTCAAAATGCTAGAAGCGGGGGCGGTGTTCGTGTTGGGTTTGAAGGCGGTCAAATGCCTCTTATCAGAAAGTTGCCAAGACGTGGCTTTACAAATGCTGAATTCAAGAAAGTTTACACAGTTGTGAATGTTTCCGACCTTAACAGATTTGACGAAAATTCTGTTGTTGACGCTCAGGCTATTGTTGAAAAAGGAATCGTTTCCAAAATCGAAAAGTATGGCGTGAAAGTTCTTGGAAATGGCAAACTTGAAAAAGCTTTGACAGTTAAAGCAAACAAATTTTCAGAAACCGCAAAGAAGAAAATTCAGGATGCACAAGGCAAATTTGAGGAGGTCTAATGTTTAAGAACCTTAAAGAAGCATTTAAAATTAAAGACGTAAGAAGAAAAATCATTTTTACCTTACTCTTATTGCTTGTTTATAGAATCGGTTGCTGGTTGCCAACCCCTGGCATCAAACTTGATACGTTTAAATCAGCAATCACATCTGGCGGTGACTTTTTGAATATCATAAGTGCCGTAAGTGGTGGAGCGCTTGCCAGTGGGGCAGTGTTGGCATTGGGTGTAGTGCCTTATATCAATGCTTCCATTATTATCCAACTTTTGACAGTTGCCATTCCATCATTGGAAAGACTTTCAAAACAGGGTGAAGATGGAAGAAAAAAGATTTCGGCATACACTAGGATTTGTGCATTGATTTTGGCAATTGTTCAAAGTATTGGCATAGTCGTCAGTTTTGGAGCTAGTAGTATGGATAGTGCGGTATTCTTTGGCTCAACTTGGGCAACAAGTGCTCTTGTTGTGTGCATTTTGACAGCAGGCTCTATGTTCACTGTTTGGCTTGGTGAAAAAATCACTGCACTTGGAATTGGGAACGGATTGTCACTTTTGATTTTTGTTGGCTTGCTATCCTCTGCTGGACAAGCAATCTTCAACAACATCGCTGGGATTTCAAGTTCCAATCTTGAAAACATTTGGACATTACTTATTTTCTTTGCTTTGCTTGTCCTTATCTTTGGATTTATTGTTTGGATTGATAGTGCGGAAAGAAGAATCCCTGTTCAATATGCAAAGCAAATGAAAGGTAGAAAAATGTATGGTGGGCAAAACACCAACATTCCTATAAAAATTAATGCATCAGGAGTTATGCCAATTATTTTTGCAACAGCACTTATAAGTTTTCCACAACTTGTAATGAGCATCTTTTGGTATAGTACCGAAGAAGGCAGTGCATATATGTGGTATGCTAAAAATATGGGCGCTGGCACATGGCCATATACACTTTGTGTTGCAGTATTTATCTTATTGTTCTCTTATTTTTATTCGCAAATTAGCTTTAATCCAGAGGACGTTTCAAGACAAATTCAACAAAATGGCGGATTTATTCCAGGTTATAGACCAGGGAAAACAACCGCAGATTACCTCAAAAAAGTTTCTAATAGACTTACACTTTGGGGAGCGATATTCCTAGGGTTTATCGCACTTGTGCCAAGTTTCATCTTCACATTTATTGGGTCCTCGGGTTCACTTGTAAATGCATTCAGTGCAACTGGACTTTTGATCGTTGTTTCCGTCGCACTTGAACTTGACAAACAACTTGAAGCTCAATTGCTTATGAGAAATTACAAAGGCTTTTTGAAATAAGATATTTTTAATTTTGAAAAGGGGTGAATATGAAAATTGTGCTTTTAGGCCCTCCCGGAAGCGGAAAGGGCACTCAAGCAGAACTTATTTGCAACAAATATAACATTCCTCATATCTCAACAGGTGATATTTTTAGACAAAATATTAGAGAAAAAACTCCACTTGGTTTGAGCATTGAGGAATGCATTGCAAAAGGAGAGCTTGTCCCAGATAGAATAACAAACCTTGTTGTGAAAGATAGATTGTCAAAATCTGATTGCAAAAATGGATTTGTTTTAGATGGATTCCCAAGAAATCTTGAACAGGCAATATTTTTGGATAGCGTGACGGATATCGACAATGCTATTATGATTGATCTTGATGATGAGGAAATTATAAAACGTCTTTCCACAAGGAGAATGTGTAGGAAATGTGGAAATTCTACAAACTTAAGTTGGCTTGTTGGTGGCAGATGTGAAAAATGCGGTGGCGAAGTGTTTATACGTCAAGATGATATGCCTGAAACAATAAAAACAAGACTTAAAAAACAAAAACTTCCACAAAATGTTGTGGATTTCTATCAAGACAAGAATGTTTTTGAAAAAGTAAGTTCGCTTTGTGGAAAAGAAGATACTTTTGAACAAGTGGACAAAATTCTTGTCAGATTGAAAAGACAGGCAAAAAATGATAAAAATTAAAACTGATAAAGAAATTGAACTCATGCGTAAAGCGGGTGAGATTACACGTAATACGCTCATTGAAGTGGAAAAGTATATTAAACCCGGAGTTACGACAAAGTTCCTTGATAAAATCGCTTATGATTTTATTAAAAAGAACAATGCGACACCTTCATTTTTGCACTATGGTGGGTTTCCTGCAACCATTTGTGCATCTAAAAATGATGTAGTCGTGCATGGATTCCCAGATGATATACCTCTTGAGGAAGGAGACATAATATCAATTGATGTTGGCGCTTGTTACAAGGGTTATCATGGGGATAGTGCGAGAACTTTCCCTGTGGAGAAAATAAGTGCAGAAAAACAAAAACTTATTGATGTCACAAAACAAAGCTTTTTTGAAGGCATCAAAGGGATTAAGGCAGGAAATACTGTGGGCGACATTTCGTCACAAGTCCAAAATTATGTTGAAAAATATGGATTTGGAGTTGTGAGAGAAATGGTTGGACATGGAGTGGGGAGAAACCTTCACGAAGATCCAAGTGTTCCAAATTATGGCTATGCTGGTCTTGGACCAAAACTTAAAAAAAATATGGTTATTGCTATCGAGCCTATGGTGAATATGGGAACATATGAGGTCGACATCCATGGTTGGTCGTGCAAGACTAGCGATGGTTTGCCATCAGCTCACTTTGAAAACACCGTCCTTATAACAGACACTGGAGTTGAAATTTTGACTTGAGAAGGAGAAAATTGTGTTGGAAATTGGCAGTGTTGTCGTGTCAAAAATGGGGCACGACTTGGGAAAAATGTATGTTGTTTTGAATATCTGTGACGACTTTGCCCTTGTTTCAGATGGCAAAACAAGAAAAATTTCAAACCCTAAGAAAAAAAGACTTAAACACCTTAAAGACACGTTTGTGTGTTATGAAGGGCAAAAAGATAAATTTCAAGATTTTGAAATTGCAACTTTTTTAAAAAACATGTCAAAATGCACAAAAAATTAACTTTTCTATTGCAAAAAAGGAGAAATTATGCCAAAATCAGATTGTTTGGAAACGGAAGGTATTGTTACCGAAGTGTTGCCTAATGCAACTTTTAAGGTAAAACTTCAAAATGGGCATGTCATCACTTGCTACATTTCCGGAAAACTTAGAATGAATTTTATTAAAATCCTCGAAGGAGATTCCGTTAAGGTGGAAATGAGCCCCTACGACTTGACAAAGGGCAGAATCACTTGGAGAAGCAAGTCAAACTAATACATTTAATAAGGAGAAAAAAATGAAAGTTAGACCATCAGTAAAACCAATTTGCGACAAATGCAAGGTTATCAAAAGAGAAGGGAAAGTTATGGTTATTTGCCCAAATAAAAAGCACAAACAAACTCAAGGTTAAGCAAACAACATAGTCATAGGCGGCTGTTTGGTTGCTTTTTTGCGCCAAATCTGTGACATGTGGAAATAAATAATCAGATAAATTTAATTTTATGGAGGAATAAATATGGCTCGTATTGCTGGTGTTGATTTACCAAACGAGAAAAGACTTGAAATTGGCCTTACCTATATCAAGGGGATCGGTCTTAAAACAAGTCAAAAAATTTTGAATGAAACAAAAATAAGCCCTGACATTCGTGTTAAAGATCTCAGCGAAGAACAAGTTGCTCAACTTAGAAACTACATTGAAAAGCATCTTACTGTTGAGGGTGACCTTACAAGAGAAGTGTCGCTTAACATTAAGGCTCTTTCCGAAATTGGTTGCTATAGAGGAATCAGACATCGTAAAGGTCTTCCTGTTAGGGGACAAAGCACAAAACAAAATGCAAGAACAAGAAAAGGTCCAAAAAAGACCGTTGCAAAGAAAAAAGGAACTACTAAATAAGCAAGGAGGTAATGGATAATGGCAGAGAAAAAGAAAGTCGTTAGAAAGAAAAAACAGACAAAAAACATTGACAAAGGTGCAGTTCATATTCAAGCATCATTCAATAATACGCTTGTAACATTCACAGACCTTGCTGGCAACACTTTGGCATGGTCAAGTGCAGGTTCACTTGGCTTTAAGGGGGCAAGGAAAAGCACACCTTTTGCTGCACAACAAGCTGTTGAAACCGCTGCAAAACTTGCAAAAGAACAAGGTTTGAAGTCGGTTGAAGTTTATGTTAAAGGACCTGGCAATGGCAGAGAGGCTGCAATTAGAGCTCTTGGTGCTGCGGAATTGAACGTTACAAAAATCAGTGACGTTTCCCCAATTCCACACAATGGTTGCCGTCCTCCTAAAAAGAGAAGGATTTAAGAGGAGATAGAGAAATGGCAAAATATACAGACGCAGATTGCAGACTTTGCAGAAGAGAAGGTTGTAAACTCTTTTTGAAGGGTGATAGATGCATCTCTCCAAAGTGTGCTATGGAAAAAAGACCTGTTGTTCCTGGACAACATGGAATGGGAAGAAAAAAAGTTACAGACTATGGTATGCAACTTAGAGAAAAACAAAAAGTTAAAAGAGCTTATGGGCTTCTTGAAAAGCAATTTAGAGAATATTATGAAAAAGCAACCAGAATGAAGGGCGTTGTTGGTGAAAATATGCTCAGTTTGCTTGAAAGACGTCTTGATAATGTTATTTACAGAATGGGTATTGGCGATAGCAGAAGCGAAAGCCGTCAAATTGTAAGCCATGGACACATTTGTGTTAATGGGAAAGTTGTTAATATTCCTTCATATTGCGTTAAGGAAGGCGATGAAATTTCAGTGAAAGAAAGCAAAAAAGATTTGCAAAAATTCCAACAACTCAAAGGAATCAAAATTGTCATGCCAAAATGGTTGGAATTTAATACAAATACAATGGTCGGTAAAGTTGTTGCTCTTCCAAAGAGAGATGACATAGACTTGAACATCCAAGAACATATGATAATTGAGTTGTATTCAAGGTAAGGAGGGATATTCACATGATGCAAATTGAAAAACCAAAAGTTTTGATTGAAGAAAAGAATGAGGGCAGTTTTGCAAAATTTGTTGTTGAGCCACTTGAATGTGGTTATGGCATAACTCTTGGAAACTGCATGAGGAGAACTTTGCTTGGTGCTATGCCTGGGGCTGCGCCAGTTGCAATCAAAATCGATGGTGTTCAACATGAATTTTCCAGTATGCCTGGAGTTACAGAAGATGTCACAGACATCGTGCTTAACATCAAAGAAATGGCTGTAAAAACAAGCGTTCTTGACGAGGATTTTACAACAATTATTAGGCTTCATAAAGTCGGCCCTTGTGAAGTTTTTGCAAGCGACTTTGAGCCAAATGACCAAGTTGAAATTTTAACTCCAGACCTCAAAATCTGCACTTTAGATGATGATGCAGAAATTAATATGGAAGTTACCATTGGTCGTGGCAGAGGATATATCCCTGCACAAAAGAACAAAAAAGAGGATAGCCCAATTGGCACAATAGCCGTTGACTCAATCTTCACCCCAGTCAAAGCTGTCAACTATAAGGTTGAAAGTACACGTGTTGGTCAATCAATTGATTTTGACAAATTGACTCTTGAAGTGCAAACCAACGGCACAATGAGTGCAAAAGAAGTCGTCTCTTTGGCAGGGAAAATTATGGAGGACCACGTTCATTTGTTTGTTGATATGGTCGAATATATGGGAGACATGGACATACTTGTTTCTCATGATGATGCAAAACCTGTTAAAGTTATGGAAATGACCATAGAAGACATGGATTTGTCTGTTAGAAGTTATAATTGCTTGAAACGAGCAAATATTAACACAATCGAGGACCTTACACGCAAATCAAAGGACGACATGCTCAAAGTTAGAAATCTTGGACTAAAGAGTTTGGAAGAAGTTATCAGCAAACTTGAAAGTATGGGATTGTCACTTAGAAATGACGAAGAATAAAAACAACGGATAATTTAAAGGAGAAATACAATGGCTACTATTGCAAAACTAAATAGACCTACCAAGGAAAGAATCAGTTTGCTCAGGAATCAAGCAAGTTCTCTTTTGTGGGATGGAAAAGTTGAAACAACTTCTGCTCGTGCAAAAGCATTGCAAAGTTATGCAGAAAAGATTTTGACATTGGCAATCAATTCCTACCAAGACACAGTTAAAGCTGTCAAAACGGAAGTTGATGAGAAGGGCGTTAAGGTCAAAAAAGAAGTTCTTAACGATGGCCCAAAGAAACTTCAAGCAAGACGAGCAATTATGGCAAAGCTTTTTGACAGACAAGAACAACGTCAACCAAAAGAGTCAAAAGAAAATTTTGTTGCAAGAACAAAAGATGTCAATCATCCATTAATTGAAAAAATCTTTAATGTTTATGCTCCAAAATATGCTGCACGTAATGCAGAAAAAGGGCAAGCTGGTGGTTATACCAGAGTTCTTAAAACTGACATTAGACGTGGCGATGCTGCTCAAATGTGCATAGTTGAACTTATCTAATTCAAAAACCACTCGTTTGAGTGGTTTTTTGCTGTTACAAATGGGGATGAAATGTTTGACTTTAAACCACGATAAAGGATATAATTATACTGTATATTTGTGCAAACGAATATATTAGGTTTTAAACCACAAAATAAATACAAATGCACATATGCACAAATGTCTATTTTTGACGGAGAAAAATTATGCGAAGATTGTTAAAAGTTATCTTATTAGCATTCATATGCACAGCTGGAGCTATGGGGCTTGTGTTGGGCGGATTATATCTTTTCGGCGCTCTTGACGAAAAGCCGGTTTATGCTGAATCTCTTTCGTTCAGCGAAGCGGAGGTTGTGAAGTCTGGTCCTTTTTCTTTAACTGTAAACACAACAACAGAAAATGTGAACAAAAAAACTCTTGTGCTTGAAACCTCGAAAAGCCCAAATGGGGATGCAATTATTAGTTATCCTAAATACATAACAATTGGCGAACCATTTCACATTGCCCCAATTTTAACAGATAACATTCCAGTTGGCGGGTATTTGGAACTTTATGCAAGATATGAGGGGGAAGGCTCCAATCAGTCAGCTGTTGCGACCTGCAAGATTTTGATTGACGTTCCTGTTACTTCGGCAAAACTTAACATTGACACGTCAAGTCTAAAGCAAGGTTGTGAAATTTCTCTTTCAAAGGCAAATACAACAAAACTTTCTGATATTTTAACGATATCTTCTGCAAATTCACTTATGCCATATGCAAACTCAACGAAAGCACTAAATTCAATAGCAAACGGCACACTTTTTGCAGGACAAAACATCGTAAATAAAAAGATTTTTTTGAAGATAACCGCGACTAATAGTGAAAGCCCTTCTGCAATTTTTCAAATAGGGGAAGGAGCAAATATCACTGAATCAACAGAAACAGAACTTACATACACATATCTTGGTGGGCAACTTGTTGCCACAAAAACCATTTCAATAATCACTCAAGGGAACAATTTGAATGATTTCGTTGTTAGTGCATATGTGTGCACATCATATGCGAACAATGCTGTTGAGATGACCGATTTGGACAACCTTGCAGTTTCAGCAGTCAGCACTGCCCACAAAATTTCAGTAATCAATTATACAATTGACACAATGACCCTTACAAACAACGAAGGGAACATTTATTTGGGACAAACAACAAAACTTTATCTCAACAATCCGAATGTCGAAGATGGCAGTCTTAATCTCGGGATTGACATTTCGTCAAGTAATGGGAAAACAACAAATGATTTAAAATCATTTTTAAATGAAAAAATCTTTGTGAAATTTGAAGATAATTCTATTGGTGGGATTATATCTCGTGCTGATGGCTCTCAAACTGATACAGATGTGGAATATGGATTAAATTGTATGTCAAGTTCCACTGAAATGGACCAGTGGTATCTCAATATATTTGTAAGTAATTATCAGAAATATCTTGATTATATAGCGGATAGTAATAAAAAAATTAAACTTATTGTGACTTTCTATGACAAAGAAGGTTCTCTTGGGTCAGGGCAAAGTAAACTAGAGAAAGAATTTTCTCTTATTCCAACAATCACTGAAGTTGATGAGGTTGAGTCTACCCAATACAAATCGACCGCGATGAGTGGTTCAAAATTGATTTTTAATGGTAATTATTCAATAAGATTTAAAAATAATGAAACCCCTGTTGGAATTGCAAGAGAATTTAAAATTGTTCATTACGTAAAAGGCGATCTTGTAGATGGCAAAGTTGTATTGAATGGAGTGACAATAGATGCAGAATTCACGCAAAAAACACTTAATTCTGAAAATATATGTATTTTTGACCCAAAAAATGCAAATGTAACAGGCTCTGGAACATTTAAAATTTATTCACAAGCAAGTTATGATGATACTCAAAACAGTTATTTTTTGGGGGAAAGTTGTCAAACGGACATTGAAGTTGTGGAGGCAATTTCATACATTGATTGCTATTCCTACGAAGATAACAATCCGGTCACTTTCACGAAATTTAGTTTTGAGGAAAATGAAAAAACAACCGATGGGTCAAATCTCATTCATTATTTATATGTTACGACTTCTGATGAACAAATCCCAAAACTTAAAAATTTTGTGGAGAAGAATAAATTGGTTGTCAGTTTCAAACAAATTACAGGATTGGCAGATGAAACGCTATATAATACTGCAACCCTAGGCACTGGGCTGAAAGACCAAAACAAAAATACAATTGAATTTGGGACATGGACTCAAGTTTCAGATACAAATGGCACGCTTGTTGGCTACAAAATCTCTTACACAATAGGCGAAGTTGTAACCATGCAAATTGATGACTATATAGTTCCAAACAAATTCGAAATAAGCGTCTATCTTGATGTTTCTCCTGTTCAAGTCACAACAAATTATAAAATAGCAAGCGGAAATGCAACCACACTTCAATATGAAATTAAGGATAAAATTTTGCAAAACACAATATTGTCGCTTGGCTCAAAAGGAACAGAAGTTGACCCGATTGAACTTACTGCAACAGTTAATGGTAGCGGGGATTTGTCGTGGTCTGGAGCAACCCTTTCCGAGTTGACATATGGCTTTGCATACGATGGTAAAAGTGACCCAGAAAGCATTTCAGGTTACAGTGCAAAATTTGAGATCATAGATGATTCAAGTTTAAATGGAATTTGCACATTTACCCCTGATGCTCAAAAATTTAAAGGTGGGATAAGTTTCTCAACATTGCCATACAAAGAGGGCGGTTATTTAGGGAAATTTACATTTTGGTGTAACACATATAACAATGAGAATTTGGTTAAAAAGTGGAATGGGACTTCTTTTGATAGTGTTGTAAATCCTAGCCTTGGAACAAAGGTTTTGTATTTTAAATTGATAGGTCTAAATTTGATTGTTGAGGCAAATTCCACCGCAATTTCAGGGCAGAAAAATTCATCTGTAAATATGTTCAAGAATTCACAAGAAGATAATACTGCGTTGTTTACACTTAAAAACATTGAGGGAAGCACTGAAAAGGAAATCTATTCAGGAGACTATAGTCAGTTTTTAAGTGCAAGCGGAATGATGAATAAAGAAGAATTAGATAAAATTGAAATTGATGTTAAGACTAACCAAGTCAAAACCACCGCTGATTTCATTTCAGATAGTTTTGTGACTTTCCAATTTTCGTGCAAGGATAAAAGCATAAAAATTAGAAATGGAAAAAATACAGTGAATAATATCTCCAAGACAATTACTGGGGTGTTTTCAGTTTCGAGGATTGCAAGTACTGATGAAAAAGCGCTTGGAGAAGACTCTTCAACCCCACTTCTTGCACCAAGCCTTACTGCGCTTGCAAAAAACGATTATCTTAAGATAACTTATGCTGGTGGCGATGTTGGCGATACATTTGTAAAAGGCTACACATTGTCATTTGTAAAAAGAAGTGACACCGCTGATTGGTTGGTCTTAGGTGATGATGGCAATATAACCCTTAAAACGATAAATAATGCCAACGTTGTTTCGACCTCATTTGATGTAAAAATAGCAAAAGAAAACTCAACAGAATCTTGTGATTTCATGGTGACAATCTATGCAAAATCTAGCATTTCAAGCGGAGATTTGATCATAAAAAGCACAAACGATGAACAAGAAAACATAATTCCTGCTGGCACGGCTATCTCATACACCGAAGGAATTTCATTCAAGGAAAATAGTTCACTTGCAACTTTCGCTTTAAATAACAAGATTACTAAGGTGAACCTCACTGTCGATTATGCAAAGAGTTCAGTAAAAAATTTTATAAAAACAACAAATTTTCAACAGACAACGACAAATACTTCGTTAAATAACGCTTTTGGTTTCTATTCTGGGGACCTTGCAAGTGATCAAACTATCAACGTAAAATTTGAATTTACATTTGGTAATGCGGGCACATTTACCATATCAAAAGATATCACAATAACGTCTAACTTTTCATTAACTCTTGTCACAAACAGAAAAACTGAAACAAATCAAAATGGTTATGATGGTTATGATTTTAAAACAGGTGACGACTTTAAGGTGTTTAGCAATGACTCATATAAAGAAGATATAGAATTTGATTCTGCTATATATGCTGATGATACGATTGCCGACCATCCACACATAAAGGATCTTGACAATTTGTCTATTAGAAGTGCAGGTGAGGTTATAGTACTTATCGTAAGGGGGAAAAATGATACTGAAACAGAGAATAGCATTGTCAAAGCATCATTTGTTTTGGGTTATGTATACAAAGACAAAGATGGAGATTTAGAATATACACAAGACATTAAATTTGAATTTGATGTAATGCTTACTGCTTTAGAGTCTTAAAGTTAATGCAAAATTTTGTGAAATGGCTCTTTTGGGTATTATAATTAACTTTTATAAGTAAAAAATGAAAAAATTATAAAAATGAGCTTAAATATTGAAAAATTCAATAAGTTGAAAAACAAAGGGGATAGAAAATGAATTTGTTTGAAAATCAAAATTATTACAACAAAGAATCTTTTGACAGACTAAGTTTTGAAGACCAAAAAGAATTGTTTTTGAGAATCAGAGCATGGGTGCCACAGGTTGACGATGAAATAAGGTATAACAAGGACAAATATCAGCGTGTTATCCTAAATAGAATTGAGCAAATTTGTGCTTATGCATGTTCAGGGCACATCCCATCGCAAGACTATATGGGTTACATTTACAAACGTGGTTTCGCAGATTTTTTCCCAATTAACTACAAAAGGGCGCTTGAATGGAACATAATTGCCGCAAAGAATGGAAGCAAACTCGCACCACAAAAGATGAAGGCGTTTATGAGTCCAGCCATTGATATGATTATGATGAGTCCACGTTGGGGCCAAATTATTCGATACAACGACCTAAATTTGTCAAATTATTTTTGGTTTTTAAGCCAATATGTGTGTGAAATTTTGTATGCAGACCTAGGACTTGATCCTGTTGAAATGTCAAAAAAAGAGCTTATTGAGGAAGATACAAACGAAAGGAAAATACGAATTTTCTTCGATAGATTTAGGGATAGAAGCGTTGAAGTGGCAATAGAAAACCTTGTAAAACAACTTCCAGAAGATATGCCAGAGATTGAAGAAGAAGGCTTCGGAGAGGATCTTTTGCGTGATGAAAATGGTCGCAAAAAAGATGAAATGGACTTTGAAAGCATAAATATTGATGATATTTGATGATTTTTATTTAAAATTACATTTAAAACGATAGAAAGATGTCTCTATCGTTTTATTTTTTGCTGTTTTTATTACTAAATTATAAAAATAAGTCTATTTTTCCCCAAAGGCAACAGAAAAATTGGGAATAGCAACTTGCCATTTTTTATAAAATAGGAAAAATGTTTGCATAGTTTTTTTGCAAAGACAAAAACTATTTACAAGATTAAAAGGGGAAATGCGATGAGTTGCGGAATGGTTAGAAAGGTTGATGAGTTGGGACGGGTTGTTGTCCCAAAAGAAATGAGACGGGTGCTGGGAATTAAGCCGGGCAGTTCTATTGAAATGTCAATTGATGTTGATAATAATGTTGTGTTGAAGAAATTTTCTGAAATTGAGAATTTGCAGTCTTTTGCACAAATTATCGCAGATATATTGTTTGAAATGACTTACGGCCCTGTTTTTATTTGCGATGATGAAAAAGTGGTCGTTTCTAAGGGGGTTCCCAAAAAAAATATTGAAGAGATTTCCTTAAAAGAAATTCTTGAGAAAAATCCAGTTGAAAAAATAAATTTTTTGGGATATTCCAATGCTTTTCTTACAGAAATTAAATGTGAAGGTAGTATCAGCGGCTACATAATTTTGCTTTCAGAAAATTTAATTCCAGAAGAAAATAAAAAAATGTGTGAAATTGCATCAAAAATTTTTGCAAAATTGATTTGTTCGTGAGGGATGAATGAAAAAACAATCTTTTATAACGGGTGCAATTATCCTTACGATAAGTGGAATTGTTTGTAAAATATTGGGTGCAATGTATAAGATTCCACTTACAAATATTCTCGGCTCACAAGGAATGGGAATTTATTACATAATTTTCCCTGTTTATGCATTTTTACTAACATTTGTGTCATCATGCTTTACAATTTCAATTTCCAAAAAGGTGTCTTCTGCAATGGCAGATAACAATTTTTTTTCTGCCTATAAATATTTTAAAGCGTCACTCTTATTATTATCATTGTTGGGTGTTGTGCTAAGTTTTGCAATGATAATTTTTGCGAGGTTAATCGCTCATTTTCAAGGATTATCTAACATATACGTTTGTTATTTTGTTGTAGCACCATCGATAATTGCAGTTGCAGTTCAAAGTGCATTTAAAGGATTTTTTCAAGGCATGCAGAATATGACTCCATCCGCTGTGTCGCAAGTAATTGAGCAAATTGTGAAATTGGCAGTAGGATTTTCTCTTGCAAGTTTGTTTGTTGGCAAAAGCATTCTTTTGGGAGTGGTGGGGGCGCTTATTGGGATTTTAATTTCGGAAGTGGGCACATGTGCATATTTTATGGTGTCTTATTTTGCATTTAAGATTAAAAACAAGAATTTATTTGCAAGTTTTGCACAAAAAGAGCATGAATCTTGGCAAAAGGATGAAAATATTTGTTGTAAAACTTTAAATAATACAAAGGAAAAGCCCAAGAAATTTAAAAAAATTTATATTGGGAATGGTAACGAAAGAAAAACGCTAAAATTGGCTTGTAATGTGGTTCGTAGCAAATATAAAAAGAATAAAAACAAAGGGAATGCTAATACATCTTATTCACAGACAATACTTATGAAAGAGGTTTTTCTTAATGCGGTCCCATTTATGTTAAGTTCACTAATTATGCCGCTTTCACTTGTTGTTGATAGTTTTTTAATTGTAAATATTTTAAAAACTATGGGGTTTGACAAGTTTTTTGCGACTGCACTTTTGGGGATAAATTCTGGAGTTGTTAGTACGCTTGTTGGGCTTCCAGCAACAGTTTCCTCGTCTCTTTGCACAACAATTGTGCCATATATAACATATTCGCTTGCAAGTGGGGACACAAAATCTGTTTCGCAAAAAATTTGTATGGCTTTGAAATTAACCATCATTGTTTCATTGCCTTGTTTTTTTATTTTTGTACTATTCTCACCGAATATAATAAGGATTTTGTATTCATTTGATAGTATTTATGAGTTTAATGTTGCAAGTTCAATGCTTATGATTTCGAGTGTAAATGTTTTATATTTGTCAATTTTGCAACTAACCATTGCAATTTTGCAAGCCTTTGGGAAAACGTATTTTCCTGTTATAAACTTAAGCATAGGACTTTTGTTTAAGGTGATTTTTGAATTAATTTTTATAAATATTCCATATTTGAATATCTTTGGTGCGATAGTGTCAAATATTGTTTGCTATTTTGTTCCTTGTGCTCTAAATGTTGCTCAAATTAAGAAGTTTGTTCAAATTGTTCCAAATATGTGGCAGACTTTTATTTCGCCGGCAATCTCAAGTATCATAATGGTAAGCGGAATTTACGCAAGCTTGTTTATAGTTGTAAAATTTGCTTCAAACAGATTAAGTTCGCTGATTTCATTTTTAATTGGAGGTATTTTATATCTTGTATGTCTATTCCTTTTAAAAACTTTTTCAAAGGACGAAAAGGATGCTTTTTTGTTGTTTAGGCTTAAAAAGAAATCTCTTTAAGCATTCCAGTTTATATGCAGAATAGAACATTTAAGATGGTTGATAATTGCTATAAATGGCATTATAAACGGAAAGTATGAGTTATATTTGCATAAAAAATTAAATAATGGTTGAAAAATAATGATTTAAAAAGGATTTGTTTTTGCAATATAAATGTGTTAAATAATTGCTAATTGTTGCTATATAGGCGAAAATTATGAATTAAGATATTAAACTTGTTTGCTATATTTGTTTTGTTGGCAATGTGTGGAGAATGATATTATTTGAGAAATTTGGTGTGAATTGCTTTTTGATTTTGTTTGTTTGTGATAAAATATCAATATGAAAATAGGTAAATTTGAGACAAAAAGTGATGTTTTTTTAGCACCAATGGCAGGAGTTAGTGATGTGGCTTTTCGTGAACTTTGTAGAATGTTTGGTGCTGGATTAACTCCAACCGAAATGATAAGTGTTAAGGGATTGTATTATAATAGCAAAAATTCGCAAAAAATGTTGGAAA
Organism: uncultured Christensenella sp.; assembly: GCA_964387705.1. Classification (GTDB taxonomy): domain Bacteria; phylum Bacillota; class Clostridia; order Christensenellales; family UBA1242; genus UBA7862. The sequence goes on from CAYLWT010000002.1 coordinate 49,927, forward strand.
TTTCTCCACTTGAAAAACCTAGTGTGGTACAACTTTTTGGACATGAACCCGAGGTTTTTAGAAAGGTTTTTGAAAGTGGAATTTTGGACAAATTTGACATTATCGATTTGAACATGGGATGTCCTGCTCCAAAAATTTGGAAGAATGGTGACGGAAGTGCGTTGCTTAAAAATATTGATTTGGCAAGGGAAATTGTTGAAACTTGCGTAAAATTTTCGGGGAAACCAGTTATGGTGAAATTTCGAAAGGGGTTTGGAGAAAACGACGATATTTTGGTAAAGTTTGCAAAAATGTGTGAGCAGGCGGGGGCAAGTGCAATTACCGTTCATCCACGGACAACTTTTCAGGGGTATAGTGGAAAGATTGACGTGGAGGATATTGCGAAAGTAAAGCGTGCGGTGAAGATTCCTGTTGTGGGAAACGGAGATGTGAGGAGTTATGAAGATTTTTTGAGAATGAAACAAACTGGGTGTGATGCTGTGATGATTGGAAGAGGTGCGGTTGGCCATCCAGAAATTTTTTCAAAATGTTGCGGAATTAATCCTCAATTGGTTAAACTTGATATTGCAAAAAAACATATTGAAATAATTGAAAAGTACTTTGACGAAAGTTATATTGTAAAGAATTTTAAACGGCATGCGTTTTCTTATGTTGATGGAGTGGGTGCTGTGGAAAAAAGAAAAAAAATTGCACTTTCAAAAACGGCGGGAGAACTTCAAAAAGTTTTATTTGAAGAAAATGTTGATTAAATGTCAACAAATAACAGTCTTTTTGATATTTTTTTTATTTTATGTTTATTTTTGTTAACAAAGACTTCAAAAATTGCTAGAATATAATGATTTTGATGAATATTTGAGCATTTTTTGCAAAAAAGCGATAATTTTCTATAAATTTTTGATAAAAAAGGATAAAAAGAGGAGATTTTTATGAAAAGAACGATTAAAGATTTAGAACTTGAAGGGAAAAAGGTGCTTTTGAGATTGGACCTAAACGTGCCAATAAATAAGAAAACGCATGAGATAACCGATTGCACAAGAATTATGGAAAGTTTGGGAACAATAAATTATCTTTGCGAACATGGCGCAAAAGTTATAATTTGTTCGCATCTTGGCAGACCAGATGGGAAAGTTAATCTTGATTATTCGCTATCTCCTGTTGCAGAAAAGTTGGGGAAACTTATTAAAAATAAGGTGACTTTTTCACATGATATAGTGGGCAAAGAGGCAAAAAAGCTTACTTCTGAAATGGAAAATGGTGATGTCGTTGTGCTAGAAAACTTGAGATTTGACAAGAGGGAAGAAGAAAACGATAAAACTTTTGCGAAGGAACTTGCTAGCCTTGCGGACGTCTTTGTTTTTGATGCTTTTGGCACTTCGCATAGAAAACATGCTTCAACTTATGGAGTGGCAAGTTATCTTCCAAGTGCGGTCGGTTTTTTGATTGGAAAGGAATTGAAAGTTATTGGGAAAATTTTGTCAAACCCAGACAGACCTTTGGTGGCTGTCCTTGGTGGTTCAAAAATTGAGGATAAGATTCCAGTTATTGAAAATTTGCTTCCACGTGCAGATTACATTTTGATTGGTGGGGGAATGGCCTATACATTTGTTAAGGCAAAAGGTGGAAGCGTTGGCTGTTCACTTGTTGATGAAAACAATATACCGCTTGCAAAATCTTTGCTTGAAAAGGCTGGGGATAAAATTGTTCTTCCAAAAGACAACATTTGCAACACAAGCATAGAAAGTCCTAATAAACCAAAGAAATTTGCTTCTGACGAAATCCCAGACAATTATATGGGACTTGATATCGGGCCAAAAACAATTAGACTTTTCAAAAAATACATTAAGCGTGCAGGGACTGTAGTTTGGAATGGACCAATGGGAGTGTTCGAAAAGGAGCAATATGCTCATGGTACAAATAAAATTGCAAAATATGTGGCAAAAACAAAAGCATTTACGTTCATTGGTGGGGGTGACAGTGCGGCTGCGGTTGTTAAAACTGGTTATGCGAAGGAAATCAACCACTTATCAACAGGTGGCGGTGCAAGTTTGAAATTGCTTGAAGGTTCGGTTTTGCCTGGGATTGACGTCATCCAAAATGTTGAAGATAAAAAAGTTGCTTCTTTAAAAACGATAAAAAAGACAAAATCAGTTGAGAAACCTGCAAAAAAAGTGGCAAAAACTGCAAAAAACACATCAAAAACTACAAAAAAAGTTGAAAATAAAGAAAAAATTTTGGGAAATACAAAAGCAAAGAAACAATCAGAAAAGAAAATCTCGGCAAAAAAGGCGGGTTCTAAAACTATAAAAAAAGTGGGAAAAGTTGTTAAAACTGAAACAAAAAGTGGGAAGTCCATTGATGCAAAAAAGAAAGTTGTTGCAAAAACGAAAGCAACAAAAATTGCAAGAGTTGCCCAAAAGCCAAGAAAAAAAGTTGAAATGGTAAAGAGTGATAAGAAGGGAGAATAAATGGCAAAAACGGATAATTCCAAACTGCACAACAAACCTACAGTTTTAATCGTTATGGACGGATTTGGCATTCCAAAAGATGTTCGTCGAAGTGGTATAACTGCTGAAAATACTCAAAATATTCAAAATTTGTGTGCTAGATTTTCAAATACAAAAATTAGAGCAAGTGAAGAGTATGTGGGACTTCCAAAGGGACAAGCGGGTACAAGTGAAGTTGGGCATATGACCATTGGGAGCGGGCGTGTGCCCTATCAACCTTTGGTTAGAATAAACAAAGAAATTGAAACGGGTGATTTTTATAAAAATAAAGAGTTTTTGAAAGCAATAGATTATGCCAAAAAGAATGGGAAAAAAATTCACCTTATTGGAATACCAAGTGATGGAGGTATTCACTCGCACATAAACCACCTTTTTGCTTTGCTAAAACTGTGCAAAGAACAAAATTTTGAGCAAGTTTTTGTCCATTTTATTGGTGATGGGCGGGATACCTCGCCAAAGAGTGCGAAGAAGTATATTCGAATGGTAGAAAAGAAAGAAAAAGAACTTGGAATTGGGAAAATTGCAACTGTTGTCGGAAGATTTTACGCATTGGATAGGGATAAAAATTGGGATAGAAACAAATTTGCATACGAACTTTGGACTGATGGCAAGGGCAAACAATTTGACAACATAACAAAAGCCATAGATAATGCTTATGAAATGGGCGAAACCGATGAGTTTTTGACACCTATTTGTTTGATGCAAAATGGGAAGCTTGTTGCAAAAATTGAAAAAGGCGATGTCGTTTTTTCTTACAATTTTAGAGCAGATAGGGAAAGACAACTTGCATACATTTTGGCAGAGAAAAATGACCTTGATTTTGTGAAGCCATTGAATCTTTATGTTGTTACAATGACCGAGTATGATGAACATTTCTCATGTGTTCATGTTGCATACAAAACAGAGGTGCATAAGAATATTTTGTCCGAAGTCTTGAGCAAAAATGGCATTAAACAAGCAAAAATTGCTGAAACTGAAAAATATGCACATTTAACCTTTTTCTTCAATTCAGGCAAGCAGGATGCATATGAGGGGGAGGATAGATTTCTTATAGAATCAAAAAAAATGGCTAGTTATGCAAAGTGCCCTGAAATGGGTGCGGAAAGAATCGCGGACAAAGCAGTTGAAATTTTGGATAAATATGACTTTGTTGCAATAAACTTTGCAAATTGTGATATGGTGGGACATTCGGGCGACAAAATGGCAACGAGAATTGCGGTTGAGGTCGTGGATAAGTGTGTAAAACGGGTTGTTGACAGGGTATTATCTCTTGGTGGGTGCGGAATTGTTACTGCCGATCATGGAAATGCGGATATTATGGAAGAACTTGACGGGACCCCAAACACTTCTCATACAACTTCAATTGTGCCACTCATTTTGTTTGGCGAAGATTACGTGGGGGAAAAACTTAGGAAAGATGGTTCGCTTGCAGACATTGCCCCAACAATTTTGAAAATGATGAATGTCGCAATTCCAAAAGATATGACAGGTCGTGTGCTTTTTGAAAATAAATAGATTTTGACAAATAAAAGGAGCAAAAAAATGAGAAAAAAATATGTTATTGCAAATTTTAAAATGAACAAAATTGATAGTGAAATTGATGGATATATGTCAACTATCATTCCACTGGTTGTGGGAGCCAAGAGTGAGGTTATGCTTGCTGTGCCGAATGTTTCCATAAAAACCGCAGTGGAAAGGGCAAAGGATTCAAATGTCGTTATTGCTGGACAAAACTTGAACGAAAATGATTTTGGGGCTCTTACAGGCGAGGTTAATGCAGAAATGCTCGCAGGTGTGGGGGCCGGGGCGTGCATTGTTGGCCACAGCGAAAGGCGTAATATTTTTGGCGAAACAAATGAAGTTGTGAACAAAAAAGTTTTAAAAGCTTTGAAAAGTGGGCTTGTGTGTGTGCTTTGTATTGGTGAAACTTTGTATGATAGGAAAAATAACCTTGTTGACCAAGTGTTGCAAAGTCAAATTTCAGATTGCTTGTCCGGACTTTATGCAAATGAACTTAAAAATATAGTTATCGCCTACGAGCCAATTTGGGCAATTGGCAGTGGTTCAATTCTTCAACCAGGGGACATTGAGGAAGCAATAAGACACATAAGAAAGGTTCTTTCCAACATTTATGATGATGAAATTGCAAATGGTGTTTCCATTTTGTATGGTGGAAGTGTAACCGATGGCAATGCAAAGGAAATTTCAAAAATTGCGGGTGTTGATGGTGTTTTGGTGGGAGGCGCTTCACTTGTGCCAGAAAAATTTGGCAAAATTGTGTCTGTTTTTAGCAATTTGAAAAAATAAAGTTGTGCAAATTGGCTATTGAATTTTGGGATAGGATAGTATATAATACTCCTGTAGGATAAAAAGGGGGGGATGTTATGGATATTCTTTCACAGTTGTTTGTATTCATTAGGCTTAACTTTTTTTATGACCTTCGTTCATCTGTTACAAGCATTTTTGCATTGCTTTTGTTTTACTTCCTCAACAAATTATTGCACGATGATGGCAAAAAAATAAAAATTACATTGAAATATCTTACATGTTGTTCAATGTCTTTTGCGGTTTTGGCAATTTTAATGTAATAAGTGGCAAGTTTTTGTTGCAATTAAATTTTTTTTGTGATAAAATACAAAACGTTATAACAAATTAAGGAGTTATTATGAATTATCTTCTCGCAGTTCCAAATTGGGTTGCAAATTCGTTTCCAATTATTAAATTTATTCTTCTTCTCGCAATTCTTGTGATATCTCTTGCAATAACAATATTGGTGTTGTTTCAAGAAAGCGAAGGCGGAAATACAACCAACTCGCTCACTGGCATAAAAGACACCTATTATTCCAAAAACAAGGGAATGGGCAGAGATGCAAGACTTAAAAGAGCGACAATAATTTTGTCAATTGCAATTTCCGTTTTGATTGTGGCTTATCTTATTCTTGCAAAGATATATGGAGGAAGCATTTGGAGTTAAAATGAAAGGGTTCTCGTAAGGGAATCTTTTTTTATGCAAAATGGCTACAATAATATTTTATCACCGTTTTCCCTAAAAATAAAATTTGAGTGCCATAAACTTTTGAGTTTTTATACTAATTTGCAAAAAAGTATAATATCTTTTGCAATAAAATTTATTTTTGAATCTATCAAAAAAATTGGATTTTTTTTGTTTAGGAAAAACTCCATTACAAAAGAATTTTTTTAAGATTTGAAATATTTTTATGAAATTAGCAATATATTTTTATAAAAATATAAATTTTTTTGAAATTTTGTGTAAAAAATTTGGAAAAATAGTTTTAAAATGCTAGAATATGTCGTAGATTGTATAAAAGGAGGGGAAACCAAGTGAAAAAACAACAAAATAAGTTGATTTTTGGATTCATAACTCTTGCAGGCTTTGTTGCAGCGCTTATTGGGCTTTTTGTTCCATATCTTAAGGTTGTGACAACTATTAGTTCAAAATCAACATCTAGCAATTTCAACCTTTTTGGTAAGGAATTGGCTGAGGCTGACCACGGAGAATGGATTACAATCAGCAAAATTGCATTGATTGTTCTTCTAGTTGCTCTTTTGATTGCAGGGATTGTTATTCTTTATTCATCTTTTGCAAAAAAGACTCCAAATTGGGTTAATGCTATTGGCTTGATTGCTGGACTTGTTGCAGTTGTTGCTACAATTGCAATTGCTGGTGCAATGATCGGCTTTGGCAGTGCAAACAGAATTGTTGAAGATTATGGCTCATTGAAAGTTTGGGGAACAGTTGGATTCTGGTTGGCTTTCATTGGTGGTGCTTGTGCAAGTGTTTGTGCAGTGCTCCCATACTTCAAAAAGAAGTAATTTTGAAACGATGTCCAAGATTATCTTTGGATTATCTCCCAAAAGCAAAAACTCGAGTAAATTTCTCGGGTTTTTCTTTTTTATTTTTGTTATATTTGCATTTTTTACAAAAAATTTTGTTTTTTTGACAATTTTTCTTAAATTTTTGAGGGAAAAGTTACATTTTTTCAATTTTTTTTCAAAAGAAGTTGGATAAGTTTGACAAAAATGTGAGAAAAGTTATAAACTTATGTTATGGAAGACTTAAAAACACAAATATTAGAAATTTTAGACGAAAAATTCATCAATCACAAAGGCATAAACAAACTTGCCGAGGTTTTGTGCCATATTTTGAAAAGCGACTATGACAAAACACTTGAAGCCTTGCTTGAATTGGAAGAAAGCGGGGATATTTTTGAATTTGTGAAGCACAAATATGCTAGTAGCAAAAATTTGGGGTTGAAAAAAGGAACTCTTTCAATTACAAACGGAAATTTTGGCTTTGTTTCAACAGGAAAAGGCAAAGATATTTTTGTTGCAAGAAGAAACCTTTTGAAAGCGTTTGATGGAGATAAGGTGCTTGTAAAACTTATTTCAGGGGAATATCAAGGCAAAAATCCAGAGGGAAAGATTGTCAAAATTTTGCTCCATAATTGCTCGGGAATTGTGGGAACGTTTAATCAATTTCGAGGGTATGGTTATGTTGAACCAGAAAAAAACAATATGCAAATTAAAGTCCCAACATCAAGTTCCATGGGAGCAAAAGATGGGGATAAGGTTGTTGTTGATATTGTTTCCTCAAAATCGGGCGTTCCTGTGGGCAAGGTGACGGAAGTTATTGGCAACTTGAATGACAAGGGGAACGATGTAAAATGGCTTTTGAGACAATATAAAGTGCGAGATGTGTTCCCTGAAGATGTAATAAATTCTGCTCGTAGAGTGCCACAAGAAATTGACCCAGCAAATTATCCACAAAGACGAAATCTTATGGATGAAATGCTGTTTACCATTGATGGCAAAGATGCCAAAGACCTTGATGATGCTGTATCTCTTAAAAAAAATGCGGACGGAACATATCTTTTGGGGGTTCACATCGCAGACGTGGGCGAATATGTTAGGTTGGATTCCACCCTTGACAAAGAAGCCTACACTCGTGGGACAAGTATCTACTTTTTGGACTATGTTATTCCAATGCTTCCAAAGGAACTTTCCAATGGAATTTGCTCGTTAAATGAAGGTGTCGCAAGGCTTGCAATGAGTGTTTATATGACCATTGATAAAGAGGGAAATGTTACAAATAGTGAAGTTTTTGAAAGTATTATAAAAAGTAAACATAGGCTAAATTATGATGAGGTTTTGGAAGTTCTTGAAGGGAACAAAACAACTCAAAAACGCCTTTCTGACGTAACCCCAACACTGCTTGAAATGCTAGAACTTTCAAACATTCTCGATGCAAGACGAAGAAAATTTGGATCGTTGGATTTTGATTTGCCAGAAGGTGAAGTTATTTGCGATGGAAACGGAAAACCTGTTGAAATTGTAAAAAGACGTGCGACAAAATCAACAAAAATCATTGAAACTTTCATGGTCGTGGCAAATGAAACAATCGCAAAAACTTTTGAAAAAATGAACATTCCTTTTGTGTATCGTGTGCACGAAAAACCAGACAGCGAAAAAATGCAGGCGTTTTACAATTTTATTGATACTTTCGGAATAAGTCACTCAGGAGAAAACAAGGAAGTTGAACCAAAAGATTTGCAAGAGATTTTGAACCATATAAAAGGGCAAGACGCAGAAGAAGTTGTCAATATGATTATGCTCCGCAGTCTTAAAAAAGCAAAATATTTTGAAAAATGTTTGGGGCACTTCGGCATGGCACTCACTTATTATTGCCATTTCACTTCACCAATAAGGCGTTATCCTGACCTAACAATTCATAGAATTATAAAGGAATATTTGCATGGCAACACAACCTTCCTAAAGAGTCCAAAAATGGTTGATTTTGTGGTAAAATCTAGTGTGCAATCAAGCAATCAGGAAAAACTTTCGGAAGACGTTGAACGAGCAATAACCGATTATAAAAAGTGCGAATATATGTCAAAATTTATTGGTGAAAGTTTTGATGGAATTATTTCAGGGGTTACTCAACGTGGATTTTTTGTGGAACTTGAGAATACTTGCGAAGGACTGGTCCCGGTGGCTTCACTTAAAAATGGTTTTTATGAGTTTGATGAAAGAACATTGTCACTTGTAAGCCCTGCGGGAAGATTTAGAATTGGTGAAAAGGTGAAAGTTAAGGTTGCAAGTTGCAATTTGCCAGACAGGAAAATAAATTTTGAATTTGTTAAAAAATTGAATTCTACTAAAAGTAGAGTTTGATATGTTTGCAAAAATTTGTGTATGTGATATACTTTTCGTGGAGAGAAAAAATGAAGGTTGTTTCAACAAACAAATTCGCTTCCCACAACTACTTTTTGCTGGAAACTTTTGAGGCTGGGGTGGTGTTGTTTGGGTGTGAAATTAAATCAATTAGGCAAAATGGAATTGTGATGAACGAAAGTTTTATCCTAATTTCTGGCAACGAAGTTGTGCTTAAAAATTCGTTTGTAAAACCATATCAAACTTCAAATTCTTTTTCTCCAAAACCTGATAGAGATAGAAAACTGCTGCTCAATTTGTCCGAGATTTTAAAACTTAAAAATGCAAGAGAACAAAAGGGATTGACAATTATCCCAGTTAAAGCATATATAAAAAATAACCTTTTGAAGATTGAAATTGCAATCGCTCGTGGCAAAAAACTTTTTAACAAAAAAGACGACATAAAAGAACGTGATATCAAAAAAGAAGCAGAACGAGCTATCTCAAAAATGTGAGGGGGTGTCTTGGTTTCGACAGGGTGGTTGAAAGACAAGTTAAGCGAGGTGTGGTCGTCATATCCACAATAATAAGATGGCAAAATGCTTAAACGCAGAAAAAAATTATACTCCAGCATTGGCTGTTGCAGCCTAACTGGCGTTCTGTCTTAAGCCTTCTTGGTGACTTTTGACAGGGCGACAATAAGTCCAAGAATTTTTGCCCAAAGAGTTTGAATAGGGCAGAAATTACTTTTCAAACTTTGGCCAACCGATTTTGTTGTTTTGGAAATTGACCGAAATTAAAAAACAACTATCCCCGTAGAAAGATTTGCCTTTGCCATTTTGGACAGGAGTTCAATTCTCCTCACCTCCACCAACGACATATTGCACGAACTCTAATTCCAAGAGTTCGTGTTGTTTTTTCTTGCCCTTTTGTTTGACACTATTATTTTTTTTTGATAAGATAATTGCAGAAAATCACATGCAAGAGATTATTTTCTTCAATATTGTGCTCATTTTGTATGGTGAAAAAGGGGAAGGGTATGAAAGTTTTTGTAAAAAATAGGTTTACACTTGCGCGTGGTTCAAAAGTCCTTGATGAAAATGGGAAAGAGGTTCTTAAAGTTAAGGGCAAAATGCTTAGTGCTAGACGTAAAAAGCAAATTTGTGACCTTGATGGAAAGGTTTTATATCGTGTTCAAAACAAATTTTGGAGTATGTTTTTGCCAAGTTCTTACATGTTGACTGCGGACAAAAAGAAAATTGGAAGGTTGGTCAGAAAACTTGGGGGTAAATCAAAGTATGTTTTGCAAGATTTCCCAGATGAAATTTCTCTTGATGGCGGATTTTTTAGTGGGAAAGTGACTGTTATGCGAAAGGGCGAGCCGATTGGCTCTATAAAGGCAAAATTTGCTTTTATAAATGACAAATTTGAAGTGGAAGGCGAGGAAGCGGACATTCCTTTTTTGGTTGCATTGACCATTGCAATGGATAATATAAGAGATAGGGGACGTTCTTAACCCAAAAAACTTAAAAGATAATTTAGTTGATCAAAAATATCTCCTGTTGTGGGAGATATTTTTGATTTATAAGGGTAGTTTAATTATTGAGAAAAATTACAGTTACAATGATTGCGACGGCGATTAAAAAAGTAAAAATTTTGCTTATTGTGAGAATTTTTCTTCTTTTGCGAAGTTTTTCATCAATTTCAAGCGTATTTTTGTGTTCTTCAACTTGACAAGGTGTTTCGGCAAACACTTTTGGGCCTTTATTGGAGTCGATTGTTAGGGCAATGTTATTTTTCCCTTCATCAATAAGTGTAAAAGTTGCATCATAATCTACGATGGTGAGGTCTTTTGTTGGTCTGATGTCAAAAAGCCCAAAAAGGCTTATTAAAAAGAAAAAAATATTTGTCAAAAACCACATTGGATTTTGAAGTTCCAAAAAACTTTCTACACGAATTTTTATGGAGCTTTTTTCCGTTTGAATGTTAGCAATTTGTCCACCAAATTCATTGTACTTTGTTTTGACTATTTTGTCATCGACAAATAAAATTGCATTTTTTACATTTATGCCACGCATAATAATGTTTACATTTTTCATTTTCAACCTCCCAGTACTCCAAGGATAAATAGCAGACATATACCTGCGGCAACGGAACTAAATGCGATGTGAATAATAGGCTTTTTGCCATAACTAAAACTCATAAGGATAATGCTTGCAACAGCAGTGCCAAAGGTTATCCAATAAACATATGGAAGAATTGGTGCGATGAAATTTATAAATTTGGAGGCCAGGTTGCCAGATGTAAGAAAATCCATATAATTTGGTATTATTGCAAGGATTAAACCCAAGGTAACCAAGAAAAGTATTAACCAAATTAACACACTTAACCCATAAACAGCCGTTGCAAGTATGCTTGAAATTGCAATAAACATGCCCAAAATTGAATAGTTTGAAAGTATGATGCCAAGTCTACTTGTTTCCATGCGAAGTAGTTTTGTTCGTTCCATATTTTCCCCCATTAATGAATACATTTTAGCAAAAACGTTCACATATTCCAACTATTTTGGCATAATTGTCGTTTATTTTCAAAAAATATGAACAAAAAGCACTAAATTGTGTTAAATAGTTGATTTTTTGTTAAGAAAAAACTATAATATGCTCGAAATTACGTAAAAACATGGTGAATTTTACAATTTTTTGGAGGAAAAATGAAAAATAAAAAATTTTTTGAAAAGCAAAAGAGGGGATTGGGAAAGTTCTTTGGAGAATTTAAAACGTTTATTTCAAGAGGCAACATTGTTGACTTGTCTGTTGCGGTTATCATAGGCAGTGCTTTTTCTGCAATTGTTACGGCTCTTACAAATAAAATTATTATGCCACTTGTAAACTGGATTCTTGCCATTTGTGGTGGGGCAGATGGGTTAAAAAGTGCCTACACAATTTTAAGTCCAGCCTACACCACCGATGCATTGGGTAATAAGGTGTTGGACCTAGATGCTAGTATTTACATAAATTGGGGAGATTTTATTGCTTCAATTTTGAATTTCTTTATAATTGCATTTACCTTGTTCCTTATTGTGAAGGTTGTCAATGCGTCTAAAAAGCAACTGGTGAAAATGGAGGATGATGCAAAGAAAAAGACAAATAAAGAATATATTGACGAGCGCATTGCTGTGAAGAAACAAGCGAAGGAAGAAGGACGAAAGTTTAAAGTCGTTTGGGCAGAACATTTGGAGCAAAAAGCACAACAAGCAAAAGAATCTGAAGAAGCCAAAAAACAAGAAGAAGAAAGACTTGCGAGGGAAAAACAAGAAGCATTTGACAAACTTTCAAACGAAGAAAAATTATTGACACAAATAAGGGATATGCTCGCGGAGAAAAAATAACACATTTGGAATTATTTTTGATGATTTTTTGCCTAAAAGTGTGTGTTATCAAAAATTTATGTTGCCAGCAAAATAAAAAAAAGGAAAAATTATGAATAAATTTGAAGTTTCAACTGACAGCACTTGTGACCTTTATGCACAAGAATATAAAGATTTAAATGTTTATGTTGCACCACTTGAATATACAATGAGTTTTGGGGACAATGTTGAGGTGGAGCAGGATAGTTATGCAACACAAGAGCAATATGTGAAGTTTTATGATAAATTGAGAAAGGGTTATGTTGCAAAAACTTCAATTTTGAATGTTGCTTCTCATGTTGAACTTTTTACGAAAATGCTTGAAAAAGGAATAAAAAATATTCTTCACATATCCCAAGGTTATGGGTTAAGTCCAACCGTTGATAATGCCAACATTGCCATTGAAGAGGTAAAAAAATCTTATCCTGATGCAAATATAGTTGCAGTGGATAGTGACACAACAACTATTGGCGAGGGAATGATTGTTAGAAGTGCTTGCAAAATGCGTGATGAAGGAATGGAACTTGAAAATGCGGTGGCAGAAATAAATTCTTTTAAGCATCATACTCAACATTTCATTTTGGTTAATGATTTAAAGTTTCTTGCACGTGGTGGGAGAATTAGCAAGGCCTCTGCAAGCATTGGTTCAATGCTTCAAGTTAAGCCTATTATAGAGTTTGGAAAAGATGGCAAACTTAAAGTTTGTAGAAAAGAGATTGGACTGAAAAAAGCACTTAATTCCATTGTTGCAGATTATGCAAGATTTACAACAAATGAAAAATATCCTTACATATTTATTGTTCACACAGACAATTTTCCACTTGCCGAGCAGTTGCAAAGTTTGCTTGCAGAAAAATATGGCGTTAAGCCTGAAATTCGCATTATGGGACCAATTATTGGGGCTCATGTTGGTCCTGGTGCTGTTGCTTATGCATTCATTAGCAACGAGGATAGACCTTATGACTAAAATGTGACTAATTATGGAAAAAGATGTTGATAATATAAATAAAGAAAATTTAAGATGTGAAGATTGTCCAAGGAGGTGTCCTTTGGGCAAATCTTTTTGTGGGAAAGATAAAAATTTTGTGCGTGTGGCAAAAATCATGCGTCATCACTATGAAGAACCTATAATTTGTCCAGAAGAGGGAAGTGGAGCAATATTTTTTTCTTATTGCGCCCTGAAATGCTGTTTTTGTCAAAATTATGAAATCTCACATCTTGGGTGTGGAAGAGATTTTTCGGTTGAAGAGTTAGCCAAACTTTTTGAAAAAGTTGAAAAAAGTGGAGTTTCAAATTTAAACCTTGTCACTCCAACTCATTATACATCAAAAATAATAGAAGCATTAAATTTATATAAGCCCAAAATTCCAGTAGTGTGGAATACAAGTGGATATGAACGTGTGGAAAATATTGAAAAATTGAAAAATTATGTGGATATTTTTTTGTTTGATTTTAAGTATTATAATCCCGATTTGGCAATGAAATATTCCAAGGCAAAAGACTATTTTGAAGTTTGTTTGAATGCCCTTAAAAAGGCGAGGGAAATTATTCCGAATGACGTTTTTTGTGACGGAGTGTTAAAAAAAGGAATTATTGTCCGCCACCTTGTGTTGCCCAATGGTTATGAAGATAGTTTGAAAATTTTGGATGCAATAGAGAAAAGTATGGGGAATAAAACAATTATAAGTTTAATGAGCCAATTTGTGCCTTGTTACAAGGCACAAAAATTTGAAGAATTGCAACAGCACCTGCCACTCTTGCAATACAAAAAAGTTGTTGCTCATGCAAAAGCGCTTGGATTTAAACGAGGTTTTGTGCAAGAGGAAGCAAGTGCAAGTTGTGATTACACACCAAATTTCTCTGCTGAAAAATTTGAGGAACTATGAAATAGTAAATTTTGTTGATTTTTTTGCGTAAAATATACAATATTTTAACAAAATGTTGTCGTTTTGCCCAAATTTATTTTTCAATATTGACAATATATACCTGTTGTGCTAAAATCTTGGTATCAACAAATAAAGTGAGGTAAAAGGATAATGTTGGATACTTTTTTGAACATTCTAGGGGTTATCGGAATTATCGTCGTTGCGGCATTTATTATTGTTTTCTTGTCAGACCTCTTCATCTCCATCGTTGATGGCACCAACGGAATTTTCTTTAAGCGCCACAAGGAAGATGAGGGAAAACCTATTACAAGACCAAAACTCCTAAATGCTCCAGACAAGGAAGAAGAAAGACCTGTTTTAAAGCAACCAGAAGAAGAGACTCCTGCAGAGCCAGTTGAAAAAACTGAGGAAGTTGCAGAGCCAGTTGCAGAACAGAGCGAAGTTGACATGGAGCAAGCAGCAAAGGAAGAAGCCTCTTTGAAGGCAAGCAATCTTCAACTACAACAAGAAGCAGTTGTTTTGCCGGTGGAAGAAGAACCTGACGAGGACGAAGTTATTGAAGAAATAACTGAGGAAACGAGAAAGGAAGTCGCAAGACTTGACGAAGAAAAAAGAGCTCAAGAAGAACTTGATGAAGCACAAAAACAAGCAGAGGTTGCTCAGAAACAAGCAGAAGATGCTGAAAGCCGTCAGAAAGAACTTGAAGAAAAAATTGCAGAACTTGAAAAACAACTTGAGGAAAATCAAAAGACAATTCAGGATTTGGAGAACAAATCCAGTGAAGAAAATGTTACAGTGGTAACAGAGAGCAAAACTGAACTTGAACAAAGACTTGAAGTCTTAAAACAAAGACTTAAAGAAAATGAAAAAGAACTTTCTGCAAATAAAAAGGAATTTTTACCACTTAGACGTGTCAATATGACTCTTGATAGTGATAAAAGAAAACTTCGTAGAAAAGAAGCAATTGTTGCCAAACAAAAAGTTGTGCTTTATGGCGTAAACAATTATGTTGACATTGATGAAGAAAAAGCAAACAAACTCACTCAAGAACTTGACCTTCTTGAAGGACTTAGACTTTCTGTTCAACATTGCGAAGAAGTTATGCAAAAAAATAAGGATAGATATCCAATTCTTGAAAGAGCAAATGCTTTCTTAAATAAGAGCCATAATGAACTTAAAACGGATATTGCGGACCTTGAAGAAAAAATAAAACTTCTTGACGAGCAAAAAGCGAAGGAAGCAGAAGAAAATGAAATAGTTGTTGCACAAGACAACACAACTGATGACAACTCGTCAAATAATTAAAATAAAAAAACAAATCAACCAAGAGAAATTTCTCTTGGTTTTTTGTTTTGAAAACAAAGTAAATTGTGCTATTATCTTTGTGCAAAGTTGTTTATTTCGCAAATTTGCAAAAAGTTTCAATTTAATTACATTTTTATGCAAGAGGAACGATTTTAAATCATAATCTAAATTTTTTAGTCAAAAATGTTTAGAATTTTGTAGAAATTGGGAGGATAAATGAAATTTTTTGAACAAAAACGAGATGTCCCAGTGAAAAATAAAAAGGTAAAAATTGGGCTCGCATTGGGTGGTGGCGGAGCAAGGGGAATCGCTCATATTGGGGTTTTAAAAGCATTTGAGGAAAACGGCATAGCGTTTGACTATGTCGCTGGCACAAGCGCAGGATCTATTGTCGGAGCGATGTATTGCTTTGGGAAAACTCCTGATGAAATGTTGCAAATCGCTCATTCCCTTAGAGTTAAGGATATAAGGCGAAGCAAATTTTTTATGCCCTCAAAAACTGACGGGATTCAGGAACTTATAAAGGATAACCTAGGGGATGTGGATATTTCTAATGCAAAGATCCCTTTTTCTGCGGTAGCAGTTGATTTGATAACCTCAAGAGAAATTGCATTTACTCGTGGCAATCTTGCCAAAATTGTGAGTGGTAGTTGTGCTGTGCCTGGGGTTTTTGTGCCGGTGGAATATGAAGATATGCACTTAAGCGATGGGGGACTTCAAAACAATATCCCAAGTGATGTGCCAAGGCATTTCGGATGCGATTACGTGATTGCGATTGACGTAAATTCGACTCGAGGTTATGGGACTTCATCGCTTAAAGTTTTAGATGTTCTTTTAGCAACAATTAGAATTATGACCAAAAGCAATTGCATAAAGGGATATTTGAACGCAGACATTGTTGTTGCACCAAGTATGAAGGAATACAAGTCGACTAAAATTGACGAGGTTGATGCAATGTTTGCAGAGGGATATCAGGCGGGAATTGAAGCTGTGCCAAAAATTTTGGAACTTATTTCCCAAAAACCAAAAAAAGCACACAAGATTAGATTTAAAATTGCAAGCGAAAATAGACAAAAAATTATTTGAGGTGAAAAATGGATAAAAAGCGAGATGACGAACTTCGAGCTTTTGCAAAAAAACAAATTAATAAAGAAGTTAACAAGAAAAAGAAAGCAGTGATAAATAATATATCAAAAGTTGCTCGTGGTGAGAAAGTTGAAACAAGGGCAATGAGTGGCAAAACGAAAACAAAGACTGCTTTTAAGTTGGTTGTTTATTCAATTCTTTGGGTGGTTCTTATTGTAAGTTTGTTCTTTTCAACAAGCATCGAGCGACAAATAAACAAAACAACATTTCAATTTGAAACAGCAATTGCAACAGGAGATTATAAAGTTCACTTTATTGATGTGGGGCAGGGAGATTCCACTTTGATACAATTGCCAGACAACAAAACTATGCTTATTGACACTGGCGACCCAAGTGCCAAAAATGCACTTGTAAGATACATAGACGCCCTGAATATAAAAACAATTGATTATTTTATTTTAACACACACAGACAATGACCACGTTGGCAATGCTTCAACAATTTTTGAACTTTATGAAATCAAGAATTTCTACTTGCCAAAGTGCTATTCAAATTATGAAAAAAATAACAACAAGATTGAAAATTCAAGCTACAAAATTGTTACGACAAAAGTTTGGGAAAATACAATCAAAAGTGCCTATAACGAGACTGGGCTAGTGATGAAGAGAAATAGTGCTGATGTTGAAATTACAGGCGAAAAATATTCTTTTGTATTCTATGGCCCAAGCAAAGACATTTACACAGATGTAAACGACTACAGCCCAATTATCATTGCAAATATTTGTGAAATCAAATATGCCTTCACAGGAGATTCTACAACAAGAACAGAGGAAGAATTTATTACAAATTATCAAGCGGACATAGATTCGACCCCAACACTATTTGACTGCAATATTCTAAAAGTTGGTCATCATGGCAGTGACACTTCAACAAGTCAAGAATTCTTGGGGGTAATAAAGCCAGAAGTTGCTATTATCAGTTGTGGAAAAGATAACAAATATGGGCATCCAATGGATTCTGTTGTGAATAGACTTGAATCAAGTAATGTTACAATTCATAGAACGGACGAAGAGGGGAGTATTGTGTTTTCGTCAAACGACACCATTCCTGTTTCACAAAGCAACTACAATCATGTTTCCGACAGTTATGTCGAATGGAAATATATTGTCATAGTTGGTGGAATTGTTCTTGTGCTTTCATGGGTTGTGTTCTTTCAAAGAAGCAAGAAAAAGGTAAAAAACAAAGACTAATGGAAAACATTTTGGATAATTTTAATCGTATGCGAAATAAAATTTTATGAAAACGAACTTTCAAAAAATATGTAAAATAAAAAGATAAGTTTTAAAAGACATTTCTTCGGAAATGTTTTTTATTTTTTTCACATATTGTGTTTATTTTTTTTCTTTTATCAAAAATGTGAATTTAATGTTTATTCACTCAAAATTGACTTCTTTTTGTTTAAATTTTGAGCGGTTATAGTGCTAAATTTCAAGCAAAAAAAGGATTTTTTGGCTAAAATATTTGTTGAATTTTGGTATGTTTTTATGCAAAATTTTGTATAAAAATTTATTTTAAATTTGTGCAAATGAACAAAAAAAACACAAAATGTAGTATTTTGTGAAAAATTGTTGACACAAGATGTTGTGCTGTGGTAAAGTTTTTGTGTTTGAAAGTTGAAGGATAAGAGCCAGCGTTTTTGGGTAGGTGGAAATTTAAAAATTGTTTATCCCTGCCAACTTGATTTCAAAGGAGAGAAAAATGATAACACAAGTTAGAAAAAGAGATGGAAAAATTGAGGAATACAAAAAAACCAAAATTGCAGATGCAATATTTAAGGCTGCACTTGCATGTGATGGACATGACAGGGCCTTGGCTGAAGATTTGGCTGACCAAGTTGAACAAATTTTAATTGCGACAAATGGCTCAAAAGTTCCAGCAGTGGAGCAAATTCAGGACATTGTTGAAAAGGTTCTTATTGAAAATAGACACGCAAGGGTTGCAAAGGCATACATCTTATATAGAGAAAAAAGAACATCCGCAAGAGAACTTAATGCTCTCACCGGAGCGACCATCGACCTTTTTACAAAATATCTTGATAGTGCCGACTGGGCTGTCAAGGAAAATGCAAATATGCAACATAGTGTTGCAGGACTTAATAACTATGTTAGAGAAACTTTCACAAGAAACTATTGGCTCAATGAAATTTATCCTCAAGAGGTGAAGGAAGCTCACGAATCAGGAGCAATTCATTTGCACGATTTAGGATTTTTTGGTGCATATTGTGTGGGTTGGGATTTAAGACAAATTTTAACTGAAGGTTTTACCGGAGTGCCAAGAAAAATGTCCAGCAAACCTCCAAAACATTTAAGGTCTTTTTTGGGACAGGTGGTCAATGCAACTTTCACAACTCAAGGGGAAACTGCTGGCGCACAAGCATGGAGCAGTTTTGACACCTATTGCGCACCTTTTGTAAGGAAAGACAATCTTTCGTTTGAGGACGTAAAACAATGTTTGCAAGAATTTATTTTTAATATGAATGTCCCAACACGAGTGGGTTTCCAATGTCCATTTTCAAATATAACGTTGGACATCAAATGTCCCAAAACTTTGAAAGACCAACCTATTGTTATTGGTGGGGAACTTCAAGACACCACTTATGGTGACTATCAAGCAGAAATGGACATTATTAACAAAGCTTTTTGTGAAGTTATGCTTGAGGGGGATTCAAAGGGCAGAGTCTTCACTTTCCCAATCCCAACAATAAATATAACAAAAGATATGGATTGGGACAGTGATGTCGTAAATTCCATTATGGAAATAACTTGTAAGTATGGAATCCCTTATTTTGCAAATTTTGTTAATTCAGACTTGTCGCCAGAAGATGCGGTGAGCATGTGTTGTCGACTTAGACTTAATGTTTCCGAACTAAGAAAACGTGGTGGCGGGCTTTTCGGCTCAAATCCTCTTACAGGCTCCATTGGAGTTGTAACAATAAATCTCCCACGAATTGGCTATCTTGCAGAAAACGAAACAGAATATTTTGCAATGCTTTCAAAATATGCCGATATCGCAAAAAGTTCACTTGAACTTAAAAGAAAAGTTGTTGAATCGCAAACAGATAGAGGACTTTATCCATATTGCAAATTTTATCTCAGAGATGTCAAAAAACGAACAGGTGGATATTGGAGCAATCACTTCAACACAATTGGAATTGTGGGGATGAACGAGAGTTTGCTTAACTTTATGGGAAAGGATATCACAACCCCAGAGGGACAAGCGTTTGCGCTTAAAGTTATGAATTATCTTCGTCAAAAAATGGTTGAATATCAACAAGAAACGGGCAATCAATATAATCTAGAAGCAACTCCAGCAGAAGGTGTCAGTGCAAGACTTGCAAAACTTGACAAGAAGAGATTTCCAGATATTATAACTGCAGGTAGGCGTGCCGTGAGTTACACCAATTCCACACAGGTGCCGGTTGAATACACAGACGACATTTTCAAGGTTGTTTCGCTTCAAGATGAACTTCAATCCCTCTACACAGGAGGCACAGTTTTGCACCTTTACCTTGGGGAAAAAATTGAGGATAAGGAAGTTTGCAAACGGCTTATAAGAAAAATATTCGAAACCTCCAAAATGCCATATATTTCAATCACTCCAACCTTTAGTGTATGCGAGGACCATGGATATATTACGGGTGAACATTTTGAATGTCCAGAATGTGGCAAAAAAACTGAAGTTTGGTCAAGGGTTGTCGGATATTTGCGTCCTGTTCAAGACTTCAATGACAGCAAATATGATGAATATATGAATAGAAAGAAATTTGTCGTTGATGAAGACGAACTTGATGAAATTTGCGATGGTGATTGCTTAAGCGACTTTAAAAATTAGGAGAAAAAATGATAATTGGCGGACTTGTAAAAAATTCGTTTGTAGATTATCCACACAAAATTTCTTGCGTGGTTTTCACAACAGGTTGCAATTTTAGATGTTGGTATTGTCACAACTCTCATCTTTTTGTGGCGAAAAATAAAATTGATGAGGAAAAGCTTTTTGAATTTTTGTCAAGTCACAAAAAATTTCTTGATGGTGTTGTGGTAAGTGGAGGGGAGCCAACTCTTCAAAAAGACCTTGTTCAATTTATTTCTCGCATAAAGGCAATGGGCTTTTTGTGCAAACTTGACACAAATGGAACAGATTTTGAAACGTTGAAATTTCTTGTGGATAACAAACTTGTTGATTATGTTGCCATGGATATCAAATCTCCCTTTGAAGATTATTCACAAATTGTGGGGGACATTGCAAAAAATCTTATGGAAAACGTGAAAAAAAGTGCAAAATATTTGCTTGAAAATCATGTTGATTATGAATTTAGAACGACATTATCTCCAGACATAACATATGAGCAATTGGATAGACTTTGCAGAGAAATTGCAGGGGCAAAGTGCTATTCCATTCAAAAGTATAGACAAGTGGTGCAAAACAGCAAAAATATGGCGGAACAAGGCAGAGCATTTCATCAAAAAGCAATGGAAATTGCAAAAAAATATATAAAAGATGTGCAACTGAAAGGCGTTGATTAGCCCATAAACGTGTGCATTGTTACAAAAAAAATAAAAAGACTCAATTTTCAAAAAATTGGGTCTTTCTTTTTGCTTTTTACTATGATATAATAAAGCCATGAAAAATATATTTTGTATTTCAACTTCATCAATAATAACCTTGGGCGTTGTGGCAGGCGTTCTAGTTCTTTTAATTGTTGCATTTTGCATCGCTGTACCTTTTAAAACTTGGTGGAGTTCCTTGTGGGCAGGGGCACACATTTCAGCTCGTCAATTATCATCACTTAAATGGCGAAAACTTGACTATAAAACTCTTGCAACTTGTTTTGTCAAGTCCAAAAAATCTAATTTGCCAATAAGCTTTGACGAACTTGAAGGACATATGCTTGCAGGAGGAAGCATTGTGGGACTTGTTGATGGAATGATTTTGGCAAGTTCAAGCGACATTCCTTTGTCCCTTGATACGGCTAAAGCCATTGACCTTTCTGGGCAAAATCTCACAAAAATTGTGAACGATGCCATAAAACCAAAGGTTATAAAAACAGAAGAAATAAAGGGCATTGCTTGTGATGGTCGGGAACTTAAGGTTGTTGTGGGTGTGAGTGTTAAGGGAAATTTGTCAAATGTCCTTGGGGGAATGCGTGAAGATGCGATATTGGCTCGAGTGACGGAAGGGGTTTTAAGCATTTTGGGCGGAGCAAAATCGTATCAAGATTTACTTCAAAACCCAGACCTTATTTCAAAGTCAATTATGGCAAAAGGCTTCCCAAAAAATTGTGCTTTTGACGTGGTTTCTGTTGACGTAGAAACTATTAGTTTGGGGCGTGATTTTGTTGCAGAAAAAATTCAGGAGCAAGACAAACGGGATCGTGCATTGGCACTTTCCAAAGCAGAAGAAGAACGTCTTTTGGCTGTTGCAAAAACTGAAGAAATGAAGGCAAAAGCAGAGGAATTGAATGCAGAAAAAATTCAGGCCGAGGCGGAAATCCCGAAGGCGTTAATTAGGGCATTTGAGGAAGGAAAAATTGGGGTAATGGATTACTATAAATTGCAAAACATGATTGCCGACACAAATATGAGAAATACCATTACAAAAGATTATGTAAAGCCAAAAAAAGATGATGACGATGATGACAATGATGATGATTTTTTTGATTTTACAAACTAAATTTAGTTTGCAAAACATATAAAAAACATATAAAAAACATATAAAAAACATATAAAAAACATATAAAAATACTTAAAAATTGATAAAAATTTTGATAAAAAGGAGGGATAAATGAATACTTTATTTTGTGTTTTGTGTGTCACATTTTTTCTCTCACTTTTTATTTTAAAATTTAGGTGGTTTAAAAAAATTGGTGAATGGATTGCAAAACCATTTATAAAATTTATGAAGAAACGACGCCTTGAGAAAAAAAATAAACAGGCCGTTTCAAGCAAAAAAAGTGATAGATTGGGGAAAAGCGAATTTCAAGTAAGGCCAGTTGTTTTGCCTCCGCAATTAAATGCTCCCCAAGAGGAACAAGACAAAAAAGAAACCCCAAAGGAAAATGTTGAACAAGATGAAAAACCGATGACGATGAAAGATGTCTTTGGCGATAAAAGACAGTTTGAAACAAAACCAGCTTTTCCAATGGCGCAGGAAAATTGTGTAAAAGAAAATCAATCATATTCAAACTTTGGCACAAGATATTCACAAAATTTGGCTAATAATTCGGTTAAAAAACAAAATAAAATATCGCTTGACTTTTTGAATTCTACAACAAAAAATGTTCCCAGTACTTCATTTAATCAGCAGGAAATGGCTTATATAAAATCTGGGGAAACTTTTGATAAGCAGAATTTGTCAACTAATTCAAAAAGAAATTCCTCTTATGTGCGGTCCTCTGAACCTTCATTTGGCAAAAGTGGAAAGTCATATGGATTTTCATTTAATGATGAAAAGCATAGAATAAACACACAAAATTTTGGCGGGCAAAATGCAATAAGAAGAATGTCTGATATGGATGCGATTATTTCTAAAAGACAATATGAATTTGAAAATTACAAAAAACAAGCGGATAGTTTAAAACTTGATGGGCAAGAAGTGGATATGACAGGGCTTCCTCCAAAACTTAAACGTATTCTTGTTATGGGAATTTTGGATAAAAAAAATTATGATTAGAACTTTGAAGTGGGCAAAAATTGCTCACTTTTTTATCAATTTTATGTTTTGGGAATTATTCGTTTGACAAAAATTATTTTATTTCTTATTATTATCTTGTATGTAGTAAATATGTTTGCAAAAAATTGTTTTTAGAAAACTTGTCTTTTGCTTTTTTGCAACAAATATAAGGGGGATATTATGCTTAGTAAAGAAGACATTGAAATGGAAAATGAAAGACGTTCGTATGTTCTTGAACATACAAAGTCGTATGTTGGTGCAAGAGATGACCAGGTGCATATTTTTAAAACAAGTGCAAATCATGATAATCTTTTCCCAGTGGATATTGCTGTTTTTGAGCCAACGGTTGAATTTGATGGTTACGTTGTGTCCACTGTGGGGTTGAGTGAATATAGATTTTCGTCTGAAGTGGCGAGGGCGGAACTTGTTATGGTTCTCCCTACAACATATAAAATGTCTTTTGAAAAACCAGAGTATGGTTGGGTTGTGAATTTTATGGCTACTATGGCTCAGGCATGCATTGTTGACAATGTTGGGGTTCAGATTGGGCAGGTTTACACATTTTCAAAAGACGGAAATCCATGCTTTGATGGCACAGATTGCATAAGTGGGTTTATATCTTTCCCAGAGATGTTTTCACTTGATTTTTATGAGGAAAAAATTGGGATAACTTACACGCATTTTTTGCAAGTTGTTCCGCTTAATCAAAACAGACTTTCAAAACTTAGGGAAGTGGGAGTTGAGGCATTTTTAGACTATGATTTGCATGATGCAGAAGGCCCTTTGATGTTTGCACCAGAGCCAAGAAAGGTGCAATCTCAGTCGGCTATTGATAAAATTATTTCCCATAATGAGGACAATTTGAACAATAAAAATTAGGGTTTCAAAAATCTTTTTAGTTTGCATTTTTAGGTTGTTTTTTGGGGGCTGTGAATGGAAACTGATGTAAGATTTTGAAAAATAAATTGAATTTGAAAATATTAGATTGAAAAACGAAATTTTAGGATAAAAAATGAGAAGAATTTTGGGGATTGACCCTGGGTTTGCCCTTTTGGGGTTTGGGGTTGTTGATGAAGATTGTGGCAGGCAGACTGCTGTTGATTATGGGGTGATTTCCACACCAAAGGAACAAAGTATTTCGCAAAGGCTGCTTACAATTCACGAGGGGATTTTGGCTCTGATTGATAAATATCATCCAGATTGCATGGCAATAGAGGAATTGTTTTTCTTTCGCAATCAAACGACTATTATTCCAGTGGCAGAGGCAAGAGGAATTATAATTTTGTGTGGGATTGAAAGAAATTTGCCTATGTATGAATACACTCCTTTGCAAATTAAGCAAGCATTGACTGGCAATGGACGTGCGGAGAAAAAACAAATTCAGTTTATGGTAAAGAATATCTTGGGACTTGAAAAAGTGCCAAAACCTGATGATGCAGCAGATGCGGTGGCAGTGGCTCTTACTCATTTGCAATTTAACGACCAATTAAGCGACAATTCAATATAAATACGGAGAAAAAATGTTTAGTTATTTGACTGGTAGAATTACTGATAGCACCGATGGGTGCATAACTCTTGACAACAATGGCATAGGATATGAAATTTTTGTCTCGGCTTTGGCACAAAAAACCTTGCTTTCTGTGGATGGTGAAGTTAAGGTTTGGACATATTTTCAAGTTAAGGAGGATGGAGTAAGCCTTTTTGGTTTTTTTTCAAAGGAAGAAAAAGATGTGTTCTTGAAACTTATAACAGTAAGTGGTGTTGGCCCAAAAGGTGCGATGGGAATGTTGTCAAGCATTTCATATAGTGACCTTTGCACAGTTATTGCAACGGGGGATACAAAAACGTTGTCAAGTGTTAAGGGCGTGGGCAAAAAGACTGCAGAAAGAATTATTGTTGATTTGAAAGACAAAGTTAATGTTATGGGAGAGTTGCCACAAACGGTGGCGGATAGCCTTTGTCAAGAAGTGGAAGATGCTGTGGAGGTGTTGTGCAGTCTCGGAATTTCAAGGGTGGAAGCAGTGAAACTAGCGAACAGCGTGTTTGTTGCAGGGGATAGCGCGGAAGATGTTATTTCAAAATCTTTTGCACAAATGAGAAGATAATATGAAGGGTAGATTATGAACGATTTTATCAAAAGTACAAAAATTTCAAGTGATGTTGAAATTGAAAATTCACTTAGACCTGTTGTTCTTGATGATTACGTGGGACAGGAAAAGGTGAAGGAAAGTTTGTCAATTTTTATAGAAGCAGCAAAAGCAAGAAAAGAGCCATTGGACCATGTTTTGCTTTATGGGCCTCCAGGACTCGGCAAGACGACGCTTTCACACATTATTGCAACGGAACTTGGAACTCAACTGAAAGTTACAAGCGGTCCTGCCATTGAACATGCGGCGGACCTCGCGGCAATTTTGACAAATTTGCAGAAAAACGACGTGTTGTTTATTGATGAAATTCACAGGCTTAATCATTCGGTGGAAGAAATTTTATATCCAGCAATGGAAGATTTTTCGCTAGACTTTATTGTGGGCAAAGGCCCTAGTGCAAGAAATATGCGATTAAAACTTCAACCATTCACATTGGTTGGGGCAACAACAAAGGCGGGGAATATATCCTCTCCCCTGAGAGATAGATTTGGCATCATTCAAAGGTTGGAACTTTATGACGAAAAAGATTTGTCAAAAATTGTGGAGAGAAGTTCAAAAATTTTGGATGTTAAGATAACTCCAGAGGCAATTTTGGAAGTGGCAAAACGTAGCAGAGGGACACCAAGAATTGCAAATAGACTGCTGAAACGTGTGAGAGATTATGCGCAGGTAAAGTCTGGTGGTGAGGTTACTCTTGAAATCGCTCGAGAAGCCCTTAAACTTATGGACGTTGACGAAAAGGGCCTTGACTTTGTGGATAGGCGACTTCTTGAAAGACTTATTACTACTTTTGGTGGTGGACCTGTTGGGGTGGAAACTTTGGCAACTGCCATTGGAGAGGAAGTGGCGACTGTGGAAGATGTGTATGAACCATATCTTATAAGGTTGGGTTATATTGCAAGAACTCCTCGCGGAAGGGTTGCTCTTGAGGGCGCATATGAACATTTGGGAATGAAAGATTTGATGATTAAGGACACAAAAAAATGATAGATTTTACAAAGAGAAGCACATATAATTATGATTTGCCTGAGGAACTTATTGCGCAAACTCCCATTGAGCCTAGAGATGCTTCAAGATTGTTGTGTTTTAATATGGATAATGGACAAATTGAACATAAACATTTTAGAGATATAATTGATTTTTTGCACGAAGGTGATGTGTTGGTGTGCAACAATACAAGGGTTATCCCTTGTAGACTTATTGGCAAAAAAGAGACTGGGGCCAATGTTGAAATTTTTCTTATAAAACGAGAAAATTTGACTGATTGGCAGACTCTTGCAAAACCTGGCAAAAGACTTAAGGCAGGAACAAAAGTTGTTTTTTCTAATGAACTTAGTTGCGAAATTTTGGGGGATAACGACTTTGGAGGGAAAGAGGTTAGGTTTTCTTTTTCTGGAACATTTGAGGATATTTTGGCCCGAGTGGGCATTACACCACTTCCACCATATATAAAGCAAAAACTTGCAAATAGTGAACGTTATCAAACGGTGTATAGTAAATTTAATGGTTCAACTGCGGCACCGACTGCGGGATTGCACTTTACCCCAGAACTGCTTGAGAAAATAAAGAACAAGGGGGTTGAAATTTTGAACGTCCTGTTGCATGTTGGATTGGGGACTTTTAGACCTGTGAAAGAGGACAATATTTTAAACCACGATATGCATGAAGAATATTATGAAATTGAACCTGATGTGGCGGGAAAAATAAACAAGGCAAAACGGGAAGGAAGAAGAATTGTTGCGGTGGGCACGACGAGTGTTAGAACTCTTGAAAGTGCAGGCAAAACAGGCGAAGTGGTGGCTCAAAAAGGCAATACAAAACTTTTTTGCTATCCACCATATGATTTTAAAATTGTTGATTGCTTGATAACTAATTTTCATCTTCCTGAAAGCACACTTATTATGCTTGTTAGCGCTTTTGCAGGATATGAAAATACGATGAGAGTTTATAAAACGGCAGTGGAAGAAAAATATAGATTTTTCTCATTTGGGGATAGTTCGTTTTTTTATAGAAATAAGCCAAAAAAGGAGAACAAATGAGCGAATTTGAATTTACAACAACACATATAGACAAAAATTGTGGGGCAAGAACTGGAATTTTTAAGACTCCACATGGAAATATTGAAACACCTATATATATGCCAGTTGGCACGCAGGCAACTGTGAAAAGTTTGACTCCAGAAGATTTGAATGAAATTGGGGCGCAAATAATTTTGTCAAACACATATCACCTATATCTTAGGCCAACCAACGAACTTATTGCAAAAGCGGGTGGGTTGCATAAATTTATGCATTGGGATAAGCCAATTTTGACAGACTCGGGTGGTTTTCAAGTGTTCTCACTTTCAAAATTTAGGAAGATTGGTGATGATGGAGTGGAATTTCGCTCTCATTTGAATGGGGATAAGCACTTTATGACTCCTGAAAAGTGTGTGAAAATTCAAAATGACTTGGGGTCGGATATTATCATGCAACTTGATGTTTGCACCGATGCGGGCGAGGGGGAAAATGCAACCACTCACAAAATGGCAGAAAAGGCTATGCAAAGGACCTATGAATGGTTGAAACGTTGCTATGCGGTGCAGAAAAACCCAAAGCAAATGCTGTTTCCAATTGTGCAAGGAAATGTTTATAAAGATTTGAGAGAAAAAAGTTTGGAACTGGCTATGCCTTATGTTCGTTGCGGAATTGCAATTGGTGGGCTAAGTGTTGGAGAACCAAAGGAAGTTATGTATGATGTTTTGGACGATTTGAAGGATAAATTGCCAAAGGATAGCCCTCATTATCTTATGGGTGTAGGAAGTCCTGATTGCTTGGTGGAAGGAGTTCTTCGTGGTGTTGATATGTTTGACTGTGTTCTTGCGACAAGAATTGCAAGGAATGGCACAGCTTTCACTTCGCACGGCAAGGTTGTGGTGAAAAATGCTCAATATAAGGAGGATTTTACTCCGCTTGACGACAATTGTGACTGCGAATGTTGCAAAAATTATACAAAGGCTTATCTTCGTCATTTGTTTAACACTGGTGAAATTTTGGGAGCGAGGCTTTTGAGTAAACACAATTTGAGATATCTTTTGAAACTTATGGAACAAATAAGAGAAGCCATAAAACAAGATAGATTTTTGGAATTTAGGGAAGAATTTTACAAAAATTATAAAGATTGAATGAAAAATTGTGAAAAAATGAAATTTTTGTCAAAAATTTTAAATTTCAATATAAAATTGCTTAAATTTGTTTGATTTATGTTCAAATTTTAAATATAATTAATCTATCAAAAAAATAAGGAGAAAAAATATGTTTTATATGTTAGGGGCAGATGTGGAATCAAGTGGCAATCTTGGTATGACAATTTTGCTCGGTGTTATGGTGCTTTTGATGATTGTTTATCTCATTTTCGGGACAATCAATAGAAAAAAACAACAAGAGCAAGCACTTAAAATGATGAGTGATTTGAAAGCTGGTGACAAGGTTGTGACTAATGCGGGGATTTATGGCACAATTGTTTCTATGAGGGAAACAAATATGGGAAGAGTGGCCGTTCTTAAAACTGGTGCAGACGATGATGAGAAAAAAGCAAGTTACATAACTGTCAATGCATCTGTTATCTTGGGGATTGATAAGAAAGAAGATCTAATTCTTGACGAAAATGGCAATGTTATTGACCCAAGTGAAAACTTGAAAAATCAAATTTTGGGCGATGCAAAGGAAGAGGTTAAAGCTGAGGAAAACAAGCAAGAGGCTGAGCAAAAAGTGGAAGAAAAACCTGTTGCTGAAAAGGTGGAAGAAAAGCCAGCAAAAAAAGTTGCAACTAAGAAAACTGCAACAGCAAAAAAATCAACAACTGAAAAGAAGGCGACTGCAACAAAAAAGGCAACCAAAACAGCAAAAAAAGCTGAATAATTTTTCGTGAAATAAAAATTTTGATAAAAAATTGAAAGATATTGCGAGAAGTCAAAAATCTCAACTAAAATGGTTGAGATTTTTTATTTTTTACGAAAATTTGCTAAAAAAAT
The DNA here is from genome assembly GCA_964387705.1 of uncultured Christensenella sp. Taxonomy (GTDB): domain Bacteria; phylum Bacillota; class Clostridia; order Christensenellales; family UBA1242; genus UBA7862. Next base: position 79,173 of record CAYLWT010000002.1, read on the forward strand.
AGAATATTGGATAGATTTTGTCCATAAACATTAAATAGTGACAAGCAGTTGTTAAATTTATGTTTTGGAGGAAGATATGGAAGGTGTTTTGAGCAAAAAGACAAGTGTGGTTGGCATTTTGAAGGGCGTTTTGGTTGCCGTTTGCATATCAATTGTGGGAGTTCTGGCCCTTGCGATTGTGTATAAGTTTGTACAGTTGGATGACTCAACAATTAAGATTGTAAATCAGGTGATAAAGGTTTTGAGTGTGGTGCTGGGGGTGAATGTTTCATTGAAGTCTGACCACACAAAAGGTGCAATTAAGGGGCTTTTTGTGGGGGTAATTTATAGCATTGTTTCCTATGCTGTGTTTGGACTCTTATCTTCAACTTTTACGTTTAGCCTAAGCATTCTCTTCGATGCGCTTTTTGCGGGACTTGTGGGGCTTATTGCAGGAATTTTTCTTGTAAATTTGAAAAAGTAAAGTTGTATCACATTATTTTGATGAAAAGTGGAGTAAAATCCATTTTTTTTGTTTTGAAATGACAGATTTGGGCAAAATTGAGAGTGATTGACGACAATTTTTTGAAAGTTTCAAATTTTTTATGAAAAAATCTCAACGAATTGGAAATTGTGATTGACTTAATTTGTTTTCTTTTATATAATAGATTCATATTGAAAGGAGAAGGGCTTTAATGACCAAAACTAGTTCGAAAATTAAACTTGTGCTTGTGGCTATTTTGACCGTTATTGGAATGTTGCTCACTTTTGTTAGTTTTGTTATTCCAACAACAAATACAACTTTCCGTGGGTTTGCAGGCGCAATAAATTATGGATATGACATTGCAGGTGGCAGATTGTCTGTTTTTGAGGCACAGCGTGAAGACGGCATGAGCGATAGCGAATTCGAAATGGCTGTCAATGCAACTGTGGACAAATATCAAAGTGTTTTTGCAAGCTATGGACTTGAAGTGTCGGGACACGTTGACGATTCTGGAGATGAAACAAAAAGAACAATTAGAATTGTTGTTTCTGATTTTGATGATGAAAAAATTACAAATATGTTCTCAAAAAGTGGGCTTGGGACAGACCTTTTTTCAACCATTGCATCTGAAAGCGGAATAAGTCTTAATACTAACAGTTCTTCAAGCGATGCAGAGGGAAGTATTACAGGAAAATATTTCAAAAACTGTTATGTGCAAGCGTCAAGTTACAATTCAACAGACTTGTGGAATGTTGTTGTTGAATTTAATGACGAAGGACAGCAATTGTTGAGAGATATGACTACAGGGGCAGGGGATAGCGATAAACTTTATTTGTATGTGAATGGACAAAATATTTTGTATGATAGTGATGGAAATCAAGGTAGGTCAATAAGTGAGTTCGGCACAATTTCGAGCCTTACATTGTCTTATGGGGATGAGAATTTTGCAAATACGTTGGCACTCCAAATTTCCAGTCTTTCAAAGCCTATTCTTCTTAAAGAAGTGGTTGACAATAATATTACAAGTGGACTTTCAACGTCTATTGTTGGAATTTTTGGAAATGTGAAGACAATGCTTATTGTGGGGCTTGTAGCAATGGTTTTGGGTGTCGCGATATTCTTGTCTATAAGATATAGAATGTTTGGTGTGCTAGCCAGTTGGAGTATGCTTGTTTTTGTGGCAATTTTCGCGTTTCTACTTCAATCAATTCCACTTGTTGTTATGGACTTGAACGGAGTTTTGGGCGTTGTCTCGACGTTCTTAATCCTTATTTCATCTATGGTTCAAATTTTTGAAAAAATTCGCAATGAGTATGCTTCGGGAAAGAAAATTCCAAATGCAATTAGGGCTGGCTTTAAGAAAACCGTGCTTCCAACACTTGAAAAATATTCTTTCTTGCTAATTCTTCTTGCAGTGTTCTACGTTGTTGGTTCACAAGGCATAAAACATATGGCTTGTGTGTTGTTTGTTGGGCTTTTTGTTAACTTCTTTACATTGTTTGTTATGTTGCGTGGCGTTTGTGCTTGCTATATGGTTTTAAACAGCACCAAGAAAGGTCTTTACAATCTTAAAAGGGAGGCTGTGAAAAATGAAATCTAATAAATCTAACAGTTCTTTTGATATTATGAAATTTTTTAAACCAGCACTTATTGTTATGCTCGTTTTGGTGGTGGTCGCGGGTGTAATTGTCGGAATTTTTGGGTTTAACAAAGGCATTGATTTCTCTGGCGGGACACAACTTGTTGTTCAATTTGAACATAGTAATATTGATATTGAAGATTCAAAAGATTTTGAAACCGCTTCAAATGGCATAAGAAAAATTTTGACAGAGAAGGGTGTTGAAATTGAGTCTTTTCAAGTCCAAGGTGAATTTAACACACAAACCTTTGTTGTAACTTTTAAAAATACGGATGGCAAAACTTTGCAAGATGTTCGTGTTGCAATAAACAAGAAATTCAATGCTTCTGAAGCATTCGCGGCAGTGAAAGATGACGAAAATAAGTGTGTTGAATTTTTGGGCGATGGGTTTGATATAACAAGACAAACAACAGAAATTAATGCTACTCAAAATTCTAAAACATGGTTTATTGTAAGTGCTTGTTTGTTGTTTGCTTTGGTTCTTGCAGTGGTGTATGCTTGCATAAGATTTAAAACTTTGGGCGGAGTTGTTATGACAATTTCGGGCATTGTTGATGTTCTTTTGACACTTTGCTTTGTGGGACTCGCAAGGGTGGAAGTTAATGCTTACATTTTTGCGGTGACAGCGATGGTTTTGTGTTTGAGTGTGTATGAAACAGCGGATTTGTTGTTTGCAATTAACGAAAAAGGCAAGGACCCAACATTGAAGATAAAATCTAATACAGAATTGGCAAGTGTTGCTGTTGATAGCCTTTGGAAGAAAAATCAAATTGTATATATAATGGCTCTTATCATCAGCCTTTTCATAGGCATTTTGACCGTTCAAAATGTTTTGCATGTGGCTCTTGTTTGTATTGCAGGAATTGCAGTGGTGTATGCAACACATTTGTTTGTTGTGCCAGCCCTTTGGAGTGCTTTGGCAAAACAAAGACATTATGTGCTTTCGCACAATGTGCCTGCAAAGGTTGAAGAAGATGTTGACATCGAAATTGAAGAAGAGTAAATTTAAACTCTTTTTGTCGAATTTACTAATTAGACCTATCACTAACATGTGGTAGGTTTTTTTGTAAAAATTATTTTTTTGTGCAAAAGGTTGTTGTCAGAGTTTCAAAAATGTGATATTATATTGACATGAATACTGAAAATTTTAAAATAGAGGAGATTGCGGAAAAATATAATATTTCACCCGTTGTTTTGAAACTCATGGAAAAACGAGGGGTAACCTCCGAAGAAAAGTTAAAAGAATATTTAAACCCAACTGAACGCAATTTTTATGATCCATTTTTGCTTAGCGGAATGAAGGAACTTGTAGAAAGAATAAATAAAGCAATGGATAGCAATGAAAAGGTTCTTATTTTTGGCGACTATGATGTTGATGGCGTAAGTGCTAGTGCAATTTTGATAAAATATTTTGCTGAAAGAAATTTTTATGTTGATTACTTTTTGCCAAATAGATATGTTGATGGATACGGATTGACAAAGGATTCTATCTTGCGAGTGAAAGATAAATATAATCCTTCACTTATAATAACGGTTGACTGTGGAATTTCTTGTTATGAGGAAGTGGAATTCGCAAAAGCATTGGGCATTGATATTGTTATCACTGATCATCATGATATCCCAGACGTTATTCCTAAAACGATTGTTGTTGACCCAAAACTTGATGGGCAAAGTTATCCGTTTAAATATCTTTGTGGGACAGGTGTGGCGTTTAAGGTTGTGCAGGCTCTTTCTGGGTTGGAAGAGGCAAAAAAATATCTTGGCATTTGTGCAATTGCAACCATAGCAGATATTGTGCCATTGGAAGATGAAAACCGAGCAATTGTCAAGTTGGGAATGAAATCTTTTGACAAAACGTTGCCATTGGGCATAAAGATGCTTTTTGAGGAAAACAAAATGCAACTTAATTGTTCATCCACAGATATTGCTTATAAACTTTCTCCCAAAATAAATGCAGCAGGCAGAATGGGGGATGCAAGCGTTGCATTGAAACTTTATATAAAAGATGATAAACTTTTGCTTAAAAATACAATTACTTCAATTGGAAATATGAACACCGAACGTCAAGCAATTTGTAATAGAATTTATGATGATGTTGTGGATAAGTTGTCGCAAATTAACATTGCGAATTACAAATCAATTGTGCTTTACAGCAAAAAGTGGGATAGTGGAGTTTTGGGAATTGTTGCAGCAAAAATTGCGGGGGAATATAACCGACCAACCATTCTTTTGAGTGATATGGGTGAAGAACTTAGAGGAAGTGCGAGAAGTATAAATGACATTGATATTTTCAGTGCAATTTCCTGCACAAAGGAAACTCTTGAAACTTTTGGTGGACATAAAATGGCGGCAGGGCTTACTATAAGAAAAAGACAATTCAATGACTTTTTGTCTAGCCTTAACAATTATCTTGATAAGCATTATTCGCCTGATGATTTTCTGCCATGTGAAAAATTTGACATGGAACTGAAGATTGACCAAATTAGCGACAAATTTATTTCTGACCTGGAACTTATTGAGCCTTGCGGATGTGGGAATTCTAAGCCTGTTTTTAAACTGAATTTAGGTGAGGGTGCGACGTTTTCTACAATGCCAAAACATCCAAATCATTTGACTATTTTTAACAAAAATATAAATATAATTGCTTTTAATAGTTATAAATATTTGCCACTTCTTAAAGGTTCTAGTGATAGAAGTGTTCAAATTGAATTTCAAAGTTCAAGTTTCAAAGGGAAAAGATATTATAAGGGTATAGCCAAAGATATTTCGACTGGTAAACTTACAAAGCCAAAGTCTGAAGATGTTATGTTGGGAGAATATTTAAAACAGCTTTCATATGGCTCTTGTGGCACAAAAAAAGTGCAATTTTGGGATAAAAATAAACTTAAACAAATTTCAAGTCAAGCTGAACAAGATGCCTTTGGCACGTTGTTTGTTAGTTATTCTTTCGGAGCATATAGGGAATTTTGTATAGAAAATAACAAGTTGAATTTGTCGCATTGTCTTTATGAAATCATAAAAAATAGTGGCATAAATAGTATTGTTTTGTGTCCAACAAATTTCAACAATTTTGGTTCTTACAAAAGAATAATTTTCCTTGATGGGGTATTGTCAACTGGATTTTTGAAGGAAATATCAAAACATTCAGGAGCAACAATTTATGTGCCAGCGGACAAAAAAATTGATAGAAAAGTTTTTGCGGGTATTTCAACCGATAGAAAAATATTTGCGAAATATTTTAAACTTTTAAGTGATTTTGCATCAAGTCAGGATAGTTTTTTAAGTGACATTTCTCTTTTTAAGCAAATTCAAAGTAAAGATAAATCAATAAATTTTAAACAATTTATTTTTTGCTTGTATGTATTTTTGGAACTCAATATTTTTGAAATGCAAGATGATTTGGGCCTTAAATCGTTGAAAGAAAATAAAAAAATTGTATCTCCACTTACAAATTCACAATTTTATAACGATGTGTGTTTGACACTGAAAACTGTTTGAATGGCGAATAAAGTTTTCTAAAATGCTTGACAAACACTAAAAAATGTTTTATCATATGTGTGTACCTATGGCAAGGGAGTTCGAGTTACACTCCAAACGGCTTTCTTTGCTATGTGGCGAAACTATAAAAGGAGTAATAAAAATGGACAAACAAATCAAGAATGAGATTATCAAGAAGTATGCTAGAAATGAAAAAGACACTGGTTCAACTGAAGTTCAAATTGCTATTTTGACAGAAAGGATAAATCATTTGACTGAACATCTTAAAGCAAATCCAAGTGACAAACATTCAAGTCGTGGACTTATGAGACTTGTTGGACAAAGAAAAGGACTTTTGAACTATCTTGAAAAAGAAGATATAGAGAAATTTAGAAGTTTGAAAAAGTCTTTGAACATAAGATAATTTAATAGCGGGTTTGAGATAGAGAAACTATCTTTGCCCGTTTTTTTAATTTTTTTTGATAAAATGGACAATATGATTGACAATATTTGTTTGTTGTGGCAAACTAAAAAAGTTATTAGGAGAAAAAAATGAGCGTAAATGAAAGTATTTTTGAAACGACTGTTGGCGGAAGAAAATTGACTGTTAAAACGGGAAAATACAGCGAACAAGCCAACGGCACTTGCTGGGTTAAATGCGGGGAAACTATTGTTCAATGCAATGTAACCATGGCAGAAAGTCCAAGAGATGGCATTGACTTTTTCCCACTAGGAGTAGATTTTGAAGAAAAAATGTATTCTGTGGGTAAAATACCAGGTGGATTTAAAAAGAGAGAAGGTAGACCAAGCGATAAGGCCATTTTGACATCAAGACTTATCGATAGACCTTTAAGACCACTTTTCCCAAAGGGGTTTTATAATGATGTTGCAGTTGTTTGTACGGCATTGTCTGTTGATCCAGACATTGCTCCAGAACCTCTTGCAATGCTTGCTTCAAGCATAGCACTTTCCATTTCCGACATTCCATGGGCAGGCCCAACGGGTAGTGTGGTTGTTGGTTGTGTGGATGGAAAGTTTATAATCAACCCAACGCAAGAAGAAAAAGAAAAAAGTGATATGCACGTAACAGTTTCTGGAACAAGCGAAGCAATTCTTATGGTTGAGGCTGGTGCAAAAGAGGTTAGCGAACAAAAAATGCTTGATGCAATTATGTTCGCACACGAAGAAATTAAAAAATTGGTGGCTTTCCAAAATGATATTGTTGCAAAAATTGGCAAGGCAAAGAGAACTGACCTCCCAATATTTGTGCCAACTGAGGAAGTTGACAAGGCCGTGAGAGAATTTGCCGACAGCAAACTTGACTATGCTTTGGACACCACAGATAGACAAGTCCGTCAAGAAAGACAAGAAGCGTTGAATGAAGAAGTGTTTGAGCATTTCGCAGAAATTTTCCCAGAAGGGAAGAAAATGATTGCCGACGTGCTTTATAAAATGACCAAAGAAAAAGTAAGAAGCAAAATTATCAACAAAGGTCAACGTCCAGATGGTAGAACACTTAAAGAAATTAGACCAATTTGGTGTGAAGTTGGAGTTCTCCCAAGAGTTCATGGCAGTGCAGTGTTTACTCGTGGGCAAACGCAAGTTCTCAATTGCTTGACATTGGGGACAATTGCAGATGTTCAAAAACTTGAAGGGCTTGACGATGAAGATGCAAAGAGATATATTCATCAATACAATATGCCACCATATGCAACAGGCGAGGCAAGGCCATTGAAGAGCCCTGGTAGAAGAGAAATTGGACATGGTGCACTTGCAGAAAGAGCATTGGAGCCTGTTATCCCAAGTGAAGAGGAATTCCCATATGCGTTGCGTCTTGTTAGTGAGGTCTTAAGTTCCAATGGTTCATCGTCAATGGCAAGTGTTTGTGGGTCTACGCTTTCACTTATGGATGCTGGTGTGAAGATTAAGGCTCCAGTCGCTGGGATTGCAATGGGACTTATCAAAGATGTTGAGAGTGGCAAAGTTGCCGTTATGAGCGATATTCAAGGAATGGAAGATTTCTTGGGCGATATGGACTTTAAGGTTGCTGGAACGGAAAAGGGTATCACAGCCATTCAAATGGATATTAAGATTAAGGGAATTGACAAGAATATTTTGACAACAGCATTAAATCAAGCAAGGGAAGGACGTATGCACATATTGGGCATTATGCTTGATACAATTAAAGAACCTCGTGAGCATCTTTCAAAGTATGCTCCAAAAATTATTTCTTTCAACATTGACCCAGACAAAATTAGAGATGTTATTGGAACAGGTGGAAAAGTTATTAACAAAATTATTGAAGAAACTGGTGTTAAAATTGACATTGACGATGATGGAAAGGTTTTCATTGCAACTTGCAACGAGGAAATGAGCAAACGTGCAAAAGAAATAATTATGAATATCGTTTCTGACATCGAAGTGGGACAAAAGTTCGTTGGCAAAGTGGTGAGAATTATGCAATTTGGTGCATTTGTTGAACTCGCTCCAAACAAAGATGGAATGATTCACATTTCAAAACTTGCAAAAGAAAGAGTTGAAAAGGTGACTGACGTTGTAAACATTGGTGACAAAGTAAGCGTTGAAGTTATCAAAGTTGACGACAAGGGCAGAGTTGACCTTAAACTTATTGAAAAACTTTAATTTAAAGGGAAACAATAAAAATTAATTTTTTGAAAATTGAATTTATTTTACAATAAAAAAGGCAGTCAGAAGACTGCTTTTTTTAATATTTTTTATGCATTTACATTTCAGGATCTGCCGATTCGGATTTTTGATTTTTTTGACACATTTCGTCATAAAGAGGACGAATGATTTTGCAAGCATTTAATGTTGCATTTTGAGAAGCCTCGCCTATTGTAAAAACGGGTTCTGTTAACCACCACATTTTTTGTGTTGTTGAGTTAGTTTGAAGTGCATAGGCATATTCTGATATGCTGCAAAAAATTTCTTCTCTTTCTTCACAAGTCGCTTCATTCAACATATCATAAATTAGATGGCTTGAAACATCTATTGTTCTATCTAAGTTTGACAAATTTGTTTCGCCTTGTCGTTGACATTTCCTTTTCTCTTGTTCTGCTACTACCAAAAATTCTGCAAGTTTAATTATCTTTGCAGCTTTACTTTTTACTGTTTCCATAATTCACCTATAACTTTTAATTTTGTGTGCAAGAGATGCTAATTTGCTCACTCTCATTAGATAATTCCGATGAAAGGTAGGTGAGCAGTTTGAATGCTCTTGATTCTTGTTCTGCCAAAGTATATTCGTTGATGCTAAGATTTTCTTTTAATTTATTTTGAAGATTGTTTTCTCGGATTGCCAAAGCTCTTTTTAGTCTTTGAAGCTCTTCTGGTGTAAAATTTGCGATGTCATCTCTTATTTGATTCACTTCGTTTTGATAATCAATTTCAGAACTTGCCCAAAGTGCTTTTGAAGATGAATTTATAAAATGGTCGGTCAAAGCTTCATAATAAACTTTTTCAACATTTCTGCAGGTTCTCATTTTCATATCAAAAAGTGAATTTAAGTCAAAGATATTGTTTCTAAGTTTGCCATAATGGCACATTTCAATCATACGCTCAAAATATTTGTCAAGAGAGTCAAAAATAAGTTTTCTTTCTTCTGATGATTTTTCGCTAAGTATTTCATATATTTCAATTTTTGTGGACAAGGCCAAAGCTTCTGCCTGAGGGTCGTCTTTTTTCTTGTTCGTAAACAATGTTCGAGTGCAGTCATTGGCAATGACGTTTTCTTTTGAAAGTTTGAGAAGTCTATCTATAGAGTCACCAACATTAGTTTTATTATTTGTTTTGTTTTCCATAATTGTTTCCTTTTGTTTCTTACGATATAAATATACCACACAATTTTCAATATTTCAATAGGCAAAATGCAAAAATTTATAACGAAATATGTATAAAAATTGGTTTAATTGTAGAATTTTTAATTTAATCAGTTGTAAGTAGTTTTTTTTACAAATATTTCTTGTATTTTTTTGCATATACATGAAGTATGAAAATTTTTGGTTTTATAAGTTCAAAAAACGAAAAAAAATTTGTTCATGGCACATGCAATGTGATTTTGGCGACTGTTGTTTTGTGTGTTTTTGCACTTACAATTTTTGTGCCCATTTCACCTCAGACTGTGCAAACTTTTGCTCCAATTTACAATGGAGACAGGAAAGGCAACAAAGTGAGTCTTATGATAAATGTCTATTGGGGAACGGAACATCTTGATGATATGTTGAAAACTCTTGAAAATGAGGGAGTGAAAACAACATTTTTTGTTGGTGGCTGTTGGGTGGCAAAAAATGGTGAAATGTTGGAAAAAATTTACAGCACTGGGAATGAAATTGGCAACCATGGGTATAATCACAAGGATCATCAAAAACTTTCGCTAGAGGCACAAACTCGTGAAATTGAAATTACCCATAAACTTGTAAAAAGCATAATTGGCATAGAAATGAACCTTTTTGCACCTCCGTCTGGCAGTTATAACAAAACGACTCTCTCTGTGGCTGACAGTTTGGGTTACAAGACAATTATGTGGAGCAAAGATACAATTGATTGGCGAGATAAGGATAGTTCGCTGGTGATTTCTCGTGCGACAAAGAATATACAGGCGGGAGACCTTGTTTTGATGCACCCAACAGAACACACAGCAAAGGCATTGCTAGAAATTATACAAATTTTAAAATCGAAGGGGTTGACTGTTGCCCCTGTTTCGGAAGTTTTGGGAAATAGTGTGTGATTTTGATTTTCAAAAACTAGAAAAAGTGATATAATTATCCGAGAATAAGGAGAAATTATGAAGCCGACTTGCAAATGTTTCGAAAGTGGATTGAGGGTTGTTTTTACAAAAATTGGCAAAAACAGGCCAACTTCTGTTTATGTTGCTGTTGATGTTGGGAGCCAAAATGAAAATGAAAAAACGAATGGTATTTCGCACTTTATAGAGCACTTAAATTTTAAAGGGACAAGTAAAAGAACTGCTCAGCAAATAAGCATAGACTTTGAAAATATTGGAGCAGAGGCAAATGCATGGACAAGCAAGACTGCAACTTGTTATTATGCAACAACTTTGCCTGAAAATGTGGATAAATGTTGTGAAATATTGAGTGATATTGTGTTGAATTCTTCCTACAATGAGGGGGATATTGAAAAAGAAAGGAAAGTTGTTTTTGAAGAAATTGCAATGACAATGGACGACCCTGAAAGTGTTGCTTATGACAAATTTTGTGAAATGTTTTATGCTGGGAATAGTCTGTCTAGATCAGTGTTGGGGACAAAAAAATCGCTATCTAAAATTACTCGTGAAGACATTGTGAATTATGTAAAAGAAAATTACATTGCAAGAAACATTGTTGTATCAATTGCTGGAAATTATGATAAAGAATTTGTCTTTGAGATTGTTGACAAATATTTTAATTCAAAATTTAAAAATAAGGATAGGGTTTTAAGAAAAAAACATAACGAAAATTTCGTTCCGAGACCTGCTTTTTTGCAAGAGGTGGCAGATTTTAATCAAACGCAAGTGATTATTGGCTTTCCTGCGGATAATTGCTTTGCAAAAAATAGTAGAATGAGATATGCAGTTTTAACTTTTATTATGGGCGGAAGTATGGGGTCTAGGCTTTTCAGAAGCATTAGGGAAGACCATGGGCTTGTGTATAACATAGCATGTGGTCCAGAATGTTTTGAAAAAGCGGGAGATGTAACAATAAACTTTGGGACTAATGAGAAAAATGTTGAAAAGGCCCTTGAACTTGTGAGAAATGAAGTGGAAAAAATTGCAAAAAAAGGCATTACGGAAGAAGAACTTGTGCGTGCAAAAACTTTTTGCAAGGGGGTGCTTCTTGCTTCTTCTGAAAGTGGTGCTAAAATTGCAAGGTCTGTTGTCACAAACTACTTGACTTATAATAAATATTTTACCATTGAGGAAAGGTTGAAATCGCTTGAAAACATCAACATAGACGAAATTAATATGTTAGCAAAGAGAATTTTTGATTTAAAGAAGTCTGTGACTCTTGTTTTAATTAAAAACAAAATTGATGGGCTTGAAAAAAAATTGTTAAAATGACAATTTTTGTTTGTAAAATGTAGTGTAAGGATTTTGAAAGTGGAGAACATTGTGTTATACTCTTTATGTATTGAAATTTAAGTGGGGAAATAATGGAAGAACGGGAGAAAAATTTGTCGGTTATCAAAAAACAATTTGGTATTGTTATGATTATTGTGGCAAGTGTGTTGTTCATCTTGACTACATTTGAATTTTTGCCGGGAGTAAAATGGTTTTTCTTGGGGGCATTTGGTATTATGTTTTATCCAATTTTGCTCCTTTCTATTTTTGCTGGAACTGCTCTTGTTATGAATCAAAAGTTTGTATATTCTCCAAAATATATTGTTTATCTTGGCTTGTGTTTTTTCTTTTTCGTTTGTATTTTGCATACAATTTTTGCGGGAATAGGAGGGGCTAGCCTTTCATATGGTGAATATTTGAAACAATGTTACAATGCTCACTTTACACCAGGTGGAGTTTTGATTGGAGTTTTTGTTTATCCGCTTTCATCATTGTTTCATGATATTGCTGGAATCGTTATTTATGGCATAGGGCTTGTTATGTCATTGTATTTTGTAGCAACTTATCTTGAAAGTGTGAAAAAACAGACTATAAAAAAATCTATATCAAAGCAATCTCAATTGTCAAAAACTGAAACGACTTTTGTCGCTACGGAACAACAAATAACCCCAACAGAACCTGTTTCAAAAACTGAAATTTTGGCAAGTGAGGTAAAGGGAAATCATGGAGATGAGGATATATTTATAAAAGATGAAAAGTCCTCAGAACCATCGGTCAGTGAAATTGCGAAACAAAAACTTGGCCTTGGTCAGCATAGTTTGGAGCAAGAAGCAACCGAACAGTCGGTCAGTGCAGAGGCAAAATTGTTTGGCGAAAAGAAAGATAATGTTTCGTGGCAGACAAGGGCTTTTTCACAAGATAGACCTCAAAAATTTGTTTATGATGAAGAAGAAAAAACTTCGAGGAAAAAAAACAACCCTATGTTTGAAAAGAACAAAGAGTATCTTTCAACTATTCATGATGTTAATAATGTTAACGAAAATCCGATTATAAATGCTGAAGATTATGAAGACTATAAGCAAAAAATGAAGTTATTTGGGGAAAGAAACAATTCTCCAATTTCTCGTGAGAATATGTCGGGTGGATATGATGCGACAAGACAGGGGAATCTTAATGATGGCATAATTAGAGCAGAAAAGCAAACCCCAAATTATTTTGCACGAAATGACAATTTTGGGACGCAAAGTTATAGCAATGAATCTGAACCAGACGAAGATGTGACGAATTTTGGCATAGAACCTGAAAAGGATAACTTTTCGAATATTTCGGGACTGTTTGATAACAATTTTGGAAATAAGTTCTCATCAAATGGTTCTCAAGACTCTGATGAGGATGATTTTATAAAACCTGATGAAAATTTCCCAAAGATAAGAAATTTTAATACCCCCGATGATTTTGAAATTGGCTCGCAATCACCAAAAATTGAGCCTCAGAATAATAGAAGCGAGAAGTTTATGGATAGAGTTGGAAATGACTCTGTGGAGGAAAGTCTTGGCAAAACTGTCAATCTTTCGAATGTTCCTCCAAGGACCTTCAATTTTGAAGCAATAGGCGGAGGAAACTTGTCGAATGCCAAGAAAATTGAGCCAAATTTTGAGTATAATTCAAATTATATTAGGCCTCCATTTGATTTGTTAAGAGTATACACAAATGCGGCTGAAAACATAAATTATCAAGAAAAAATTGATATTTTGGAACGAGTTTTGGAAGATTTTAGGGTGCCAGCAAAAGTTGAAGCTGTTAGACGTGGGGCTGCAGTTACAAGATATGAACTTCACATGCCAACGGGCATCTCCGTAAAGAAAATTCAAGCACAGTCTTCTGATATTGCCATGGCAATGGCTGCTCGTGGGGATATAAGAATTGAGGCACCTATTAAAGGAAAGAGCGCTGTTGGTGTTGAAGTGCCAAACGATACCCAAGATATTGTTGGGCTTAAGGATATTATTGAGTCCGAAGCATTCCTTTCAGCGAAAGCCCCCCTTACATTTGCTCTTGGGAAGGATATCGATGGCAATGTAAAGCTTTGCAACCTTGCAAAAATGCCACACCTTTTGGTCGCTGGTTCAACGGGGAGTGGAAAGAGTGTGTGTTTGAGTGCACTTGTTATAAGTTTGATTTATAGAACAAGCCCAGAAGATTTGCGGCTTATTATGGTTGACCCAAAGAAAGTTGAATTTACAATTTTCAACAACCTTCCACATCTTCTTATGCCAAAGGCAATAACCGAACCAAAGAAAGCTCTTGTTGCATTTGATTGGTTGATTGATGAAATGGAGAGAAGATACAGCTTGTTCCAAGGTGTATTTGCAAGAAATATTGAAGAATATAATGCACAACCTGATGTAAAAAACAAACTTAAACCTAAACTCCCATATATTGTTTTGATTGTTGATGAGTTGGCAGACCTTGTTGTAACTGCGGGCAAGAAGGAACTTGAAGAGAGAATTATTAGACTTACACAAAAGGCAAGGGCGGCAGGGATTCACCTTATTCTTGCAACTCAAAGACCTTCTGTTGATATTATCACAGGAAGCATTAAAATTAACCTTCCAAGCAGAATCGCTTTTGCTGTTTCCAGTGGATTTGACTCAAAAACAATTCTTGACAGACCTGGCGCGGAAAAACTTCTTGGCCATGGTGATATGCTTTACATGCCTCCAGATGGCGAGGTCGTTCGTATTCAGGGCGCATTTGTTGACACACCAGAAGTCAAGGAAATTTGTGACTTTATTCGTGACCACAACCCTTGTGTATACGATGAAAATATTGAGAAAGCAATTATGAATGATGGCGCTCCAAATGGTGGCGATATCGGTGGAGGGTTCTCATCAACTCCAAGCATGGATTCGCTTTTGCCAGATGCATTAAAACATGCCATTGAAAGCAGACAAGTGTCAATTTCTATGCTTCAAAGAAGATTTGCTATTGGCTATCAGCGTGCAGCAAAAATTATTGACCAAATGGAAGCGGCGGGCTTTATCTCGGGTTCTGACGGGAGTAAACCAAGAACGGTTTTTGCAACAATGGATGATTACAATAAACTTTTTGGTGGGGTGTAAAAGAAGAGAAAATGAAAAAAACAGATGAAAAAATGAAGGTCGGATTTGTGTCGTTGGGGTGCGACAAAAATAGAGTGGATACCGAACGGGTTGTGTCCATTTTGTCGTGTTATGAAGAGTTTGAGTTCTCGCCAAATGCTGAAGATTGTGATGTAATTTTTATAAATACTTGTGCATTTCTTAAGGCATCTCGTGACGAGGCAGAGGGGATTATTGAGGAAATGAGTGGATATAAAAAACGTGGTTCACTTAAACTCCTTATCGTTATGGGCTGTTTGCCAATGCTAAATCCAGAGGATATAATAAAGCACTTTCCAATGGTGGATAAGGCTATGGTTGCAGATGAATATGACAAGGTTGACAAAATTATTTTTGAGCTTTTGGGGAGAAAACTCCCAAGAGGTAAGAGAACTTGTGATTTCCGAAATAAAACGACAACGGGGCATTTTGCATATCTTAAAATCGCAGATGGTTGTTCCAATCGTTGTGCATTTTGTAAAATTCCTTATATTCGAGGCAACTATAAGTCTGAGAAAATGGATAAAATTGTGGGTGAGGCGGAATATCTTTGCGAAAATGGTGTAAAAGAGATTATTCTTGTGGCACAAGATGTGACTCGTTTTGGCTGTGAGACGAATGGTAAAGAAAATTTGCCAATGCTTCTTAAAAATCTTTCTAAAATAAAGAAACTGAGTTGGATAAGATTGCTCTATTGTTATCCGGAAAAAATGACAGATGAGCTTATTGAAACGATAAAAACAAATCCAAAGGTTCTTCATTATGTAGACATTCCTTTGCAACATATAAGTGACAATGTTTTGCATGCAATGCATAGGCAAAGCACAAGAGAAAGCATTGTAAAACTTATTTCAAAATTAAGAAAGGAAATTCCAGATATTGCAATTAGGTCAACATTTATGGTGGGTTTCCCAGGAGAAACGGAAGAAGATGTCAATGCTCTTGTTAAATTTCTGAAAAAAGCAAAACTTGATAATGTTGGCTTTTTCAAATATTCTAGGGAAGAAGGAACTCCTGCCTACTCTATGCCTAACCAAATTGAAGAATCAGAAAAAGACAGGCGTCTTGCCTTGGTTCAAAAAACTCAACAATCAGTGGCAACAAAACTTAACAAATCTCGAGCCGGAAAAACTTATAAGGTTCTTGTTGACCGTTTTGATGAGGAACTTAAGTGTTATGTGGGGCGGGCATATTTCAGTGCCCCTGATGTAGATTTTGAAATCTATTTTTCTTCATTTAAACATCACAAAATTGGCTCTTTTGCTGATGTGAAAATATTAAAATATGCTGACGAGGTTTTTGTTGGCGAAGTTGAAAAAACAACTACTTACTAATTTTGGAGGGAAAAATGAATTTACCAAATAAAATAACAATGGCTAGGATTATACTTATTCCATTTATAATTTTCTTTTATCTTGCGAGCAGTTTTATTCCGGGAGGAAAACTTTTCGCAACCATTTTGTTTATTGTCGCGGTGTTAACAGACCTTCTTGATGGCAAAATTGCGAGAAGCAGAAATTTGGTTACAGTTTTGGGGACTTTTCTTGATTCTATTGCCGATAAAATGCTTGTCGCAACTGGATTGTTGCTTATTGTTTGCGACGGAACTATTGTTGCTCCATTGGGGGCAATTACAGCGATTGTTGTCATTTGTAGAGAATTTTTGGTCAGTGCATTAAGACAACTTGGAGCAAGCAAAAATATAATAATTTCCGCTGATATGTGGGGAAAAGTTAAGGCAACTGTGCAGTTTGTGACGGTTTCATTGTTTATGTTTGTGGCATATTTGCAAAGTCTTGGTGTTTATGATGGTTGGGCTTACAAAGGCTTTGTCGTTATAAGTTACATTGGGCTTGCACTTACAGTTATCCTTACCATTATGTCTTGTGTGCATTATTGTGTGGGGAACAAGCAATTGTTTAAAGAGGATAACTTGGAACAAGGAGATGGACAATGAAAATTGGGCTGATTGTTGTTTCGCAAAGTGAAATAATTTCGCAACACAAAAACAACACAACAAGCCTTATTTGTTCCGCTCTTGCAAAAAATGGACAAGATGTCGCCTTTTGCAAAGTGATAAAACCGCAGTCAAAACTTGTTCAAGCAGAGTTTGGTGCGGGATTTGAAGAAGTTGACTCATTGATTGTGGCTTGCGAAAATGAATTTGAAAAAGTTTATATGTGCAAAATGATTATGTGCGAAATGTTTGGCTGTAAAATGTCAAGCAGTGTTTTTGCAAAAGCTAACATTGACGAATATTCACGGCAAAATGCTATTGCACTAAAAAAAGATGACTCAACTTATGCTCAAATGCCTGAACTTGCCCGAACTATCAAAAACCCAAAAGGCGTTTTTCAAGGGGCTCTTATTGAAAATGAAAACAAAGCATTTTTCCTTTTGCCACTTGAACATAGCGAGTTAAATTATATGTTTTTTTCTTCAGTTTTGCCATACATTTTAAAATTTCAACCAGCAACGAGCAAAACTTTTGTTTTAAAGACTTTTGGTGTGAAACTGGGGGAGATGATTTCGCTTCTTAGGGAAAATATTAAAAATAAACACGGAATTGAAGTGGTTTGCAGTGAATATCTTTTGGCTGGTGAAGTGGTTTTTTATGTTCCAAAAGGTGTAAGAAGTGATTATGCAAACAACCTTATTATGAATGCCTATTCAAAACTTATGCCATATATTTATTCCGACAAAGATGAATCGGAAGTTGAATTTATTTATTCGATATTAAATTTACGTCATCAGAAGATTGCTTTTGCCGAAGATTTTACCGCAGGACAAATGTGTAGCTCTGTGTTTTCAAACATAAAAGATGCAAAAAGTATTTTGGCTGAAAGTTACATCGCAACAACAGGGGAAAGCAAGACAAGACTTTTGGGAGTTGATGAAAGGTTGTTTAAAAAGGCAAAAATTGATTTTTCTGAGGTGGCTTATCAAATGGCACTTGGTGTGCTTGAAAACTCTGGGGCAGATTTTGTTGTGTCAAATTGTGGAGATTTGGAAACGGGAGAAGTGTTCTTTGCCGTTGGGAACAGTGAGGGCGTTCACGTGTTTTCAAAGAAGGTTGAAGGCTCAAGGGAACAAAAAATTCAAATAGCCTGCAATGCAATTTTTTTTGAAATGATAAAAAAAATTAGGCAAAATGATTTTCATTTAGGGCAAACTGTTGTATAATATATTCGTAAAAAATTAAAGGAGACCTCTATGGATAAGGAAAAAAGTGTTGAACAAGCAATTTTGCAAATTGAAAAACAATTCGGCAAAGGGGCAATTATGAAACTTGGTGAACAACCAATGGAAAAGGTGGATGTCATTCCAACGGGATGTTTGGTGTTGGATAATGCACTGGGCATTGGCGGAGTGCCACGTGGGAGAATTGTGGAAATTTATGGGCCTGAATCTTCTGGCAAAACGACTGTATCTTTGCATATTATTGCCGAGGCTCAAAAACTTGGCGGAACGGCTGCGTTTATTGATGCAGAACATGCTCTTGACCCTGTTTATGCAGGACACCTGGGGGTTGACCTTGATGAACTTTATGTGTCGCAACCAGACAATGGTGAGCAGGCACTTGATATTTGCGAAACTCTTGTGAAGAGTGGTGCATTTGACCTTGTGGTTATCGACTCTGTGGCGGCTCTTACTCCAAAGGCGGAAATTGAAGGTGAAATGGGCGAAAGTTTTATTGGGCTTCAAGCAAGGCTTATGAGTCAAGCATTAAGGAAACTTGCTGGGATAACAAACAAGAGCAAATCTTGTGTGATTTTTATCAATCAATTAAGAGAAAAGGTTGGGGTGATGTTTGGTTCACCAGAAACAACCACTGGTGGGAAGGCTCTCAAATTTTATGCAAGCATAAGACTTGATGTCAGACGTATTGATGCACTGAAAGATGGAAGCGAATTTGTGGGGAATAGAACAAGAGTAAAGGTTGTTAAAAACAAACTTGCACCACCTTTCAAAACCGCAGAATTTGATATTATTTATGGCAAGGGAATATCCAATGAAGGTTGTATAATTGACCTTGCTGTTGAGCATAATATTATTGCAAAGAGTGGCTCGTGGTTTTCATATAATGACGAAAAAATTGGACAGGGCAAGGAAAATGTTAAGGCTTTCCTTGAAAACCATGCTGATATTCGTGAAGAAATTGAACAGAAGATTAAGGACAAACTTGCTGTTCAAAGCGAAATTCCTGCCGAAGAAAAATAATTGATATAAGGGACAACCCCTTATATTTTTGGAGGAAAATATGAAAAAATTTGGAAAAATTTTGTTATCCATAGTGTTGTGCTTGACTGTTGTATTCTCGCTTTCAGCATGCACTGGTCTTGGTGGACAAATTGTTGTTAACAAAAACGGTAAATCGGCGTATGAAATTGCTGTTGACAATGGTTTTGATGGAAGTGAACAGGAGTGGCTCGCATCGCTTAAGGGCGACAAGGGGGCAGATGGGACTTCGGGGAAAAATGGCACAGACCTTACAGCAGAAGGATTGTTTGAATTTGCAGTTAGCAAAGGCCTTTATGAGGATACCAAAGAAGGTTATGAGAAATTTTTAAAAGAATATTGCTCAAAAATCTCTGCAACTAGTTCTTTGACTGTGGAGCAAGTGTCCGCAGTTTGTTTGAATGAAGTTGTAAGCATATATTGTCCAATTGAAAATGGAGTTCAACTTGGTTCGGGTGTTTGCTACAAGATGGACAGAGAAAATAATATTGCCTACATTATAACAAACTATCATGTGGTGTCCGCTGAAACGAATGGAACGGTTGCTCCAGTGGGAACAATTAAAATTTACACATATGGGAACGAAACAATTTCAGTTTCAAATGGTGTGGCTGATTATGGTTCAGGTGCAATTGATGCAACTTACATCGGAGGAGCTGCAGCATATGATTTGGCTGTTTTAAAGGTGGAAGGAGATGCTTTTGCAAAACTTTCAAAGTCGCCAATTCGTGAGATTAAATTCGCAAATACAAATAGTATTCAAGCAGGTTCAAGTGCCATTGCAATTGGCAACCCAATGGGCGAGGGAATTTCTGTAACAAGTGGTGTTGTCAGTGTTGATAGCGAAGATGTTTATGTAAGTTATGCTGGGTATACAAGAAGAATTAGAACAATGAGAATTGACACTTCAATAAATTCTGGAAACAGTGGTGGTGGGGTGTTCAACATTAAGGGTGAACTTATTGGCATCGCAAACTCAAAATATTCTTCCTCAAATTATGAGAATGTTGCGAACGCAATTCCTGCAAGCAATGTAAAAGCGGTGTGTGAAAATATAATTTATTTTTATGAACAAAAACTTGCAAGCACTGAGGATGATAAGACTGTTGGTGTTCACAAATTTATTATAGGCTTTAGCTCAATTGCAGGTGAACTTGCAAACAAATATGATGAAATTGAGCATACAAATACAAAAACTGAACAAATAGTTGTTATTGAAGTGATTGAAAATTCAAAAGCAAGTGAAATTGGTATTGAAGCTGATGATATTGTTGTGGGAATGATAATAACTCGTGCTGATGGCACAGTGGAAGATATTTCGTTCAATAGAATATATGAAATGACGGAAACAATGCTCACTGTTCGCCCTGGGGATAAGGTTGAATTGAAGGTGTCAAGGGTGTCTGAAACAGATGAATCGACTTATGAAACCATTACTTTGGAACCAGTGACAATAGCGCTTGATGGCTATACGGAATATAAAAATAATGACAATATGGCATAAAAAATTAGAAAAACAAGGCTAAAAAATGGCCTTGTTTTTTATTGTTTTTATATCAATAATTTTAGTTTTTATATGTTTTTTAAAACATTTTTATCAACTTTTGAGGTGGAAAGTTATTCATTTTTTGGATAAAAGTATAGAAATCAAGAGTTCTCAAGTCGAAGTTTTTGAGATAAAGATTGCTTGTCGTCCATTGGCAAGGTGGAAATTGCTTGTTGCAAAAGCAATTTGTCTTGAGGTGTGAGCAACATGCTTTCAAGAGTTGCGTTTTTGATTATGCAAACGCCACCACCTCTACCACGTTTGCATTCGGTGGGAATTCCAGCACTTTCAAATTCATTTAAATATCTATAAACTGTTCGTGTTGAAATTTCAAATTTATTTGCAAGTTTTTTTGCAGTCATATACCCTTTATCTGCAAGTTCCATCAAAATTCCTATTGATAAGTATTGTTTCATATTTTTTCTCCTTAAAACAAGAGCATTATAACACAACGCAACACACTTGTCAAACATATGTTCAATAAATGCAAATTATATTTCTTGGATATATTAACAGCAATTTCATAAAATACTAATAATGTTTGGGGGTTAGTGTGAAAAAACGTGGGAAAAGCATTTTGAAATTTGTTACACCAAGTGTTTGCAAAGAAGAAGCCTTGCCAATGGGGAATGGACGTGTGGGAGCTTTGATTTTTGGCGGTGCAAAAAGGGAAACTGTGCGGTTTTGTGTGGCGGGACTTTTTGAAACAAAAGTTGTTCAAAATGCTCCAAAAATTTCAAACTTTGACTGTGACAAAAATTGTTCAAAGTGTCGAGTTGAGGGATGTTCATTTTCAAATAAGTCACAAAAAGTTGATGATAACATAGAGAATAATTGCAGTAAGAAAGAAAATTGCGATAAAGATGATGAAAATGTTGCAAGTAGTTTTGAAGACAGTGAAAATCTTGAAAATTTTCCAGATGTTGTGACGGAATTTTTGGAGACAAAGCGTCTTGTGGGAAATGGGAATTTTGTTGAAGCGCAAAATTTGATAGTAGACAAAATTTTGGCATCTGGCACAAAAAGTGTGGAAAAAATTCCTAAAGCTGTGTGTAATTTGGAATTTGATTTTGAAGTCGCTTGCAGAGTGACTGATTATTTTAGGGCACTTGATATGCAGACTGGTGAAGTTGAGGTTTGTTTTTCGGATGAAAAGGGGGATATCTCGCAAAACACCTTTATTTCTTATAAAAATGATTTTTTTGTAAGCAAAATTTCCTCAAAAGGAGGCAAAAAGGTTAATTTTTCTTTTTGGGTAGCAAATGCTGAAGAATATGATGAAAATGATGAAGTTGACTTTGAGGATAATGTGATGACTTACACAACACACACAAAAGATAACAAAAAAGTTGGAATAGTGTTGAAATTTTGTGTAGATGGGGGGATTTTTGAAAAATTTGGCAAAAAAATTGCAATTAGTGGGGCAGAAAATGTTCTTTTGCTAGCAAAAGTGTTTGTTTGCGAAAGTTTTGATAACAAAAATATAATTGAAACACAAAAAAGCATTTTTAAAATGAAAGAAAACTATGAAAAGTTGTTTTTAGAGCAGAAAGAGATTTTTTCTTGTGGGATGTCCTTTCCGCAGATTGATCTCGGTGGGTTTGAGTGCGATTGTGTTGAAAAAATGGTTTTAATGGCACAAAGTGGGCAAGTTACAGCCGATTGTGTTGAAAAACTTTGTTTTTTTGGAAATTATTTGTTTGCAATTTCTGGTGAAAGCTTGTTTGACTTTCCATGTGGGGTTTTTGATTTGTGTTTGGGGCAGACAAATCATTATTTGCAACTTGAAAACCTCATTGCTCCATCATATTTTGGGGGAATGATAAAAACAGAGGCATTTTTTGATAAATATTTCGAGAAAATTAAAAATTATGAGCAATTATGCAAAAAAATGTTCGGTTTTGAAGGGATTTTTGTGCCAAGTTTGCAAAAATCAAGCGGAATGCCAAGCTTTATTGAAGGACAAAATTTATTTAATAATAATGTTGCTGGATTGTTGTGCGTTTTTATGTATAAACATTATTTAAAAACATTAAATTTAAATTTCCTTAAAAAATCTTATGATTTTTTGCTAAAAACAGGAGAATTTTATGCCAATTTCCTAGTTGAAAATAAAAAAACTAAAACACTTGAATCGCCCTATGGAATTTCACCATATTCAAGACCAAAAAATAAAATTTTTTATCTTTCGCCAAATCCAATGGTCGATTTCGCGACTGCAAAAAGTGTTTTTAAAATTTTGGTTAATGTTTGCAAAATTTTGGGGGAGGAAGAAAAATCTAGCGAATTTGATGGCCTTTTGTTGCAGGTTCCGGATGTTCAGGTGGATAATTCTGGACTGATTAAGGAATACAACTTAAATGGGCTTGAGAGTGATGAAACTTCACCTTTTATATCGCATCTTGTGCCATATTGTGTGGGAGAAAAACGTTTTGATGCTAAAAAAGATTTTGAAACGTTGGTTGCAAATTCTGTTAAAAGTAGGTTTTTAAATTCTACAGGGAAATATCGCTCGAATGACCTTTGTCGAATGGCATTGGCACTTTTCGCATGTGGCGAGGGAAGTGATGGCTATGAAATTTTAAAAACCCTCATCAAAAATTTTATGTCAAGCAATTTGATGTTTTCGCTGTATGACCACTTGGGACAGGGTGTCGGCTTGATTGGAAGCAAAAAAGAATTGCCTTTTGATACAAATATGATGCTCCCTTTGTGTGTTAAAAATATGTTTGTAAAATCGTGTGGCAGTGACATCTTTTTGTTTGATTGTTTTCCAAAAGATTTTAAAAAATGTAGCATAAGGGGAGTTTTGCTTGATGGCGGAACTGAATGTGAGGTGTGCGTTTCTGGGCGAGGAATTTTGAGACTTAGGTTGAAAGCAAATTGTGATAGCACAGTGAATGTTTTTATGCCTCGTGGCACAAAAAAAGTGAAAGTTAGGGGTGCGTTGTTTGATTATCAACAAAACGCAATTTTGGGGCTTCGCCTTAGAAAATCCAAAAAAAAGAAAATAAAAGTATATTTTGATTGTTAAAAATAATTTTCAAAAAAGCTTATTTATGCTTGTAGTTTGTGCGAAAAAGTGGTAAAATAATTATAATAAAATGTTGGGCAGAACCTTGGTTTTGTCTAGAAAGCGGGGAAATATGGAAAAAGTTTTTGAAGAATATAACAATTGGGATGAACTTGATGTTAATGCTCGTGTTGAGGCATTGAAGGATTGTGCAAAATTTTATGAAACGAAAACTGTGCAATTTATTATGACAAGGGTTGTTGCACAAAGGCGAATGACCTACAAAAAGGTGCCGGTTAAGTTGGAAATTACCACTGAGCAAGTGGGGGGACGAGATGTGTCCTTTGCGGATAACCAAGTTTTTGTTGTGCAAACGGCTTTGCTTAAAGATAAAAAGCAACTCTTTTATGACGTCGCAAAAAATACAATTTGTGCGGTGTTTTTGAATATGTTTTCAAACACTTCCACAGACCCAAATTCAAAAACGGGCTTTGGGGCTTTGGCATCTGGTTTTCTTGCCACAATTACAAGCGAGTTTGGACAAGGATCCGCTTTTGAGCAGGATATGATGCAAGGCTTTGAAATGGCAATGGCTATGGCAACAGAAATGTCAACAAGCGAATAAAAGTAACAAAGAAAAGACAGCTTTTGCTGTCTTTTTTATGTGTGTGAGTTTTGTTTGAGTACGGTAACTTTTAAAATTTCGGTCACAATATTTTGTGTTCCATTGGTAAGAGTTTCGGCGGTTAAATTGTTCATTGCTGTGACAATGTTTTTTTTGTTTTGAAGTGTTTTTTCAATTTCGGAACATAAAACTTTGGGTGTTAGGTCACATTGATTTATTACCATTGCAAAGTCTTGTGATTTAAAAAATTCAGCATTTTCCAATTGGTCTCCACGAGAAGTTCCTTTTGGAAGTGGCACCAAAATCATCGGTTTTTTGAGGGCCAAAAGTTCGCAAATCGCCCCCGAGCCACTGCGGGATATAACAACATCTGAAAGGGCAAAAAAATGTTCTATGTTGTAGCAAAATTCCGCTTGATAATAATTTTTGTGTGCAATTTTGGGGTTTAGTTTATTTTTGCCCACAAGGTGAATTACATTATATTTTTTGCATAAAGTTGGAATAGATTTGAACACGACATCATTCAAATCTTTTGCACCCGTTGACCCTCCTGTTATCAAAACGTAAGGCTTTGAGGTGTCCGTAAGTGAGCAAAGTTCAATGCCCTTTTCTTTGGAACCTAAAAAAAGTTGTTTTCTGATGGGAGAACCTGTGAAAATGCCGTTTTTTAAAGTTTTTGCCGTTTGAGGAAAGGTTGTGCAAAAACTTTTTGATAATTTGGCAATCAACTTGTTTGCCATTCCAAGAGTTAAGTCTGACTCGTGCCCAACAACTGGAACTTTGAGAAATTTTGCGCCAAGACAAACAGGGAAAGACACATATCCGCCTTTTGAAAATACAATGTTTGGGGAAAGTTCTTTTAAAATCTTTTTGCACTTTAAACTTGTAAGAAAAACTTTAAATGGTAGGAAAATGTTTTTAAAAATGTTTTTTCTCACAAATTTATGTGTGGGGATTTCAAAATATTCCACATTTTTTTCGTGGGCAACAAGGTCTTTTTCAATTCCGCTTCCACCGATGTAGCAAATGCGGTCAAAATGTTTTTTTAGGAGGGGGATAAGGCTTAGATTTGGAATGACATGTCCGCCGGTTCCTCCGCCAGTGAGAATAATTGTTTTCATAGATATAGTTTATGAAATTTTCAAGAAAAAATTTAATAAAATTAGATTTGTTTGAAAAATATGTATAAATATACGGTTGTATGTATAATTATTTGAAAAATTGTGTGTCCGCAAGTTTTTGGGGCTTTTATAAGAAAAAAATTGCATAAAAATTTGAGAAAGTTTGATTATTGGTTGGACAAAATGAATTTGTGTGCTAAACTTTTAATGTATTATGTGTGCGTTTGCATTGGCAAACGGACTTTGGAGGGCATTGTGGCAAAAAGTTATGATTCAAAAGATTTGGTAGTGCTTGAAGGGTTGGATGCTGTTCGTCTTAGACCTGGAATGTACATTGGCTCAACGGGAAGCAAAGGGGTGCACCACATTTTATGGGAAATTGTGGACAATTCCATTGACGAAATTACCAATGGATTTGGCTCTAAAATTGAAGTAACGCTTCACAAAGATGGCTCGGCAACGGTGGAAGATGACGGACGTGGGATTCCTGTTGACATTCACCCAACCTACAAAATTTCAGGGGCTGAACTTGTTTTTACAAAACTTCACGCAGGTGGAAAGTTTGACTCTAGCAATTATAGTTATTCTGGTGGACTTCATGGAGTTGGGGCTTCTGTTACAAATGCTCTTTCCACATATCTTGATGCGGAAATTTGCAGAAATGGTAAAAAATATGAAATCCGTTTTGAAAGCCTTGAGGATAAAAAGGGTAAAGTTCATGGAGGTGTTGTTACAAAACCTCTTACTGAAATTGGCAAAACTAACAAAACAGGAAGTAAAATTACATTTATGCCGGACAAACGAATTTTCCTTGAAAATGTTCTTGATGGAAGTGTTATAAGACGAAGACTTAAGGAACTTGCTTTTTTAAATAAGGGAATTGAAATTACTTTTATAGACGAAAAAGACGATGTAACTCAAAACTATAAATATGATGGCGGATTGGTTGATTTTATTGAATATTTAAATGAGGCGAAAACTCCTCTTTTTAGGCCAGCACTTTATATTGAAAGTGAAAACGATAGACTTAAAATGTCAGCGGCTATTGAATATACGGATAGTTATACGGAAAGTTTCTTTTCTTATGTAAACAACATCCCAACCACCGAAGGTGGAACTCATGAGTTGGGATTCAAAACGGGTTTAACAAAGGTTATGAATGATGTGGCGAGAAAATTGGGCCTTTTGAAAGATAAAGAAGAGAACCTTTTGGGTGAAGATTATAGGGAAGGAATTTCTGCGGTGCTTTCCGTCAAAATGCGTGACATTGAATTTGAGGGACAAACAAAGACAAAACTTGGCAATCCAGAGGTTAAATCTATTGTTGAAGGTATGGTGATAAAAGAACTATCACGTTTCTTTGATAAAAAGGAAAATTCAAAAATTGCGGGAATTATTTTGGAAAAGGCAAAAGGTGCTTCAAGAGTTAGGCTTGCTGCCAAAAAGGCGAAGGAATTAACTCGTCAAAAAAATAGCATCGAAAACTCAAGTCTTGTTGGAAAACTTTCAAATTGCACAGGCAAAAAAGCCGAATTTAATGAATTGTTTATTGTTGAAGGCGACAGCGCTGGCGGAAGTGCAAAACAAGCAAGGGATAGAGGTTTTCAAGCCATTTTGCCGCTGAGAGGGAAGCCACTTAATGCAGAAAAGAAACGTTTGGACCAAGTTTTGGCAAATGAAGAAATAAGGTCTATTATTGGTTCACTTGGAACAGGCATTGGGGAAGATTTTGACATTTCAAACCTAAAATTTCACAAGGTTATTATCCTTTCTGATGCAGACCAAGATGGTGCTCACATAAGAGCAATTTTGTTGACATTCTTCTTTAGATATATGAAGGAACTTATTACAAACGGCAATGTTTATATTGGGCTTCCACCGCTTTATAAAGTGGAAAAGAAAGATCGTATTGAATATGTTTATTCAGACAAGGAATTGCCTGATGCTATAAAAAGATTTGGCAAGGGATATACTATTCAAAGATACAAAGGCCTGGGTGAAATGAATGCCGAGCAACTTTGGGAAACGACTATGAATCCGCAAACAAGAACTCTTGTGAAGGTGGGGGTTGATGATGCCGCAAATGCTGAACTTTTGATAACCACTCTTATGGGCAATGACATTGAAGCAAGAAAAAAATATCTTTCGGAGTATGTTGACTTTAATAAAGTTGACAACTTTATGAAATTGGAAAAATAATTGAAATTTAAAGTCGAAAACGGGGATAATTATGGACGATAATGAAGATGATGAAATCCTCCCGCCAAGAGCGATTGATGGACAGATTGACATTGGGGAATTGTTTGTTCACGAGGAAGAAAAGACAAAGGATGAAAACGAACGAGAACAAATAGAAGTGGCTGACGGGCAGATCTCATTGCTCGATGGGTTATCCCTAGGGCAAGGCAAAAACGAAAATCTAACACAAAAGGAAGAGGAAAACTTGAAAGCGAAAGACGGTAAAGATAAGACACTGAAATCTCTTTTGACAAAGATTGGGGGAAGTCCCTCAAAAGTGGTTGATAAACAACCTTCAAAAGAGAAAAAGGATAACAAAAAAGTTGAAAAGACTGTGAAAATTGTAAAAAAAGACAAAGAAGTGGTAAAAAAGCCTAAAGAAACCGCGAAAAAAGATGAAAAAGTGACAAAAAAGTCTGAAAAGGTGGCGGAAAAGGACAAAAAAGCAGAAAAAACAGTTAAAAAAGTTCCCGAAAAGCCAATTTTAAGCAAAAAAACAACCTCTTCAAAAGAAATTAAGACTGAAAATAAAAAAGTTGATGAAAAAACAAAGGTTTCCAAAAGAAAAACGGAAGAAGTGGATACTGATGTGTTTTTTGATAGCGATGAAAACTTGAAAGTTCGTCACGATGTTGAAGATTTGAACAAAGATTTTGAGGAAGTGGATAGAAACGTTGGTCGAAATGTTTTTGCTGACCTTAGTGAACGTGATGATTATAAAAATTTAAGCAAGGTGGACATCGAAGAAAAGGTTTATATGGAAAACTCGGGCGAAAATATTGGTGATGGGCTGTTGTATAAAAACCTTGACACTGTGTTGCATGAAAGTATGATACCTTATTCGGAGCATGTTATTTTGGATAGGGCATTGCCTCGTGTGGAGGACGGATTGAAACCTGTTCAACGAAGAATACTTTTTGCAATGCACGAGCTTGGTAATACCCCAGACAAACCTTTCAAGAAATCTGCTCGTATTGTTGGTGAAACTCTTGGTAAATATCATCCACATGGCGATGCTTCTGTTTATGATGCAATGGTTAGGTTGGCTCAAAATTTTAATATGAGGAACATTCTTGTTGAGGGAAACGGAAACTTTGGAAGTGTTGATGGGGACCCTCCTGCAGCGGCTCGATACACGGAAGTTAGACTTTCGCCTATGGCCTTGGAACTTTTGCGTGACCTTGACAAAAACACTGTGAAGTGGGGGCTTAACTTTGATGACACACAAAAAGAACCTCAAATGCTCCCTGGAAGATTTCCAAACATTTTGGTAAATGGCTCATCGGGAATTGCTGTGGGGTTGGCGACAAACATTCCAACACACAATTTAGGTGAAACTATTGATGGTGTTGTGGCTTACATTGACAATCCAAACATTACACTTAAACAAATGATGAAGATAATAAAGGGGCCAGACTTTCCAACAGGCGGATATATTCTTGAAAGTTCGGAACTTTACAAAGCCTATGAAACAGGTCGTGGGAAAATATATTTGCGGGCAAAGATGCACATTGAAGGCTCTGGAACGGATAGAAAAAGCATTGTAATAACTGAACTGCCTTATCAAGTGAATAAGGCGAGTTTGCTTCAAAAAATTGCATGCCTTAAGGATGAGGGAAAGTTTGGGTTTGAAAATATTGCAGAAATTAGAGATGAGTCGGACAGACATGGGCAACGAGCAGTTTTGAGACTTAAAAAAGATGCTAGCGTGAACAAAATTTATGATTCACTGCTCAAAAACACTGAACTTCAGGGAACTTTTGGTGTGAATATGGTTGCTATTGCTGGTGGAAAGCCAAAACAAATGGGACTTCTTGACATTATATCCTATTATAGTGAATATCAAAGAGAAGTTGTCTTGAGGCGTAGCAAATATGACCTTGAACAAGCGGAAGAACGGGCACATATTTTGGAAGGGCTTATAATTGCTATAAAAAATATTGATGCTGTGGTGAAAATTATTAAAACTTCACCAAACACAACAGAAGCAAAGAAAAGGTTGAAAGAAAAATTTATTCTTGATGACCGACAAGCGCAAGCAATTTTGGATATGCGACTGGCAAGGCTTACCAGTCTTGAGGTTAACAAACTTCAAGAAGAACACAAGGGACTTAAGATGCTTATCAAGGAACTTAAAGCTATTGTAGAAAACCCAAGTAAGCAATATGAAGTGGTAAAAAATGAACTTTTGCAAATCAAAAAACAATATAAGAGCGAAAGATTGACAAAATTTTTGAAAGATGATGAACGTCCTGCCACTGCTGAGGAAATTGCAGAAAAAGAATATGATGTTAAGGAACTTGTTATTTTGAAAACTGCCGATGAAATGTTTAAAGCTGTTCCTGTAAAACAATTTAATTTGAGCAGTAAAGAACTTGGCGAAAATTCAACAATTTCTCAAGTTCATACACTGAAAATCAATGTTCTGTTAGATGCAAATATAATTGCATTTAGCAACTTCGGAAATTGTCTTAAGGTGCCTGCTGTGGCATTTGGCGAGAGCAGATATAGAGATAAGGGTATTGCAGATTATTCCATTTTTAAGGACCTTGCAAAAGGTGAACACATTGTGGCGATGTTTGATGAAAAAACGATGAAGGGTAAAGAAAATCTTATTTTCCTCACAAAATTTGGTATGATAAAGAAAACGGCAAGAGATGAGTACACTCTTCTTAAAAAGACCTATCAGGCAATGAAACTAAAAGACGAAGATGAAGTTTTGTGCGTTGTTCCTGAACCAAAAGATGATTGGACAATTGTGTTTGTTACAAAAGAAGGCATGGTTCTTAATGCAAAAACTGATGACATTCCACTTCAAGGGCGTGTGGCTGGCGGTGTTAAGGGTGTTGCTCTTGGGACAAAAGATACGTGTGTTTGTGCCAATGTTTGTGAAAAAGATGGTGGAGAAATTTTGATTGTTGGTGACAATGGCTTGGCCAAAAGGACAACGGTAAAGTCTATTGAAAAAAGTGTAAGATATAGAAAAGGACAAAAGATTATATCGACTGGCAAGGTTGCTTTTGCATCTGTAATTTCAAGCCCAACAACCATGGTTGTCGTGACAGATGATAACGTTTTGTTCAAGGCAACTGACCTTGTAGCCATTGACAGCAGAACGGGCAAGGGAAAACCTATTGAAAAGCAACAAAAAAATCTTTCACCAAAACAAGTTTTCTTGTCGGTGGTGTGAGAAAATGCACAATTTGATTTAAATTTTAAAACAAAAGATGATAATTTTAAATTTTTATAAAATTTATGTGAAAGAGTGCAAAAATATGCACTCTTTTAACATATAAGAATGAAAAAATGCTTTCAAAATGAATATTTGTGCGCCATAAATAATAACTATAAATAGATGACAATGTTTCTACAAAACTAGACACATAAGGACAAAAAAAGCTTAATGTGAAAAGGAGAAGTGAGTTATTATGAAGAGGCATACAAAAGTATGGTTTGTTGTTTTGAAAAGTAGAACAATGAAAGTTGCACTTTTTGTGTTGTGTTGCGCGATGATTTTAAGTTTCAGTTTTGGTGGAGAGAGCCTTGCAAGTGTATTTGTGCAAAAAACTCGCAAATTGCCAATTTATTGTGTGCAAAATGATAAAAAAGAAATTGCCATAAGCTTTGATGCTGCATGGGGAAGTGACAAAACGGAAAGTATTTTGAAAATTCTTGAGGAACAGCAAGTTAAGGCAAATTTCTTTCTTGTCGGAATGTGGGTGGATAAAAACGAGGAACTTGTGAGAAAAATTGATGCACAGGGGCTGGAAATTGGCACACATAGCAATACACATCCAGATTTTGTGAAACTTGGCACCGAACAAATGGAATTGGAACTTTCAACATCAAAAAAGAAAATTGCAAACATCACTGGCAAGGAAGTTACACTTTTTAGGGCTCCTTTTGGGTCTTATGACAATCAGGTTTTATCCGCTGCTGAAAGACAAAATTTAAAAACAATTCAGTGGGATGTGGATAGTTTGGATTGGAAGGGAATTTCTGCAGAAAAAATTGTTGCAAATGTGTTGAAAAAAGTGCAAAGTGGTTCGATAATTTTATGTCACAACAATGCAGAGCATATTGTGGAGGCTTTGCCAACAATTATCACAACACTTAAGGCGAGGGGATATAAATTTGTGACGATTGGTGAACTTTTGCTTGATGGAAATACGAAAATTGACCACACAGGGCGACAAATTGCATGCTGATGCAAAAAAAAACGAAGGGAGATATGAAAATGGATTACGAAATGATGGAAAATAACAAAGTGTTTTTAAAAGGAGTTGTAACAGCAGAGCCAAAGTATTCACATGAATTGTTCGGCGAGGCATTTTATGAACTTAATCTTAAAGTGCCAAGGCTTTCGGACAATTTTGACTACATTCCTGTGACAGTATCCGAAAAACTTTTGACAGGGAAAGATTTTGAAGTGGGAAAGGAAGTTGCGATTAAGGGGCAATATAGAAGTTATAACAAATATGTAAATGGCAAAAGCAAACTTTTTCTTACTGTTTTTGTGAGGGATATTATTGAAATGGATGACAGCATGAACCCAAACGTTGTGGAAGTGGAGGGATATGTGTGTAAGGAACCAATTTTTAGAACGACGCCATTTGGCAGAGAGATTTGCGATGTGTTGTTGGCGGTCAATAGGTCTTACAACAAGTCCGATTACATTCCTTGCATCGCTTGGGGAAGAAATGCAAGATATGTTAGGCATGTGAAAGTTGGCCAAAAACTTGAAGTTATTGGTAGAATTCAAAGCCGAGAATATCAAAAGAAAATTTCTGAAACGGAAAGTGAAACTCGTATTGCATATGAGGTTTCTATGGGCAAAATTCACATTGTTGATGAAGATTCAGAGCAAAATGAAAAAGAAAATGATAAAAATCAACCTGCATAAGCAAAATTTTGCATAAAAAGTAAAAAAATCTTGAAAATTATGTAAATTTAGCCAAAAAAATTTAAAAAATATGAAGAGGACAATGCAATTTTATTGCAAAGTCCCTTTTTTGTGTGAAAAAATTGTAAAATTTGATTAGTTTTATATGTTATTATACTATAAATATGAAATATTTTATATAATAAAGAAAAAGAGTTTTGTGTGGGAAGTTAAGAATTTTTGTTGTTGAGAAAATTTTTTATTTTGTCGAACAAATGTTTGATGAAATTCGATTTGTGAACTGCTTTTGACATATTTTGAGGTGTATTATTGGGTATCAAGATTAAATTTTGCCCAAAATTGATGCTTTTTGAGGTCAAAAATGAGGTTTTGTAAAAAAATATTAAAAAATATTAAAAAATATGACACTCTTTCTTGACTTTTGAAAATGTGGCTTATAAAATGGAAGTGTGAGGTGGCGAAAATAGTATTTTGGAGAGGAAAAAATGAAATTTGAATTTTGGTGTAAATCGTTTTTGTCTATATATAAACTGTTGCCGGCTGTGTGCGACAGCATAGACAATATTATTGAGGCGAGGGCAATTTCGCCTGTACAGTTGCAGGAGGACGGAACCCTTCGACAAACAAATGCAATTATCGCTTTGTCGCAACAAAAGGTGAATATGATAAATCTAAAAGTGCTTACAGACAAAACTTTGGCACAACTTGATGAATATTCTGCAAGGCTTATTATAAATCACTTTGTTGATGGGATTTCAAACATTGAATGTGCGGAGCGTCTGGGACTTTCAAGACGAGAATATTTCAGAAAAAAACAAAAGGCACTTAAAAGTTTTGAAGAATATTTCATGTTGAATTTTCATAATGCAAAAAGGGTGTATAATGAGGTGTTTAAAGGTCTTTTTTGGCAGGAAACGATGGAAAGATTGTGTTCTTTTGAAAAATCTGGTGGAAATATTGAAGATTGTCCTGAAGTTGTGTGTAATTTACTTTTAAAACGTCTTAGAAAAATTATTTGATGAGAAAATGAGTGAAAAAATGGCGGAAAATGAAAAAAATTGGGCGAAAAATAGGGAAAATGAGGATAAATTATCAATTTTTGAAGTGAGAAAATGGTTTTTGTTGAAATTTTAGATTGTCGTGTCGGTTTGGTCTTGGATTTGGTGGATGGTTTTGGATTGAAGTTTTGTTTTGGGGGTGTGTGATGTGAGAGCTTTTTCAATTTTATAGGGTTTTAAAAGAAGGTAGACAAGAAATCCTACGGGAAGGGTGGTGAGAAGAATTATTAGAATTTTTAAGCCTAGGGAAAGGTCTACAAGATTGTAGAGATGGTCATTGGAATCTTCAAAGGGAGAAGAAATTGCGTTGGTGCGTTCGGTGTTTAGGGGGATGTGAGATAGTTGGTCGGCAAGGCCTTTGTAAATGTATCCACGTTCGCCGGTGGTAGTTGTGCCAAAATACCACGTTGAACCTCGGCCAGAAATGTTTTCTTGTCCGATTGATTTGCCATAGTAATTTAATATTGCGTTTTGCTCAACGGTCGTTATGACTGTTGGGCTTTTTGATGTGGGATTGGCAACGAGGTCTGTTCCTCCGGGAGAATATACTCGGAAGGTTATGTTTTCAAGGTAAGGTGTTTGTGGAGTTTCCTTTACAGGTGTGACAGAAAATTTTAGGACAAAACCTGTCAAGTCTCGATACATAACTTTGTAGAAATCGTTGCTATAGTTGGACAAAAGACCTACAAAATATGTTTCGGGAATTTCAAAAAGAATGTTTGAGGATTCAACGGATGTGGCGGATTTGTAGAGATATACTCCGCTGGTTTCTGCTCGAGCATAGGTGTAGGTGGTGAGGGTGGATGCGTGAAGGGGGAATTTGGGAAAAGTGAAAAATGGAGAAAACAAAATAATTTGAAAAATTGCGGTTGCAAAAAGCAAGCATATGAATGAGTGGAATTTTAAGTGTTTCAATTTTAAACTCCTTTTATGTGGGTGTAAAAAGTGGCTGTGATGGTTTAGATTGGTGATCTAAAAATTGGTTGTGAATTGAAAAGAGAGAGAATGAATGCTTTTATTTTAGCAATGTGTAGGATGAGAATTGTTGGGGAGATTGTCGAAAGGGATATATTATGGAAGAAAAATATGAAAAAAGTGATGGGCTAAAAGAAATTTTGCTCAAATTGAGGAAAATTTATAACATTTTGGAAAGTCGCAAAAATGACAAACTCGCAAATTACAACTGTGGAAAAGTTAAACATAAAAAACAAATTGACTTCCATAAGTGTCAAAAGCGAAATAGGTGGGTTTTTGGTGGCAATAGAACAGGGAAAACAGAATGCGGAGCAGTGGAATGTGTGTGGCTTGCAAGAGGCATTCATCCATATAAGAAAAATAGAAAAAATACGTGTGGATGGGTGGTGAGTGTTTCTCAACAGGTGCAAAGAGATGTGGCTCAAAAGAAGATTTTAAGTTATATAAGACCTGAGTGGATTGTGGATATTGTCATGCTTTCTGGAAGGAAAGATTTTGCTGAGGGTGGAGTTATTGACTATATTAAAATTAAAAATGTTTTTGGTGGAGAGAGCATTATTGGTTTTAAGAGTTGCGACCAAGGTAGAGAAAAATTTCAGGGGACAAGCCTTGATTATGTTTGGTTTGACGAAGAGCCTCCAAAAGATATTTATCTAGAATGTAAGATGAGAGTTTTGGATAGGTGTGGTGAAATTTTTGGGACGATGACACCTCTTAAAAATTTGTCGTGGGTTTATGATGAGATCTTTATGAATAGAAATGGCGATGATGAGGTTTGGTATGAACAAATGCAATGGGAAGATAACCCTTATCTTGACAAAAAGGAAGTGGAGTATTTTGAAAAGTCCTTGAGTAAAGATGACCTTGAAAGTAGGAAGTATGGGCATTTCGTGGGAGCATGTGGATTGGTGTATAAGGATTTTGACCAAAATGTGAACGTTGTTGAACCATTTGATGTGCCAAAGGAATGGTTTGACACAATGTCTATTGACCCTGGGCTGAATAATCCGCTTTCTTGCCATTGGTATGCGGTGGATTTCGATGGAAATGTCTTTGTGGTGGCGGAACATTTTGAAGCGGGGAAAGACATTGATTATCATGCTGAAAAAATTAAGGAAACGTGCAAGCGACTTGATTGGAAAAAAAATTCATTTGGAACGTATGACGCATTGATTGATAGTGCTGGCGGGCAGAGAACTTTGAATGGAACAAAGAGTGTGGCAGAGTTGTTTTATGAGCGTGGAATAAACGTTGATACAAGGGTGAACAAAGACTTGTTTTCGGGCATTGCGCAGGTTAAGAGTTACATAAAAAATGCCGAAGGAAAATCTAGGTTGTTTGTTTTTTCCACTTGTAAAAAGATGATTGAGGAGTTTAAGGGGTACTTTTGGGGTGCGGGTGATGTGCCTGTTAAAAAAGATGACCATTGTCTTGACGAATTGAGGTATTACCTTATGTCACGGCCAAAGGTTGTGGAACGTGACAGGAAAAATAAGGTGTTGCTTCACAAAGAGGAACTTTTGAGAAAAATGAGAAGGAGGGAAAATGGATAACGAAGAAGAAATTTTGAAAAAGTCGCTTATAAGCCTTGCCAAAGGTGGTGTTTCAAAGGAAGTGGTTGAGGAATATGTGAAAGATGGTGATGGTGATGTGCTTAAACTTAAGTGCAGAAAGGAATCTAAAAAAGTTTTGGCACCAGATTTGGCCTCAATTAAGGTTCTTCTCGCCATGAAGAACAGTAGTTTTTATGACGAAATGTCTGACGAGGAATTGGAAAGCGAAAAACAAAGACTTATTGATTTATTGAGCAAAGAAAAGGAGAAAAAATGAAAAAGAAAAAGAGAGAATATGTTCAAGATTTGGTTGCAGAGGTTATGAATGACTTTTTGAAAAGACAAAAGGATAGAAAGAGTTTTGAGACACAGTGGAGACTTAACAATGACTTTTTGCAAGGGAGACAAAACTTGCGGGTTAATAGATTTGATGACCTTGAAAATGAGGGTGGTGGATATAGTTGGCAGATGAATGAAGTGTTCAATCATGTTGCTCCTATTGTTGAAAGTAGGTTGGCAAAGTTGGTTTATGTGCGTCCTGAAATGGACGTTATGCCAACAAGTGACAACGAAAATGACATCAAAACTGCAAACTTGAGCAGGGATATTTTGAGGAGTGTTTATGAAAAATTGAACATTGCTCAACTTATAAATAAAGCCACAAATTGGAGCGAAATTGCAGGGACAAGTTTTTATAAAGTCACATGGAATGGTTGTGGTGGGAAAAAGATTTATGACAAAGACGGGAAAAGCCTTTTTGAAGGTGAGGTGCAAGTTGATGTTGTGTCACCTTATGAGATTTATCCAGACAGTGCAAAGCACGAGGACATTGAGGATTGTGAAAGTATTATTCATGCCAAAAAATTTTCTCGCAAGGCAATAAAAAATATTTGGGGTGTGGATATTTTGAAGGAAAGTGAGGACGATATGTTTGTCGTGGTGGAAAGATATGAAAGCCCATCGGTGGAACTTCCAGAGGGACGGGTGGTTGTTGTGTGTGAAGATAACCTTTTGTATGTGGGTGAGTTGCCATATGTGAACCTTGCGGACAAAAGGAGAGGATTTCCGTTTGTTAAGCAAGTGTGTTTGAGGACGGTTGGTTCGTTTTGGGGAAAGAGTGTTATTGAAAAAATTATCCCCGTTCAAAGGGCCTATAATGCTGTGCGAAATAGAAAACATGAATATTTGAACAGAATAAGCATGGGAGTCTTGACTGTGGAGGAGGGCTCTGTTGATGTTACAGCCCTTGAAGAAGATGGCCTTGAGCCTGGGAGAATTGTGGTTTATAGGCAAAATTCAACACCGCCAAAATTTATGGAAGAAGAAAAATTTCCAGAATGTTTTGAAAATGAAGAAGAAAGGTTGCTCAGCGAATTTTCTCAAATTAGCGGAGTGGGTGATATGATTGGCTCTGACTATTCACTTTCTAGTATGAGTGGGACTGCTCTTGAAATTTTGGTGGAACAAAATGCTCAAAGGCTTTCGGTGTCAGTTGATGAAATTAGAATTGCAACAAAAAATGTTGCAAAAATGATTTTGCGACTTTACAAACAATTTGCCATTGTGCCAAGACTTAAAGCGCTGGAAAATAATAAAGATAGTGTTGTGTGTTGGAAAAATTCTGACCTTGGGCTTGAAGATATTAGGTTTATGAGTGACAGTTTGCTTGATGAGAGTGTTGCAAGCAAAAGGGAATATTTGCTTAAACTTCTTTCGTCTGGGATTTTGAAAGATAAAAACGGAAATCTTGATGAAACCTTTAAACAAAAGATTTTGTCATTGGTGTAAAAATAAAAAATTTAAAAGGAATTGAAAAAATGGAAAATAAAGAAAGATTGGAACAACCTGACAAGGTTTTGACCTCAAACGAAGATGTGGAAATAATGAGTGAAGGAGGGATAGAAACATCGGGCTCCAATGAATTTGGCAAGTTTAAAGATGCAAAAGCACTTTTGGTTGCCTATAACAATTTGCATGGCGAATATACAAGGAAGTGTCAACTTTTGTCCGCCATGCAGAAAAAACTTGAGGACAATGAAAGGATAACTTTGGCTGGGCAGACTTTGGATAATGAGGAGAAATCTTCACCCAAGGGGGCCAAAAAAGATGGATTTTTACCCGAAAGTGAGAGGGTGGCGGGAGAGATTTCTTCTGACACAGGTGAAAATAAAATTCACGAAGAAATTTTGACCGAAGAAGAAAAAAAGGATACTTTGAAGAAATATGTGATGCAAAATGAGGAATTGCGAGACTTTGTTGTTGCAAAATTCTTTGATGAAAATGTGTTGCCTGTTTCACCAAAACTTATTGGAAGCGACAAGGGCAGTGTTGTTGCATTTGCTCCCGTTTCTAGACCTAGAACCCTTGAGGAAGCAGAAGTTTTGGCAAAGGACCTATTAAAAAGTAACAAAAAGTAAAAAAATTAAGGAGAATAATCTATTATGGTTACATTATCTAGTGCACAAAATGCACTTAAATCAGTGTATTTGAATGTTCTTGCAGAACAACTTAATATCAATTCTAATGCGTTGATGTCAAAAATTAAACAAACGAATAAAGACGTTTATGGCAAGGAAATAATAAAACTTGCTCCATTTGGGCTTAATGGCGGAATTTGTGCCTCAAGTGAAACTGGTGAGCTTCCAGAAGCCGCTGGCCACAAATTTTTGCAATTTAAGACTGATTTAAAAAATCTTTATGGCACAATTGCGTTGTCCGATAAAGCAATTAGGGCGAGTATGAGTGACACAGGGGCATTTGTCAATCTTTTGAACGATGAAATGGAAAGCCTTATTAAGTCAAGTTGCTTTAACCTTGGTAGAATGGTTTATGGCGATGGGACAGGACTTCTTGCAACTGTTACAGTTACAACTGAAAATTCAAAAACCACAACAACTTTTAGTTCTGTGAAAAATTTTGTTGAAGGAATGAGAGTCGACATTTATAGTGGGGAAAACGTTAAAACAACGACTGTTACTTATGTTGATAGACGTAACAAAGTAGTATCATTTGCGGATAGTGTTACTTTTGCAAATGGTGACAAAATTTATGCTTCAGGCTCAAAAGACAGTGAAATTACTGGTATAAAGAGAATTTTTGATACAACCGACGCAAACAAAATTCTTTATGGGGTTGATAGAAGTGCTTATAAGTGGCTTTATCCTTATGTGGACGAAAACTCTGCGGATGAGTCTATGTCGGATGTGCTTATTCAAAAGGCGCTAAACTACATTGAAGAAGAAACCGGCAGTCAAGTTGACTTTATTGCGATGGCTGGCGATGTGAGAAATTTGTATCAAAATTATCTTGCATCAAGCAGAAGAAACATTGACGTTGCAACTCTTGCTGGTGGGTATAAGGCGATGACTTATGCAGGTATTCCTGTGGTGTTTGAAAGATTTGTTGATGACGGGACAATGTATCTTCTTAACACAAAAGATTTTAATATGCATCAACTTTGTGATTGGGAATGGCTTGAGGGAGAAAATGGAAATATTCTTATCCCAAGTGCAAAAACTCCAACATATTCTGCAACTCTTGTGAAATATGCTGAACTTATTTGCGATAGACCATCTGCACAAGGCAAAGTTTGCAACATTGTAAAATAATTTAAAGGCGAGGGGAAGAAGTGGACTTTAATCATTTGAAAGAGGTGAAAAATGACTTGTTTGGCATCTCTTATAGACTTAAAAAAATACATAGTGGATATAAAATTTTTTGGGATAGAAATTCTAGGAGATTTGTTGTGTTTGATGGGAGCGAATTTGCGTTTTCTATTGATAAAAAACTTGACAAATCGGTCCTTGATAAATCTCAAAAAACTAATGTTAGGTTCGCAAAAAAAATTGTTGCTGACATTGACAAAACAAATGCTACTATTGAGA
Organism: uncultured Christensenella sp.; assembly: GCA_964387705.1. Classification (GTDB taxonomy): domain Bacteria; phylum Bacillota; class Clostridia; order Christensenellales; family UBA1242; genus UBA7862. The sequence goes on from CAYLWT010000002.1 coordinate 119,123, forward strand.
AAAAATCATCTGATTTTTTGATGAGGAAAGGTAAACTTCTCTTGTCCGAACGCCTGGATTATTTGGGAAAGACAAAGCGGGACTGTGACTTTCAAAACTTGGACACTTCAAGGTGGATATGACCGAAAGTCACAATGACCTGCAAAAAAATTGAAGAAAGGAAAAGAATAAATGGATGTTGTTGATATTTTAAAAACTGCTAGTTATTATTGTGGCATTGAAACTGAGCTTAAAGACTTGTTTGATTATTTCAAGGGGAACATTTCTCGTTATGACCCATCAACTGGAGATATTTTTGTGAACACAAGTGAACTTTTGGTTACCATTGACCCACAAACAACAAAACTTTTTAATAAACTTAATGAGGCATTTAATGTTACGTTAAGGAGCATTTGTACGGATAAGTTTGTTTTGAAGAAAGAAAAGGAAATTGAGTTTGTGACAAATCAATATGCGGTGTATGCTTTGTCGGATATGATTAAGATATATTATATTTTGCGTGATGGGAAAAAGATTTCGTTTAAGATAACGTCTGATGGCATACTTGAAATTGATAAGCCTGGCAAGGTGACTTTGGTTTACTCTTATTTTCCACCCAAAAAGACGCCAACGGATAGTGTTGACTTTTTGTTTGGAAAAGTGACGGAAATTGTGTTGGCACTTGGAACGGCAAGTGAATATCTCTATATGATAGGAAGTTTTGACGAGGCAGATGTCATTAGAAAACGTTATCTTGAGGAGGCAGACAAAATTGGTAATCGTCGAAAAATTATGCCTGCTAAAAGGTGGTTGAAGTGATGAGTAAAATGTTTTCAGTTAAGAGGCTTAATTTTAAACTCTCAACAAAGTATGCGGGCTCGGATAAATCTGTTGGGCTTGCAAAAACATGCTACAACATCAAAATGGAAAATGACAAACTTGTTTGCTCCAATGGGGCGTCTAGGTTTGCATTGCCACAAAACATCAATTTAAAAACCCCACTTGATGTTATCCAACCTCCTTGCAAGTTGAAAAAAATTTGGAAATATAGTTACAGGGACAAAACCTCTGGCGAGAGAAAATATGTGATGTTTTGCTGGGGTGTCGATGAGAATTTGTATGCATTCGACTTGTTTGACGATGATAGAGATTATGTGAAGCTTTTAGACTATCCATTTGGCACAACACCAAGTTTTAGCACCTTCAGTTGGCTTAAAAAAGATGGCGCAATGTTTTGTGCTAGTTCTGATGACCTTGTGTTTTTTGAAAATGACACAACCCCACAGGTTGCCACGAAAGGTACAAAATTTTGCTCAGTTTGCTGTTATGGCGAAAGAATTTTTGGATTGTGTGACACTGATGATGGACTGTTGAAATATACAGAAGCGACAAAATTTTTTGATTGGAGTGAAACGGCTGAACTGGGAGAGATTAACCTTCATAAAAGTAAGGGACAAATGCGAAAGCTTATGCCACTTGATAATGGGTTGTTGTGCATTGGTGATTATGAAATTGTGCGGGTGGACGTCCCAAGGGTTATGTCTATGGCAAAAGTTAACAGTGTGCTTGTCTCTGGAAGTAAGATTTATGCGGATACTGTTGTTCAGGTGAAAGATAAATTTTATTTTCTGGCTCAAGATGGATTGTATTGCACTGACGGATATGATGTTAAGAAAATTTCTGTGGGCTTTGAGGATAAATTTAAAGATGTTGATCAAAGTTATGCAATAAGTGAAGCGTATGAGGGGAAATGGTATATTGCTATGAAATTTGACTTTTGTGAAACGGACACAAAGAAAAATAATGTGCTTGTTGAAATTGACCTTGAGGACTATTCTTATAGCATTATGAAAGGATATGACATAAGAAGCCTTATGTCGGTGTGTGATAAGGGTTCCAGCAGGCTTGTCTTGCTTGTTGATGATGATAGAATGCTTTATCAAATTGATGACAGTGGAAAATTTTATGGTGGAGTTATGAATAGACTTTATGAAAGTTCGGACATTGACCTTGGTTCTTGTGGCAAGAAAAAAATCCTTGATGAGGTTTATTTGGGCGTGGGCAAGGGAGTGACTTTTAAAGTTTGCTCGGATGAAGGTTCCAGAAAATTTGAGGTTGGGGACAATTTGATAAATAGAAAATACTTTTGTAAATTGCCAGGGAAGAAGTTCTGGTTGACTTTTTCTGGAACGGACAACACTGTTGCATCGAGAGATGTTGAAATGGTGTTTAGGGTAAAAAATGACAATTAAAAACTCTAGCAAGGTGACGACAAAAAAGGTTATTGATGAGAAAAAAATTAAGCAGGAATTCAAGAAGATCCTTTTGGGAATGAAATATGTGGGAAGAAATTTTTAAGCTTGCACTGGCAAATGGACTTTGGGCGGTGTTGTTTGTGGCTCTTTTGGTGTATCAGTTGAGGGATAGCGCTTCAAGAGAGAAAAAGTATCAGCAAACAATTTGCAAACTCAATGAACATTTGGATATTGTGGAAGATATTCGCGAGGAGGTGAAAAATATTCACCTTAAAATAGACTATAGGGGGCAGAAAAAATGAAGAAAAAATCTCTTATTTTTTGGGTTGCCATTTGTTGTGGAGTTGTTGGCATTGCGCAGGCACTTTGCAAAAGTTTTGGAGTTGACTTGCCTATGAATATCTTGATTGACTGCATTAGCATTGTTTTGTGTGTGTTGTGCTGTTTTGGTGTTTTGAAAAATGACACAGGACGAAGCGATGAGGAAATTAAAGATATAATTGCGGACAAACTTTCAGCGGACAAAGAAGATTTGGAGGTTGAAAAGAAAAAAGATAAAACTTCAGAATAACTATCTTTTTTGGGGAAGCATAACAGGAATACTTGTTATGCTTCTTTTTTTGTTAATTTTGTCAAAAATTGTGCTTTATAAATGAAAAAAATGTGTTTGAATGATAAAAAATGGGGGAATTCGTTCATTTTGGAATAAAATTTGGAAAATTTTTCTATTTATATAAAATAAAACAAAAAAATCTCTTGCAAAAATTATTTTTTTTGGATATAATATGTTCGTTAGTTGAAAAAAAATTAAGCAATTTGTATAAAATTAAAAATTAAGCGTCCATTGTGGCGTTGATGTTCATACATTGTGACAACTGAAATTTCACGATTTTAAATATACTTGCCAATGGGCAATAAAGGATTAAAAATGATTTTTAGGAATACGATTAGACTTCTGCTAACCAACTTTTCTAATGTTTGGAAAGTTCTTTTGTATTATGTTATTTGCATAAGCCTTAGTTTGTGTGTGTGCTACTTTTTGGCGAGCCCTATTATTGCAAAACTTGTGGAAGCACAAATTTTTGTGGAGTTTGGTCAAGCGTTCGGTGGGCTTTTTTCAAGACCATTTCAAGCATCCGCTACAATATTTGAGCAGTTGTTTGCAAAGGTTGTGGAAGTTCTTACAACGAACATTCAATTTCGTTTCAACTACATTTTTCTTGGCGTTTGGATTTTGTTTATTTTCCCACTTACATTTGATTTCGCCCAACTTGCATCTGGGGAAGTTTTGTATGGGTTTATGACAAGTCAGGTGCAATATAGCTGGACAGGGAGATTTATCAAAAACATTGGCAAAAGTGTTCTTTATAGCGTGCTTAGATATTGTGCTGTTTTGGTGTTTAATGTGGTGGCTTTTGGTGGAATTTATTACACAATAAAATTTGCCTCTGCAGGGGACATTAGATTTGCATTTTTGTCTATGTGTGTGTTTGCGCTTGTAATTGTAACCCTTGCCTTAAAGCAAGCATTGTTTTCTTGTTGGATGCCTTCAATTGCTGTGCTTGACAAAAATGTTGCATCTGCAGTGACACAAAATTTTGCTTGTGTTTTCCGCAATTTTTGGAATATATTTTCAACATCACTTTTGCTTGTGATTTTGTCGATTGTTATAAACCTTCTTTGTGCGGTGTTTACATTGTCCGTTGCGCTTGTTATAACCATTCCAGCCACTGCATTTATGTTTGTGGTGTTCCAAATGGTCAGCTTCTTTTCAACACAGGGTATGAGATTTTATGTCTATCCAGATATGTTTATCTCGCCAAAAAGATTTGAAGAACAAGATAATATTGAAAAAATGATAAATTTGATTTAGGCTTTGCATTTGGCACGCAAATTGACTATATTGTGGGTAAAATGCGAGTTAAACACACAAGAGAAATGTTTTTGAAACAGGCAACTTTTTGTTGCAAAAATTTTGTTTTTTGAGGTGGGGCAAATCACCTTTAATTTTAATGCAAATAGCTACAAGGAGAAAAAATGAATAACGAAAAATTGAAAATTACTTTTTTGGGAGGAATTGGCGAAATTGGCAAAAACATGACTGCTTTTGAATATGGCAAGGATATGATTGTTGTTGATGCAGGGCAGTCTTTCCCAGATGAAGATATGCCTGGGGTGGATCAAGTGGTGCAGGACCTGACTTATCTTGAAAAACACAAATCTAAAATGCGTGGGTTGTTTATAACCCATGGGCACGAGGACCACATTGGAGCTATTCCTTATTTTTTGGATAGGGTGAAAACTCCAATTTATGGGAGCAGAGTTTCGCTTGGCCTTATTGAAAATAAACTTAAGGAATCAAAGAAAACTGGTGTTATTATGAAACCTGTTAAACCTGGGACAGTCGTTGTTGCGGGAAATTTTAAGGTTGAATTTGTATCGGTTACACACTCAATTCCAGGAGCTTTTGCGTTGGTTATCACGACTCCAGCAGGTGTGGTTGTGCACACGGGGGACTTTAAAATTGACTTTACTCCAGTGGGCAACGATGTTTGCGACCTAAAGCGTCTTGCGGAAGTGGGTAAGAAGGGGGTTACTCTTCTTATGAGCGATAGCACAAATGTTGAAAGAGAAGGCTTTTCGATGAGTGAATCAGTGGTCGGCAAAACTTTTGACGAACTTTTTGGAAAACTTAAAACTCAAAGAATTATCATTGCAACATTTGCTTCAAATATTCATAGGTTGCAACAAATTATTGACTGTGCAAAAAAATATGGAAGGAAAATTGCTTTTACGGGCAGAAGTATGGTCAATGTTAGTGATATGGCAATTAAACTTGGTGAGCTTAAATGTGATAAAGATATTATTGTTGATATTGACAAGGTGGATACTTTTGAAGATAAGGAGCTTATTATTATTTCCACAGGTTCACAAGGGGAGGCAATGAGCGCTTTGACAAGAATTGCCTCAGACAATTTCCCAAAGGTTAAACTTGGGGATAATGATGTGGTGATTTTGTCCTCGTCGGCGATTCCTGGCAACGAAAAAGCAATAAATAACCTTATAAATGTGCTTTACAGAAAGGGTTGCAAGGTTATTTATAATGAACTTGCAGACGTTCATGCTTCTGGGCATGCCTATAAAGAAGAACTTAAAATTTTGCATTCTCTCATAAAACCAAAATTCTTCATTCCTGTTCATGGGGAATATAGGCACCTTAAAAATCATCAAATGCTTGCAAAAGAATTGGGAATGAAGGAAAGAAACATAATAATCCCAGAACTCGGAATGCAGGTTGAACTTACACCAGATACAATTAAAGTTGCGGGCATGGTTCAGGCGGGAAGTGTGCTTATTGATGGAACAGGTCTTGGCGAAAAAGATAGTAATGTTATTCGTGATAGGTTGCTTTTGTCTCAAGATGGGGTGTGCGTTGTCGTGGCGACATTGTCATCAAAATCAGGTAGATTGGTAAGAGAACCAGATATCATTTCTCGTGGGTTTGTTTATCAAGATGAAGCAAGCGATATTATAAAAGAAGCAAAAGATTTTATTTATGATAAGTTAAGTGATCTTGACCTAAAAGCTATGGATAAGGCTGAAATTAGGGCGAGTATTCGCAAGGTTTCAACAAGCTTTTTCTTTAAGCATACCAAACGTAAACCAGTTATTTTAAGCGTTATTGTGGAAGCGGAATAAAATGAATAGGCAATAAAAAATCCCTTGGGAGAATTCCCGAGGGATTTATTTTCATTTCAGAGCAGTGTATAAGCCGAGTTCTGTATTAAGTGGTCATCTATCTAGGCCATATGTTGCCATATGGCTCAAGCGACATTTTTAAAGCACTTGCGAACAACAAATTGTGCTTTTTAGTCTTGCTTCGGGTGGGGTTTACATAGCCCTGATTGTCGCCAATCAAGCGGTGATCTCTTACATCACCTTTCCACCATCGTCCGTTTGTCAACTTTCGTATCCTTATATTGACAAACGTCCCAAAAGGGAACGAGAAACTCGTGACAGTTTATTTCTGTTGCACTTTCCCTAGAGTTGCCTCCGCTGGTAGTTGGCCAGCACCCTGTTCTGTGAAGCCCGGACTTTCCTCACTCCAAGCCTTACACTTGGACTGCGACCACATGACTGCCTGAACATAAAAATTCTAGCATCTTGTGAGACGTTTGTCAAGAATTGCAAATTGCCATTTTGTGCAAATCAGCAAAATATATCTTTTTGGGCTTTTTCTTTTATTATTCCTATTGCTTTTTTTTCTAGGCGAGAGATGTATGAGCGTGAAATTCCTAGTTTTTTAGCGATTTCTCTTTGAGTGTAGGCTGGAGTGTTTTTTAGGCCATAACGCATACAAATTATTTGATATTCTCTTTGAGTGAGGTTTGATTGCACAATGTTCAGAAGTCTTTCTGTCAAAACGGAATTTTCAACGGTTTCTTCTACACAATCATTTTCGTTTGGGATAATATCCCCAATTGATATTTCGTTGCCGTCCTTATCTTTTCCAAGGCTTTCATTCAATGACATAACAGGGGTGTGTTTTTTGTTGACTCGAAGGAGCATTAAAATTTCATTTTCTATGCAACGAGCGGCATAGGTGGAAAATTGTGTGTTTTTGCCATACTGAAATGTGTTTGTTGCTTTTATAAGCCCTATTGAGCCAACAGAAATCAAGTCATCACTTTCGGCAGAACCTATGTATTTTTTGGCGACATGTACAACAAGCCGTAAGTTGTGAGATATCAATTTTTCTTTTGCGGACATATCTCCTTTGTGAAAGGCCTCAAAATATGCTTTTTCTTGCTTTTCTGATAGCGGTTTCGGGAAGTTTGATGCATTGTTTACATAGGCGGAGAATAGCATAATTTTGTTCATAAAAGTAACAAAACTTTCTACAATCATTTTTCACCTCTCATATTTTAGATATATATGTTGCTTTTCGACAAAATTTGACATATGGACAATCAGTTTTTTAGAATTATTTTATTTTGCTTGCTAAAATGGTGAAGTTTATCTTATAATATGAATTATGGAAGACAGACAAAGAAATATTAGAAATTTTTGCATCATTGCACACATTGACCATGGTAAAAGTACGCTTGCTGATAGGCTTATTGAAAAAACAGGAACTCTTTCTTCAAGGGAACTTACGGAACAAGTGCTTGATAGTATGGACATTGAGAGGGAACGTGGGATTACAATTAAACTTACCCCAACAAGAATGTTTTATAATTACGATGGGGAAGAATATACATTAAACCTTATCGATACACCTGGACATGTAGACTTTACTTATGAAGTTTCTCGTTCGCTTAAAGCGTGCGAAGGGGCCATTTTAGTGGTCGATGCAACCCAAGGGGTTCAGGCGCAGACACTTGCAAATGTTTATCTTGCACTTGAGAATGACTTGACAATTATTCCTGTTATCAACAAAATTGATTTGCCAAGTGCTAGAGTGGAGGAAGTTAAAAAGGAAATTGAAGATGTCATTGGACTTTCATGTAAAGATGCTCCACTTATTTCCGCAAAGGAAGGAATAAATATTGATGATGTTTTGGAAAGTATAATTAAAAACATCCCTGCACCAAAAGGCGATGAAAATAGTTCGCTAAAAGCACTTATATTTGATAGTTATTATGACAATTTTAAGGGCGCGGTGAGTTTGGTAAGAGTGTTTGATGGCAAAGTGAGTGTTGGAACGAAAATCAAAATGATGAAAACAGGCAAAAGTTATGAAGTAACTGAAGTCGGTGTGTTTTGCCCAGCAACAAGGCCAATTAAGGAACTTAAAGCAGGGGATGTGGGTTATGTTTGTGCAAGTATAAAAAACGTTTCTGAAACAAAGGTCGGAGATACAATAACATTCGCGGACAATCCAACAAAGGAACCTCTTGATGGCTACAAAGACGTTAAACCTATGGTCTTTTGTGGAATTTTCCCTGTTGATGGCTCACGATATCAAGACCTAAAAGATGCTCTTGAAAAACTTAAGTTAAATGATGATTCAATCCACTATTCTCCCGAAGTGTCAACTGCCTTGGGCTTTGGGTTTAGGTGTGGTTTTTTGGGATTATTGCACCTTGAAATTATAACGGAAAGGTTAGAGAGAGAATTTGACCTTGATATAATAACAACAGCTCCAAGTGTTAGTTATAGAGTTGTGAGAACTGATGGCAATGTGCTTGAAGTGAGCAATCCTTCGGCACTTCCAGCTGTGACAGAAATTGATTACATTGAAGAACCAATCGCAAATGTTTCAATCTTTACTCCACCAGAATATGTTGGGAATATTATGGAACTTTGTCAAAACAAGAGAGGGGTATATCTTGATATGCAATATCTTGACAGCTCTCGTGTGGTGCTTAAATATGAAATTCCGCTTAATGAAATTGTTTATGACTTCTTTGATGGGTTGAAATCGAGAACAAGGGGTTATGCAAGCCTTGATTATGAAGTTAATAAATATACCAAAAGCGATCTTGTAAAACTGGATATTTTGCTTAATGGTGAAAAATGTGATGCTTTGAGCATAATCGTTCATAGGTCGCAAGCATATGCTCGAGGAAAGAAACTTACAGAAAAATTAAAAGAAGTTATTCCAAGACAATTGTTTGAACTCCCAATTCAAGCATGCATTGGCGGAAAAGTCATTGCAAGGGAAACTGTTAAGGCAATGCGAAAAGATGTGCTTGCAAAGTGTTATGGTGGTGATATAACAAGAAAAAGAAAGCTTCTTGAAAAACAAAAGGAGGGTAAAAAGAGAATGAGGCAGGTTGGCTCGGTGGAAATTCCAAGCGAAGCCTTTATGACTATTCTCAAATTAGATTCATGAAAAATTTGTCACTTTATATTCACATTCCATTTTGTTCTGGACATAAATGTAATTATTGCTCGTTTGTGTCTTTTTGTAACAAACAAAACGATATGGAAACTTATGTTAAGGCTGTGTGTGAAGAAATTAAACTTCGTTCAAAACAACTTGCTGGGGAATATGCCCTTGATACGATATATTTTGGTGGGGGAACTCCAAGTTGTATTGAAACTGGACTTATTACTCGTATTATGCTTGCAATAAAGGAAAATTTTAAAATAAATAAATCTGCCGAAATTTCCATTGAGTGTAACCCAGAAAGTTTGACAAGGGAAAAACTTGAGGAATATAAACTTGATGGCATAAATAGACTTAGCATTGGGGTGCAAAGTTTTAGTAATGGTGTTTTGGATTTCATTGGTAGAAGTCACACAGCAAAAATGGCGAAAGATGCGATTATTCTTGCTCAAAAAATGGGGTTTGATAACATTAGTATTGATATGATGCTTGGACTTCCTGCACAAAATGAATATGATGTGGAACAAATGGCAAAATGGCTTGTAAAGCATAACATAAAACACATTTCGGCCTATTCACTTATTTTGGAAAACGGCACACCACTTAAAACTCTTGTTGATGAGGGAAAACTTACCGTCCCAAGTGATGATGAAACTGTAGATATGTATAATAGTGTGTATTCTGTTCTAAAAAAGTATGGATATATTAGGTATGAAGTTTCAAATTTTGCACAGCCATATTATGAGTGTAGGCACAACCTTGTTTATTGGACGGGTAAAGAGTATCTTGGAATAGGACTGGCCAGTCACTCCTACATTGGTGGAAAAAGATTTTGCAACACTGAAGATTTTGACAAATATATTTCTAATCTTACGGACAAAAAACTTGCAGTGGAGAGCATTGAAACGCTTACACCAATTCAAAGACGAGAAGAAGAAATTATGCTGGCACTTCGAACAAATTTGGGACTTGATACATATAGACTTGATAGGCTTTATGGGGGAAATTTCTTGAAGGATAAAGCAAAAGAAATTGAGTTTTTATCAAAAAATGGTTTTATCCGCTTAGAAAATGGTAGAATTTTTGTTTGCGACAATGCATATTATGTTTTGAGCTCAATTATTTCAAAATTAGTTTGATTCAATCTATTTATAAAAAAATACTCACATAATGCTAAAAGTGGGTGTTTTTTTGTTTAAAAAATTAGGTATTGAAAAAGACAAAAAAATGATGTATAATTTCATTGTAAGAAGATTTTGGAGGGGAAAATGTTTGCAAACGATATTTTGAAGCACTATCGTGGTAAATTTAACAAAGATGGATTTGTTGATGTAACAGATGACATTATTGATGAAGAATTCTTAAATTCTATGCTTGGTCGTGTTTCGAAACTTAAACTTAAATGTGGAACGTTTTATAAGAAGAAGGGCGAATATGGTTCTATAAAGGCTCAAATGGATGCGGAAGTTTTGTTGTGCCAAATTTATCATAAACTGGGATTTAAAACTGCTGTTTATGTGCCAGCACAATCAGATTTTTCCCGATTTATTTTAAGCAATGACATTAACGCTGAAAATGTTGTGCCAGCATTTGAATATCATTTTAATCTTATATATGATCATCAGGATTTGAATGGGACTGCAGATTGCCTTTTTAGCGAAAAAGATAATGCATATGCTTCATTGTTTAACCCAAATGTTCTAAGAAAAAGGACAGAAATGTTTATAACTGATGCCTCTACAATGAATTATGACCGAGTTGATTGTAATTATTATTATCTTTTGAATAAAAAGACAGGGAAGCCTGCAGATTTGGTGTTGATTGATTATTCTGCAAGTGGAGAGAATTTTAACCATGCCATAGAATGCGGAAGACATTCTACTCATAGCAATGCATGTGGAAGTCAACAAGGTTTGAATTCAAGGAATATTCAATTCTTAAGAGAGCACTATCAAAGTGATTTTGACGTGGTTCGAATTTCAAGAGAAAAAATGATTGAGCAAGCTAAAAATTGTAAAGCCCTTGAAGGAATTTTTAATGCTCAGGAATTTGCAAATAGACTCGGAAGTGTTAACGTAAATTCTGTGGCAAAAGACATCAAAAAAGAGATAAACTATGAGCTTAATCAAAAATATGTTGATACAATTGATAAAAGATTTGAAGAGACGGCAGAAATGCTTATGAGATAAATTATTGTGAAAAATAAAAAAATTTTTAAAAAGTTAACAAAAAAGTGTTGACTTTTTATTTTTTATGCATATAATAGTGCTAGCACTCAACGATAGAGATTGCTAACAACGATTTTTATAGTGTGCTAAATTTTAAAAGGAGAAGGTGCTTGTGAAAGACGATTTGCCAAAACTTTCGGATAGAAAAAGGGCAATTTTATACTATGCTGTTGACAATTATATAAAACTTGCAAGTCCAATCACAAGTTTGCTTGTGCAAAAGACGACACTGCATGACTTGTCCACTGCAACCATTCGAAATGAACTTAATGCACTGGAAGCGATGGGATTTTTAAAACAACTTCACACATCAAGTGGAAGAGTTCCAACAACACAGGCTTATAGATTTTTTGTAAATGAAACGTTGAAAGATACGAAATATTCTACAAAAGATTTACAGGATGTTCGAGACAAATTGTTTGCAAGAACGACTAATCTTAGTGAAATTGTAGAATCAATTTCAAAAACGATTTCAACAAAAACCAATTATCCAACAATTTTTATGTTTGACGGATTTGAAAATTTGATTGTACAATCGATAAAAGTAGTGTGGCTGCTTAGTTCACAAGTGCTTGTTTTGGTGGAGACGAATGCAGGGGCAATTTCAAACACCATTGAAGCAAATCCAAGTGTAACGAAACAAGATTGTGACAATGCTAGCAATGTGTTTTCGACAATTTTTGGTGGCAAAAGCATAAGTTATCTTACACAAAATATGGACAATTTCAGTTTTGGTGTTAAGGAAAGTATGCGTAAATATGATGAAGTGTTTAAGCTTGTTCTTGAGGTTTTAAGTGTTTATTATAACCATACAAAAAGTAAAGTCTCAAATCAAGGCATAATAAAACTTCTTGAAAGCCCAAACACTAGTGTTGAAAGTGCAAAAAATATTTTGAATGTGCTTGACGACTCGGAAAGTTTGAAAAATATTATGGCAACGGAGGACGAAAGTGTAACGGTTGACTTTGGAGAAGAAAATGATAACAAACTTGCTGATTGCGCAGTTATCAAAGCGCCACTTGTTTTGGACGGCAAAAAGATTGCAACTTTTGGAATTATTGGACCAGAGAGAATTGACTATGCAAGCATTGCTGGTGTTTTGAAATTTGTTTCTGACGAATTGAAAAACAAACTGACAAACGGAGGTAAAAATGACACCTGAACAAAATAAAGAAACAAAACATGAAAAAATGAAAGAAAAAGTTGAAAATATTCAAACAGAAAAGAAAAAACGCTGTGATGAAGAAAAATGTGACTGCAAAGAGCAAATTCCGCCTGAAGAAGAAAAAAAGACTGTCAGTATGACAATGGAGGAGTTTGATGCAATTAAACTTCAAATGGCAAAAATCTTAAATGATGAAAAAGACCTCGAAAAGGACTTTGAAAACTATCGAAAGCGGAGTAGAGAAGAAGTTGAAAAATCTTTTATAGATGGACAAACAAAAGCGTTGGAAAGCATACTTCCAGCACTAGATAGCTTTAAAAAGGCTAAGAAAATGATTTCTGATGAAAAGAGTCTTGAGGGCATAAATATGATTGAAAAAAACATTATGCAAGCCTTGGAGAAACTTGGAGTTAAGAAAATAAAGGCAGTTGGTGTGAAATTTGATCCAAACAGGCACAATGCAATATTAAGTGTTGCAGACGACAAAATAAAGACTGGATTTATCATCGACGAAACCGAAAGCGGATACACCCTTGGAGACAAGGTTATCAAATATAGCCAAGTGGTTGTTGCAAAATAACCTTGGCAAAAATAAGTTAATTAAATTAAGGAGATAAATTATTATGGGAAAAGTTATTGGTATTGACCTAGGAACAACAAATTCATGTGTTGCAGTTATGGAAGGCAAGACTGCAACAGTTATTCCAAATGCAGAAGGAGAAAGAACAACTCCATCTGTTGTTGCCTTTTCAAAAGGTGAAAGACTTGTGGGACAAGTGGCAAAACGTCAAGCAGTTGCAAATCCAGACAACACTGTGTTGTCAATTAAAAGGGAAATGGGGACTGACTATCGTGTAAACATTGATGGCAAACAATATTCACCACAAGAAATTTCTGCAATGATTTTGCAAAAACTTAAACAAGATGCGGAAAGCTATCTTGGGACAAAAGTGACACAAGCAGTTATCACTGTTCCTGCATACTTTACAGACAGTCAACGTCAAGCAACAAAAGATGCAGGCAAAATTGCAGGGCTTGATGTTCTTCGTATCATCAACGAACCAACGGCAGCTTCACTTGCATATGGGCTTGATAAAACAGATGGAAAGAGCCAAAAAATTTTGGTTTATGACTTGGGTGGGGGCACATTCGACGTATCAATTCTTGAGATTGGCGATGGTGTGTTTGAAGTTATTGCAACAGCAGGAGATTGCCGACTTGGTGGTGATGACTTCGACAAGAGGATTATGGACTTAATTGTGAATGAATTTAGAGCAAAAGAGGGCATTGATCTTTCAAAAGACAAACTTGCAATGCAAAGAATTAAAGAAGCAAGTGAAAAGGCTAAGATTGATCTTTCAAGTGTTTTGAAAACGACAATCAATCTCCCATTTATCACCGCAGATGCAACAGGACCAAAACACTTTGAATATGATTTGACACGAGCCAAATTTGATGCTATTACTGCGGACCTTGTTGAAAGAACAAGCACCGCTGTGTCACAAGCATTGAAAGATAGCAAATTGTCACTCAATGAAATTGACAAAGTTATTTTGGTTGGTGGCTCAACAAGAATTCCTGCAGTTGTGGAAGAAGTTAAGAAAATAACAGGCAAAGAGCCATTTAAAGGTATTAACCCAGATGAATGTGTTGCTATGGGGGCTGCAATTCAGGGAGGTGTTCTAGCAGGTGAAGTTAAAGACGTTCTTTTGCTTGATGTTACACCACTTTCATTGGGCATTGAAACCTTGGGCGGAATATTTACAAAACTTATTGATAGAAACACAACTATTCCAACCAAAAAATCTCAAATTTTCTCCACTGCAACTGACAATCAACCTGGTGTTGATATTCATGTTTTGCAAGGTGAAAGAGAATTCGCAAGTGGCAACAAAACTTTGGGGAGATTTAGTTTGACAGATATTCCACCAGCACCAAGAGGTGTTCCTCAAATTGAAGTTACATTTGATATTGACGCAAATGGAATTGTCCATGTTTCGGCAAAAGACCTTGGAACAAATAAGGAGCAAAGTATAACAATCACGGCTTCTAGCAACCTTAGCGAAAAAGATATTGATGATGCAATCAAAGAAGCAGAAAAATTTGCTGATGAAGACAAGAAGAAAAAGGAATTGTTTGAAACAAAAAATAATGCTGAAAATATGATAAATTCTCTTGAAAAAATGCTCAAAGAAAATGGAGATAAGCTTTCTGAACAAGACAAAACAAAACTTCAAGCAGACATTGATAAATGCAAAAGAGATATCGATACAGAAGATGTTGAACAAATAAGAAAAGCTCTTGAAGAACTTTCTGCAAGTTCAAGCAGTGTTATTTCTAACCTTTATGCTCAAGCTTCAAAAGAAGCAAAAGCAAAGGAAGAAAACAAGCAAGATGGAAGCGATGATGAAATAATCATTGATGACAAAGACAAAAAAGAAGATAAGGATAATAAATAAGGGAAGAAGATATGCCAAGCAACAAAGATTATTATAAAATTCTTGGTGTTGATAAAAATGCTTCTCAAGACGAAATAAAGTCTGCATACAGAAAACTTGCAAAACAGTATCACCCCGATTTGCATCCTAACGATGATGATTGCGCCCAAAAATTTAAAGAAGTAAACGAAGCCTATGAAGTTTTGGGTGATAGCAACAAAAGGGCAAGTTATGACCAATATGGTTCCGCCAATCCAAATGATTTCTTTGGTGGTGGGAACCCATTTGGCAGTGGAGGGTTTTCTGGTGGGGCAAGTTTTGGTGGGTTTGAGGACCTGTTTGATATGTTCTCTTCATTTGGTGGCGGTGGAAAAAGACAAAGCACCGTTCAAGTGCCGGGTGAAGATATTGACCTAGCAATAAACTTAAGTTTTAAGGAAGCTGTTTTTGGGTGCGAGAAGGTTATAAAAATAAACCGACTTGAAAAGTGTGAGCATTGTTCTGGCACTGGAGCGAAGGACGGCAAGGAATATTCAACTTGTCCAGATTGCCATGGTTCAGGACAGGTAAGAATGGTTCAAAACTCAATTTTTGGTCAAGTTCAAACAGTTGGTCCTTGTAAAACTTGCAATGCAACAGGGAGAATTATCAAAGTTAGATGCCCAGATTGTATGGGGAGAGGAAGCGTAAAGAAAGCCCAAGAAATTAAAGTAAAAATTCCTGCTGGAATTGATAACAACCAAGTTATAACAATGCGTGGAAAGGGTAATGCGTCGATAAAAAACGGCCCGAATGGCGATTTAACAATAAGCATTACTGTCACTCCACATCCTATTTTGGTGCGAGATGGGTTTAATTTACTCCTAGATTTGCCTATTCCCTTCACAACGGCATATCTTGGAGGCAAGGTAACAATTCCGCTTGCAGATGGAACATTTGACCTAGACATTCCTGCGCTCACCCAACCAAATACCATTATGCGACTGAAAAATAAAGGGATAAAGATGCTTCAACGTGATGGCTTTGGTGACCTTATTGTTACCATTAAAGTTGAAATGCCAAAAGAGGCCTCGCGAAAAGATAGAGAAGCGATGGAACAACTATCAAAGAACATGTCTGCCTCTGTGTTTAAAAGAACAAAAGCCTATCAAGACAAACTTGCAAAATTATAATTGTAAAAACCGCAAACCATTTGGTTTGTGGTTTTTTGTTGAAAAAAAATTGCGTGTGTGATACAATTAAAATATGGAAAAAAGATTTTTTGTAGATAGTGGAATTAAAATAAATATTGCAGATAAAATTGCATTGACTGGGGACGAATATGTTCACCTTTCCAAAGTTATGAGATTGAGAACCGGGGATAAAGTGGAGTGTTTTCAAGACGGAAGTGAAATTTTTGAGTGCAAAATCTTGCAAGTGGGCAAAAGTGATGCAACACTTGAAGTCTTAAATAGTTATCCTTGCAAAGCAAATCCAAAAATTAGAATAACACTTTTTCAAGGACTTCCCAAATTGGATAAATTGGAACTTATCTCTCAAAAATTGTGCGAAATTGGGGTGAGTTGTATTGTGCCATTTTATTCCAAATTTTGCATCGTGAAACCGAACGACAATAAGGTTGAAAGATTGAGAAAAATTATCGTTTCAGCATGTAAACAATGCGGAAGGACAAGCCTTTTACAGGTAAATTTACCTGTAAAATTCGCTGAAATTGTGCCAATGTTTGACAATTATGACTATGTCCTTTTTGCGAATGAAAAAGAAGATGTAAGAAGAATAGATGATGTGATTTTTGAAATTGCGCAGTCTAAAAATAAAGATATTTCCATTGCATATGTTGTAGGAAGTGAAGGTGGTTTTTCTGCGGAAGAAATTGAACTTTTAAGCAAAGTTTGCTCATCAGTGAGCTTTGGCAAAAGAATTTTAAGAACGGAAACAGCAAGCATTTATGTTGCAAGTTTACTTTGTGGGCTGTTGGAGGTGTAAGATGAAAAAGGTTTGTTTAATAAATCTCGGTTGCAAGGTAAATCAATATGAAATTGATGGTATTTTGAACCAATTGAAAGATGACTACATTGTTACAACCGAACTTGAAGCTGCTGACTTTTATATTGTCAACACATGTGCAGTTACTGCCGAGGCAGAGAGAAAAAGTCGTCAATTTTTGAGTAAAATTGAAAAAATTAACCTGAATGCAAAAATCTTTGTTTGTGGATGTGCCTCGCAACACAATCCAGAGCAGTTTACAAAAAGAAATGGTGTCGTGTATGTTATTGGCAACTCTGGAAAGGGCAAAATTGCTGAAAATGTCAAAAATTTTGAGAATAGAGAAGAAAAAAATATAAATTTTGTGTGTCCAATCTCAAAAGAATATGAAGATGATCTCATGGCAACCAATGTTAGAACTCGTGGTTACATAAAAATTCAAGATGGATGTAATAACTATTGTTCCTATTGTCTCATTCCATATGTTCGTGGGTTCAGCAGGTCAAGACCGCTCAAAAGTATTGTCGAGGAAGCAAATATTCTTTCAAAAAATTGCGAAGAGTTGGTTATTACTGGCATAAATATTTCTGACTATAAAATTGATGGGAAATTGGCGTTGGGGGAGGTTTTAAGGGCCCTTAAAGGCATAAAATCTCGCATTAGACTGGGTTCAATTGAAATGAATATTATTACAGACGATTTTTTACAAATTGCGAAGGAAATGCCAAATTTTTGCCCACAATTTCATTTGTCACTTCAAAGTGGTAGCGACAAGGTGCTTAAAGATATGAATAGACACTACACAACAGAGCAATATTATCAAAAAGTGTGCCTTGTGAGGAAATATTTTCCATTTGCAAGCATAACAACAGATATAATCGTGGGCTACCCAACCGAAACTGAAGAGTGCTTTGATGAAACACTTGAATTTGTGAAAAAGGTTAGGTTTTCGCACGTTCATTTCTTTGCTTATTCACAAAGGCCTGGCACACGTGCATCAAAACTTCCACAGATATCCGGAGATATTATAAAATTACGCGAAAAACGCCTTAAAACAGTTGTGGAAACACTTGAAATGGAATATGTCTCACAATTTATTGGGGCGCCTTTAGAAACCCTTATAGAAGAGAAAAAAGAGGGGTATTTACAAGGATATTCTCGCAACTACATTCGAGTTTACACTCAAGAGCCAGTTTTTTGTGGTAAAATAGTAACTTTAATTGGCAAAAAACTCTTTAAAGATGGAATTTTGTGTTAAAATAAAAAGTTAAGAAAATTTAGGGGAAAAATAGAAAAATTTTTGGAAAAGATTTAAAATGGTATAGATTTGTAGGTAGAAAAAGCAAACTATACCTTGTAAATGCATTGATTGAAGCAAATTTGCAATGTCTTCATTTTGTTTTGATTTATTGATTTGATATGATATAAATATCATTATACGGAGGAAAAATGTTGAAAGGGAAAAAAGTTGTTGTGATTGCAACAACAGATAATATGATATGGCAATTTTTGATTCCACACATAAAAAGGTTGCAAGAACTAG
>CAYLWT010000003.1:0-80050 GCA_964387705.1 uncultured Christensenella sp.
TCTGTTCATCGCCATAGGGGTTTCAATTTCAATGTAACCTGCCTTTTTATGAATCTCTCTCCAAAACGACACAAGTTCGTTTTTAAGAGTAATCCCTTTTGGCATAAAAAATGGCATTCCCTGTGCATATTCTGAAATAAAGAAAAGTCCCAAATCTTTGCCCAATTTTCTGTGATCACGCTTTTTTGCTTCTTCAAGCATATGGATGTGCTCATCAAGTTGCTCTTTCGTTTCATAACCAAAAACATAAACTCTTTGAAGCATTTTATTTTTCTCATTGCCTCTCCAATATGCTCCACTTACCCTACTTATTTTAAAAGCAAAATTTTTAAGTTCTTTGCTAGATTTTACATGAGGGCCACGACACAAATCGTACCAATCATCGCCCAACGTATAAACTGAAATTTCCTCTCCTTCTGGCAAACCTTCAATAAGTTCTACCTTGTATGGATTGTCCTTAAACATTTTCAATGCAGTCTTTTTATCCACCACTTTTCTCTCAAACTTCTCATCAAGAGAAATAATTCTTTTCATTTCTTTTTCTATTTTTGCAAAATCGTCTGGAGTTATTGTTTCGTCGAGGTCAAAATCATAATAAAACCCATCATCAATCGCAGGTCCAATTGTATTTTTGACATTAGTAAACAACTTATCCACCGCTTTTGCCAAAACATGACTGCACCCATGTCTAAACATCTCCAATTCTTTTTCTTCCATTTTATCCTCCAAAATATAAAGTATTTGTGCCATGCACATCAAAGTTTTTTACAACCATTTTGAAACAAAAAATCCCTTGATAGTTGTTCAAAAACAAAATCAAAGGACGAAAATACAATTTCCGTGGTTCCACCTTTATTGCAAGAAATCTTGCCACTCATAATGCATTTATCAAGTTGCCTCTTGCATAGAGCGAAAAGTGGTTTCGACACCAAACACAAACAATTACGCAACTTTCACCATATATTGCCTTCTCTGTCAAAGTCATGTTTGAGCTACTTGTCTTTTGCCTCTCACTATGATATTAAAATTATACGCCCGAATAATTGCAATGTCAACAATTTTTATAAATTTTAACACAATTCTTTCACTTTTTTTAAACAAAAAACAAGAAATTATATTCTCCCATTAGCAGTTTGTTCAAAAAACAATTATTTGCAAATCTCAATTCTATTTGGGAAAAGGTTTAACAAATTTCGAAGAAGTTTGTCCTTCACAAATTTGTTGCAATGAACAATAATTTTTTCAGGATTTAAAGCGACAAGCGTTGTAAGTAGGCTGCAATCTTCATATATTCTCTGTTTTTCAAGCATAAAATCTTCAATTTCCTTTCCTTGAAGATCACACAGAAAATAACAATCACCTTTCGAAAAGACATTAACCGCATAGCATCGGTGTTCCAAATTGGAAATTAAAAATTTAATAAACTCCAAAAAACTATCCTCAGACAAAAGATACATCACGTTTTCATTCGCAAGTTTAACTAAATCTTCCCATTTTTTCTTTAAAAATTTAAGCCTAAAGGCAATAACTGCGTCAACAAAAATTCTTTCATCAAAATCAAGACATTGTTCAATATAATGCTTATCCGACTCTCCATCAAAACACACCAGTGTTTGCAAAAATACATTCATATAAGGGGTTTTAGGTTTTTCAAAATTTAAGTTTGAAACAATAAAATCTTTTTTATAAAAAAGCAATATGCATTCCGCAACTTTTTCCTTAACAAATTCTTTCGCGAACTCAATCTTTTCTTTTGGAACTGCAATCAGAACATCATTTCTGCCATTCATACTTACGCATGCAGAAATTCCCTTGCAAGATTTAATCACCAAGTTTACTTTGTTTGCAAAATATTTCGCCATTTTTAGGCTGTCAAAACAAATACAAAATTCCCACATACATTAACCTACAATTATTGTATGCAACTAAAATGGATATACACGTCAAAATCATAAACAAAATTTGTAAATATATGTCAAGTCTTGTAATAGAATAACTAAGATGTAAAAAAGCCCACCAAATTGGTGAGCAATTTTGATATTTTGATTCGCAAAAAATTATCTCTTTGAAAATTGTGGTGCTTTACGAGCTTTCTTAAGACCATATTTCTTACGTTCTTTCATACGACTATCACGGCTAAGGAATCCCGCTTTCTTAAGCTCTGCTTTATATGTTTCGTTTTCTTTAACAAGAGCTTTTGCAATTCCGTGACGGACAGCACCCGTTTGACCAGTGTAACCACCGCCATAAACATTTACAACAATGTCATACTTGCCTTCAGTTTCTGTAAGCTTGAGTGGTTGACGAACAATAAGTTTCAATGTGTCAAGCATAAAGTAATCATCAATGTCTCTATTGTTGATCGTAATTTTACCAGTGCCATTTGCAATAAGCCTTACTCTAGCAACAGCATCTTTTCTTCTACCAGTAGCAATATAAGAACTTGGATTTGATTTTTTGCCTGATTTCGCTTTTCTTTGTACAGGTTTTACAACAGGAGCGTCAGTTTTTTCAACTTTTGCAGTTTTTGCTCTTGGTTTTTTCACTTCTTTAACTTCTTCTGCCATATTAGTTTCTCACTCCTTTGATTGTGATAAGTTCAGGTTTTTGCGCTTCGTGGTTGTGATTTGCATCTTTATAAACTTTAAGTTTCTTAATCATTTTTGAACCTAAAGAATTTTTTGGAAGCATCCCCTTAACCGCTTTTGTTATAACAAAATCTGATTGTTCTTTCATAAGTTTGTCATAACCAACTTCCTTCATTCCGCCTGCATATCCAGAGTGGTGGAAGTATTTTTTGTCTTTAAGTTTGTTGCCTGTAAGGACAACTTTGTCGCTATTTATAACAATAACATGATCCCCAGTATCAACATGTGGAGTATATTCTGGCTTGTTTTTCCCTTTGAGAATTGAAGCAACTTGGCTTGCAACACGTCCAAGGGCAATGCCACTTGCATCAACAATATACCATTTTGATTCCACAGTTTGAGGTTTTGCCATATAAGTTTTCATTATTTATTTTTCTCCTTCAAACTTTGTCAAGTTTTTTGCACAAAAACAAATCTCATCTGGGCTAATAGATAAAATTCCACTTTTGCTATTCAATATAATAGAACTTTTCCAACACATTGTCAAGTGTTTTTTTGATTTAATTTTCATTTACAAAATTTTATTCTTCTCTTATAAAAACATGACATTTTTGTTTACTTTTTAAATAAAAATTGCCGATTTTTTATCAAAAATTATTATTTTTTTCGCAAAAATTAACAAAAATACACTTGCGAATTCCCACAAATGAGTAAAGTTATTCTCCATATTCAACACTCTCAAGATAAAGTCCACAAGCTTTTGCGGTCCTTCCGACATCACTTCGCTTTCCACCCAAAAGACTTTTGGCAAAACTGCCAAATGGTCTTTTATGTATCCCGACTTCCAGCATCGTCCCAACCAAAATTCTCACCATGTTATACAAAAAACCATTGCCTGTAATGCGAAAATATAAATATTCTCCACATTGTTCAAAAGTAGCAGAATAGATTGTTCTTCTGGTGGTCGTGTTGCTAGCTCCGCTGGCAACATATGCAGAAAAATCATGTTCGCCAATAAGTTCCTTTGCACATTTGTTCAAAAGATTTATATCGAGTTCCCGTGGATAATGCAACAATCTATCTTCATCAAAAACACTCATCGTTTCGCCTGTAAAAATCTTGTAAAGGTAAGTCTTTTTCTTTGCAGATTTTCGAGCATTGAAATCCAAATTTTGTTCTTTTGCATCAATAATTCTTATGTCTTTTGGCAAATGTTGATTTATTACAATTTTAAGTCTAGCTGTCGGGACTGTGCCATTATACATAAAATTTGCGATTTGTCCCAAAGCATGCACCCCAGCATCTGTTCTTCCACTTGGGATTAAACTTACCTTTTCATTCAAAGATTCAAAAATTGCATCTTCCAAAACTTGTTGAATCGACAAACCATTTTTCTGTCTTTGAAATCCACAATAATTTGTTCCAAGATATTGAATTGTTAAAGATATATTTTTCATGTTGATATACTAACACATTTATTTTAAAATGGCAATTGTTTGGGTCGAAATCATCTACTTTTGGCAAAAATTACACCTCAATATGTTTGACAAATTTCCCTAAACCTTGGATAATATGTTGAAGAAATTTGGAGGAAAAAATATGAAAATTACTGTTGATGGAAACACCGCCTGTGCAAAAATGGCTTATGCCTTTTCTGAAATGGCGGTTATATATCCCATAACGCCTTCATCACCAATGGCAGAATCTTGTGATGAATGGCAAACAAAGGGTGAAAAAAATATTTTTGGAAACACTGTAAAGGTTTCTCAAATGCAGTCTGAAGCCGGTGTTGCTGGGGCTGTTCATGGTGCACTTGCATGTGGATCACTTGCCACAACTTTCACTGCAAGTCAGGGGCTTCTTCTTATGATTCCTAATATGTATAAGATTGCAGGTGAGTTGTTGCCTACTGTTTTCCATGTTACAGCAAGAGCATTGTCCACTCATGCCCTGTCAATTTTTGGTGACCATGCAGATGTGATGGCCTGCAGACAAACGGGTTTCGCTATGATTTGTTCAAACACTGTACAGGAAGCACAGGACATGGCTGTTGTGTCGCATATTGCCACATTGAAATCCCGTGTTCCATTTTTACATTTTTTCGATGGATTTAGAACATCGCACGAGATTCAAAAAATTGATGGAATCTCTTATGATGACCTGAAAAAGATCTTGCCACAAAAAGAGATAGAAAGTTTTAAGCTCGGAGCATTGTCAAGTGTTTCACCTCACCAACAAGGCACTGCACAAAATCCAGATATTTATTTTCAAAATAGAGAAGCTTGTGAAATATTTTACAAACAAACTCCCAAGGCTGTTTTGAGTGCTATGCAAGATGTCGAAAAAATAACAGGCAGACATTATTCCATATTTGAATATTTTGGCGATCCAAATGCAACTGATGTGGTTGTTCTTATGGGAAGTGGCATTGAGACAATGAAAGAAACTCAAAAATATCTTGCTCAAAATGGCCGTCATGGTTTGGGTGTCTTGTGTGTTAGGTTGTATAGACCTTTTGTCTCCGCAAAATTTGTGGAAGCCTTGCCAAAAAATGTAAAGAGGATTGCCGTTCTTGACAGGACAAAAGAAAACGGAGCCGATGGTGAACCATTGTATAAAGATGTCGCATCAGCTTTATATGAATTTGGATACAATGCTAAAATTATTCATGGAAGATATGGCTTGGGCGGAAAAGATTTTACTCCAGCAATGGCAAAAAGTGTCTTCGACAACTTGCAAGGAGAAATGAAGAATGATTTTACAGTTGGAATTATTGATGATGTCCTGAATTCTTCCCTGCCATACGATAAGACATTTCACATTGATGATAACAATTACTCATGCAAATTTTTTGGGTTAGGAAGTGACGGAACAGTAAGTGCAAATAAAAATTCAATTAAAATTATAGGCTCAAACACAGACCTTTTTGCACAAGGATATTTTGAATATGATTCAAAAAAATCTGGCAGTGCAACTATTTCTCACTTACGTTTTGGCAAAAACCCTACAAATCAACCTTACCTTGTGACAAATGCTAACTTTGTTGCGTGTCACAACATCAGTTTTGTCGGGAAATATGATATGGCCAGTGACTTAAAACAAAATGGGATATTTTTGCTTAACTCGCCATACGGCACCAAAAACTTGGACAAAATTTTGCCACAAGAATTCTTTGAAACACTAAAAAATAAAAATGCAAAACTTTATGTCATAAATGCCAACGAAGTATCAGAAAAAGCTGGACTTGGGAAAAGAATAAATGTTGTTATGCAAGCGTGTTTCTTTAAACTGACGAATATTATTCCTTATGATATTGTTGAAGATTTGCTTATTACGGCTTCTGCAAAAACTTATGCAAGAAAAGGGCAAGCGATTGTTGACGCGAATATTAAAGCGATAAAAAGCGCCACAGAGAATTTGAAGGAATATAACCTAACTGGATGTATTCCTCATAAAAAACAAGAAACAAAAAATCTAAATCTTGACGCATATGACAAAGATTTTATAAAAGTTATTGAACACAAACATGGAGATGACCTCCCTGTGTCCAAATTTTCTCCACGAGGATACGTTCCAACGAACACATCCCGCTTTGAAAAACGTGGGATTTCCATCACAAGTCCAAAATGGATAAAACAAAATTGTATTCAGTGCAATATGTGTTCCGCAGTTTGCCCACATAGTGCAATAAGACCTATTCTTGTGCCTGACGAAAAGTTATCTTCCGCCCCGGAAAATTTCGAAACAATAAAGGCGCTTGGCGTAAATGGGTGTAATTTCAGAGTTCAAATTGATGTTGCGAACTGCACAGGTTGTGAAAATTGTGTTAAGGTTTGCCCTGCAAAAAACAAAGCACTTGAAATGGTTGCTAGTGTTGACCTTGAACAAATAGAAAAAGAAAATGTGGATTATGCAAGCAAGATTGAAAATCCAAAAACCATTTTTAAAACAAACACCCTAAAAGGCAGCCAATTTGAAAAACCATACTTTGAATTTTCAGGTGCTTGTGCAGGGTGTGGTGAAACACCTTATATTAAACTTGCGAGCCAACTTTTTGGCAAAAGAATGATTATCGCAAATGCGACTGGATGCAGTAGTATTTATTCAGGTAGCGCCCCAACCTCCCCATTCGCTAAAAATAATTTGGGACATGGGCCAGCATGGGCCAGCAGTTTGTTTGAGGACAATGCAGAATTTGGTTATGGCATGGCTTTGGCAAAGAAAAATGCTAGAATAGCCCTAAAAAATGAGGTTATAAAATATTTCCCAAGTTGCAAAACTGAAAAACTCACAAAATTGCTTACAGTTTGGCTAGAAAATTTTGACGATGGTGAAAAATCTTATGAGATTTCAAATGATATTTTGACAAGCGGTCTTTTAACAAATACTCCACTTGAAAAGCACAAAAATTCTTTTGTTAAGGAAAGTGTTTGGATAATTGGTGGCGATGGCTGGGCATATGACATCGGCTTTGGAGGGCTAGACCAAGTTTTGGCAAGCGGTGAAAATGTCAACATCCTTGTTCTTAACACTGAGGTGTACTCAAATACAGGTGGGCAGATGTCAAAGGCGACTCCATTGTCCGCCACAGCAAAATTTGCATCAAGCGGCAAAAGAACTCCAAAAAAAGACCTTGGTATGATTGCAATGACTTACAAAAATGTTTATGTCGCACAAATCGGATTGGGAGCAAATATGAATCAAGCAGTACAAGCAATGTGTGAAGCCGAAAGTTTCAATGGGCCAAGCCTTATAATTGCCTATGCCCCATGTATAAATCATGGAATAAATATGTCCGGCGCACAAGATGAAATTAAGAAGGCCGTTGCAAGTGGCTATTGGAATTTATTTAGATATGACCCACGCCTTTTACAAGATGGCAAAAATCCATTCCGACTTGACTCTCCCGCTCCAAATATGGATTATGAGGACTTTTTGAAGGGTGAAGCAAGATATACAGCATTAGAAAGACTTTCCCCACAACTTGCAAAAGAACTCTTTGAGGAAAGCAAAAAATGTGCACTAGAGAGATATGAAATGTATAAGCATCTTGCCTCTCAAAACTAAATAAAGTTGTAAAAAGAGATACTTCTAAAGTATCTCTTTTTTTGCAAAATTATTTTATTTATTATAACTCCACCAATTAAATTTGTGTTTTCTTTTTCTAGTAATTGCACCAACAATAACACCGATTATTACGACCCCAGCCAACACTCCAAGTGCAATATATAATATTTTGCGATTATTGACGATTTTTACATTTATTGTTGTATCTTCTGTTATATTGTTAAGCGCCACATCAAACTCAAAATGTTCCAAAAATTTAAGATCATAAACTTCATTTAATGCCTCTGTGGAACAGACTGTGCCATAAGTGACAGTTTCCGTGACTGTTTGCCCATCTTCAAATTTAAATGTCACATTGTAAACATCAGGGGTGTAAACTGCATGAATTATTTTGTCAGATTGAATGTTTTCTATGACTGGGATGTCCCAAACAGGAGCAACCTGGGTGTAATGTTCCTTCTCTGGAATTGTTGGGATATTCTCTTGAGGTAAACTTTGACCATGCTGAAGTTCTTTTGTGTCAACAATTGCATCATCAATGATATATTCTATTTTATAGATATTAATTGTCACATTATCCACTTCAATTGTAAAATTGCCCTTAACTTTTTTAATGGAATATTCTAACTTAACAATTGGATCCTCATTTATATTTACTTCCTCATTGCTAAATAAAGAAGATATCGAGCTGTATGACAATGATGTTCGCGAACTAACGGCTTCTTCTTTTTCACCATTATCCCAAATTATAAAAACTTTGAGTGAATCTTTTGATTTGCTATATCCACTTTGAAGAATCACATAAAATTCTATTTGAGCCCCATATTTCACTTCCTCGTCACCCTGGACTTCAAATTTTTCGTTTTTAGTCGGGATGGTCATTGTGCAAGGTTCACCTTCCCATTTTGCATAAAGCACCAGATTTTTCGCAGTGCCCTTCGTCACTTCTTCTATTTTATTTTTATAAGAAGAATCTTCATACCAGCCCTTAAAATTGTATCTCGCCCTAGTTGGAATTGGGAGAGAGAACGTTTCTGTTGTGACATCAAAAGTCGTTCTAAGTTCTTCCGCCGCTATTTCACCGCCAAACAACTTGTATTCTATGGAATATGGGATAATTTGGTATCCCCCCACAAATGTAACATCATCTTTTACTTCATATGTCGAGATGTCAACAGTTTCATTTTCTATTTGCCATCCTAAAAATTTATACCCCGTAACATTTGTATTGATTGTTGTTGGCTCTTTAATCTTTCCAAATTGTAAAACCGAGAAACTTTCAGTTTGGTCTAAATATGTGAATGTTATCTTGCATTCTTTGTATGTAATGGTATATATACCCTCGGTTGGAATGACATCATAATTTTGATTCTTGGAACATGCGGATATTGTGTAGCCTGTGCTGTTTTTTCGAGTAGTGTTTGAAATAGGGTTTCCTCTTGAATCATTGCAAATAAATTCTACGATACTTGCAACGCTGTCACTAGAAACGATATTCCCCTCTGTGCCATTTAAAAATTCATATTTAAAGTCTAAATCCAAATTCCCATATTGACTTGACATATCCAAAAGTTTTATTTCTAATATTGCTTTGGAGATAATAAATGAACCGTCAATATTTTCTGAAAAAGTATAATTGTTTAAACAACTGGTCAAGGCGACTGATCCCTTCTTATATTTGTACGTTCCCACGCTTTCGCCTATTTCTCTCTCCAATTCACCAGAGTAAGTTACATCGTCATCATAAACGATTCCACTTAAGGTGAATGTGAAAACGGGGTCAACCTCCCCATATTTTTTGCTTAGGTTTTCAGTTGGAACTATTTTTAATTCTTTTTTTATAATGTTAAATTTTACATTACCATTTAATTGAATTTTATAATTATCCTTTTTAAATGCCCCAGAATCTACAAGTTTCAATGATCCAATAGTTATTTCATATTCTCCCACTGCAACGGCACCTTTTTTGGTAAGTTTGCCATCAAATGCTGGGGTTTCGCCATCAACATCGCACAAATAGGTATACTCAATTTTATAATCACTATTGCCATAAACAGTGCTTTGTCCGCTGTTTGGTGTTACATACACTGTTGCCGGTAAAATTACAATGGAAACTGTTGCATAAGAATCCTCATAATTTTTCATTGAGAATTTAAGTGTTAAGGTGGTTGTCCCAACATCTTTTCTGCCAATTGATGTAATGGAGCTATTTTCTTCCGAATAAATTTTCCCCTCGCAATATCTCACGCTCATACTTTCATTTATAAAAAGGTCAATGAAATGCTCATTCCCATCATATGTTGCAGTTTTATCTGAAACATAATAACTAGCATCAAATGTCCCATTTGTTATATAAAGATAAGATTCTTCAAGTTCAAAAGTGTAATTGCTTGCCAAGAATTTGCCATCATCTCCATTTACAAATGAAAGGCTTCCTATCAAAATTCTATATTGCCCGACATCACCCCCACTTTCTCTTGAAAGTGTTCCTTCATATTCCGCAGTTTCCCCACTACAAATGTTTTCAAGCGTAAAATTAAACTCTGGGTCCGACTCTCCAACCTTTTTTGAAAATATTTTATCAAAACATATTTTGATAACACGTTGTTTTATTTCAAGTTCAGAATCTGCGGTTAATTCAAATGTATAATTATTTGCATAAAATTTTGAATCCACATCATTAACAAGTTTTGATGTTGACAACAAAGAATACTTATATGTGCCAGCATTATCCCCAATTTCTCGCGTAAAATAAAGTTTTGCATTTGGGACCTCATCGCCCACCACCCCAATGATTTCATAATGTATTTCTGGGTCATCATCACCATAGTATTTAAAATTTTTGTTTGGACTAGCAGTTATTCTCAAAACTTTTGGTGCTATTGTAAAAATTTTTGTCCCATCAAATATAAGCGTATAGTTTGATGACTTAAAATTTGCACCATCAATAAGTTTAAAGTCTCCAATAGTTATTGCGTACTCTCCAACATTTGAACCGACATCTCTTTGAAGCCCACCATTGTATTCCAGCTTTTCACCATCGGCAAGCCCACTACAATCAAAATTGAAAATCTGATTATCATCATCGCCATACGTTATGGTTCTCTCAATAGGAGTTATTGTTAAAGGTTGTGGGTCTATTTGCACATAACAAATCTCTGTTCTTGATTCATAAAAATTAGCGGAAAACTTTATTATAATTTTGTATGGCAAAACAACTTTATTCCCATTTGAATCTTTTCCCCACTTGACATCAACAAGATTTATGTCGTCTACAAAATCACCACCATCTACACTATACGTTACTGTTACCCCTGTTGTTGGCGTTTGCACTGAAACCTGTGGGTTGTGGCTTTTGCCATCATATGTAACTTTTATGTCTTTCTCTTCAATAGAAAATGAAATCTCCCCCTTAATTTTACTTTCAACAATCATCGGCAAAACGGAATCATATGATGGAGAACTGCCAATTGAATATTTTCCCCATCCACTTGTTCCATTTATGTTTGAGGTTCTATAAGTTGGATATGTTATGTTTGCCGAATTGTTACCTGCAAACACACTAGCCCCTGCGTCGACTTGCATAAAAACCACAAAATACTCTCCCGTAAGTTCAATCTCTTCACTTAAATCAATGTAATAAAACCCTGTTTGTTGCGAAGTAAATTGAAATTCCTGACTTTCTGGTACATTCGAATTTTTAACCTTTGTGCTAGAAGGAAATTTTTTCGCCAAAATCGTTGACAAGGATGTTAAATCATTGGTAGAAATCCCACTGGCAATGTAAATATTAAAATTCGTTGTTGGGTTATTAGAACTGTAATATTGTTCACTATTCATGCTAACTGTGCTGACTGCTGGCACTTTTATTCTTGAAACATATTGATTTTCATAATCTTTTCTTTCAAATATATTTGCAAAAATATTTTTTTTATCTAATTGAATAAAAGTGGTTGAATAATTTAAACCTGAAAATACACAAAATTGATTTTTATTTACTGCACCTTCAACACCCATTTTATCATAAATAATTACATTTTCATTTTCTATTTCGCCAACACGAACAAACCCTGAAACATTATCTTCAATGTAACTATCGTTATACATCACATAGAAAAAACCGTTTTCCCCAAAATTTGAACCATATGAATTTTGACAAATATATGCTCCTGTGTTTCCATTTCCATCAGTTATTTCGTCATCCCAACCGACAACTGCAATCAAGTGATTAACAGTGTTCGTTCCTTTATAGATGTATGTATTAGTTTCGTTATTGAAATAATTTCCCCCATTGTAATAAATTGAAGCAGTAACAGCTCCATAAGTTGAAATATGTTTTTTTATTGAATTTCTAAGGGCAAGTATATCTTGTTCAGTTTGCTCATCGCTAATATTGTCAGCTTTATTATTAATTTCTATTGCCGTTCTTGAAGGGAAATTTATACTTTCCTTTGCCTCATATGGAAGATAAACTCTTTGATTTGACTTGATTTGACTCTCATAATAACTCTTAAGTGTTGAGTCTCCGCTCCAACTACTTTTGCTACTTGTTTCCCAAGATTGTTCTTTAGCAACTCCAACCCCTCGAGTTAAATATTCATACGCGAATTCAAATGCTCCACCACCAACATTTCCACTTCCACGTGCTTCAACATAAATATAATATGCCATATCTGCTTCAGAAAAATTCAAATCAAAATTTTTATCCACAACATTTGTCATTCGTAAGGTCGTTTCAAAAGCTGTCAAAGAACCAAATGCCCAACAAATTCCCGCTCCACTTTGGTTGCCAACCCTATATGGCAAATTTTCACTTTTTTCAACAGTAATCCCATTGACATTAAACAATGAATAAGATGTCGGCAAGGCTTCGACCTCTTGCGAAACAACTTGATTTTGAGCATAAACTTCTTTTTCCCCTGCAAGCGACACCCCACATAGCAAACAAGAAATAGACACCACAATGCCCAAAATTGTATATAACAACTTATGTTTACTCTTTTGCATAATTTTCCTCTTTTAACATTTTATTTTATCATTGATTTAACTTTCAAAAGTCTAATTTTGCTCGACCGCTCTTGCTCATCAATTTTCATCGATATATACTTTATTGTTTCCTCAAGTTGTGGAATCATAACAAATTCAAGTGCATTCACTCGTCTTTTTGTGTGTTCGATTTCAAAACTCAAAATTTGGCAGTTTTTTTCAACTTCCGCAAGTCGTAAAATATCTGGCATAATCTCATACAACATCCGTGTTGGTTTATCAAAAAGAGAATTGCTGTCAATAATAGCATACGGAGGTGAAACATCATTCTTTGTCACGACAGAAATTTTTGGCACAGAAATATTCATCATTAAACTTGTCCTAAATTCTGCCGAAACATTTTTCACCGGCAACATAAAGTGTTTCATCGTTTCAGTGTTAGACATATATGATTTTGCAAAACAAAAATTTGAAAAAACGAGTTTTAACTTGCCTTCCACCTGCTTTCTTAAAGAAAAATTTTGTTTGACAAGTAAAGTATATTTTTTTATCAGCTCATCACTCTTGTCTTTCAACATTTTATGTCCACGTTTTGCCACAACAAGCCTTGATTTAAGATTTTTTAGTTGAATTCTTGTTGGGTTAACATTCATTCTTGTCATTCAAAACTTTCTCCTTTTATTTTAGTTTTCTGGAAGATATTTTTTTATATACTCTGGTTTAATTCTTTTAAGTTCTTCCTCTGGTAAAATTTTCAACAATTTCCATCCAATATTAAGAGTTTGCTCAATTGTTCTATTTTCATCACTCTTTTGTGATACAAATTCCTTTTCAAATTGAGTTGCAAACTGTGCATAAATTTTATCCGTTTCGCTCAAAGCTCCCTCACCAAGCACAGTTGCAAGTTCCTTTGCCTCTTTGCCCTTTGCATAGCTTGAAAACAATTGATTTGCAAGGTCGCTGTGATCCTCTCTTGTTTTCCCCGCTCCAATGCCTTTATCTTTCAGCCTTGACAAACTTGGTAAGACATCAATTGGAGGCGTAATTCCTTTATTTTGAAGTTCTCTTGAAAGAATTATTTGCCCTTCCGTTATATACCCTGTTAAGTCTGGGATTGGATGTGTTTTATCATCTTCCGGCATCGTTAAAATTGGGATTTGCGTTATCGAGCCCGTTTTATCCTTAATTCTTCCCGCCCTTTCAAAAAGCGAAGCAAAATCGGAATACATATATCCAGGGTAGCCTCGTCTGCCTGGCACTTCCTTTTTAGCGGAAGCAAGCTCACGCAAAGCCTCAGCATAATTTGTCATATCTGTCAAAATGCAAAGCACATGCATCCCTAGGTCAAACGCAAGATATTCCGCACAACTAAGAGCCATTCTAGGTGTTGCGATACGTTCAATTGCAGGTTCGTTTGCATAGTTAACGAACATAACAGTCCTTTCAATCGCTCCACTGTCACAAAAACTCTTTTTAAAGAATTCCGATTCCTCATACGTTATTCCCATTGCACAAAAAACGACGGCAAATTTATCTTTCTTTCCAAGAACTTTGGCTTGGCTTGCGATTTGAGCGGATAAACTTGCGTGACTCAATCCACTCATTGAAAACACTGGCAATTTTTGCCCACGAACAAGAGTATTAAGTCCATCTATTGCGGAAATCCCTGTTTGAATGAACTCATTTGGATAATCCCTTGCCGTTGGATTTATTGGTTCCCCATTTATATCGACCTGCTTTTGTGGAATAATATCCACACCCCCATCACGAGGTCTGCCTAGCCCATCAAAAACACGGCCCAACATATCTTCCGAAACATTAAGCCTAAGTCCATGGCCTAAAAATCTCACCTTACTTTTTGCAATGGATAATCCCTGCGAACTTTCAAACAATTGCACAACGGCCTTGTCATTTTCCACTTGCAAGACTTTCCCAAGACGCATATCATTCCCTGACACAATCTCAACAAGTTCATCATATTTTGCTCCCTCAACGCCGTCAACAAGCATAAGGGGCCCAACAATTTCTTTTATTGTTTTGTATTCTCTCATATTTCATCATCCCCCATGCTATATAATGCTTTTAGCTGACTTGCGAGCTCTCGTTTCATCGTCTCAAATTCCCCCAAAGCCCCCTCATCAACATATTTTGCACGAGCAATCTTATTTTTCACCTTCATCGACAAAAGTTCATTTATGCCAATTCCGTCAGAAAGAGCCTTCATACATTCATCAAAATGCAATTTTATAACTTCAAGCATTTTGTATTGCTTTTTAAGTGAAGAATATGTGTCCACTTTGTCAAAAGCATTTTGATGCAAAAAATCTTCCCTTATCATTTTTGCGGTGTCAAGTGTAAGCCTATCCCTGCTTGAAAGCGAGTCTGCCCCGACAAGCCTTATAATTTCAAGCAACGAGCTTTCTTCTTGAAGAATATTCATAACAAAAGCCTTGTGTGTTTCAAAATTTACAGATACATTATTTTCAAACCAAGGCGCAAGTTGTGTAGAGTAAAGTGAATAACTTTGAAGCCAATCAATCGCTGGGAAATGCCTTTTGTATGCAAGGCTCGAACTTAGCCCCCAAAAAGTTTTCACAACACGCAATGTCGCTTGAGAAACAGGCTCACTCAAATCCCCTCCAGGAGGAGAGACCGCTCCAATGACAGTGACTGAACCTTTTCTAGGCTTTGTACCCAGTGTTTCAACAAGCCCTGCCCTTTCATAAAATTCTGCAAGTCGGCTGGACAAATATGCAGGATATCCCTCATCACCTGGCATTTCCTCAAGTCGTCCACTCATCTCCCTAAGAGCCTCTGCCCAGCGAGACGTGGAGTCTGCCATTAATGCGACATTATACCCCATATCACGAAAATATTCTGCAATTGTTATCCCTGTGTAAATTGATGCCTCCCTTGCAGAAACAGGCATATCGGATGTATTTGCGATAAGAATAGTTCGCTTTATAAGAGGTTGTTTTGTTTTCGGGTCGAGCAGTGTTGGAAACTCATTCATAACGTCAGTCATTTCATTCCCACGTTCGCCACAACCAATGTAGACAATCACATCGGCATCAGCCCACTTCGCAAGTTGATGTTGCACAATAGTCTTGCCACTTCCAAATGGGCCAGGAACACCAGCAACGCCACCCCTTGCAATTGGAAACAAAGTGTCAATAACCCGTTGCCCTGTAATCATGGGCTCCGTCAATGGAAGTTTTTTTGCATAAGGCCTATGACGTCTTATGGCACACTTTTGAAGCATTTTAATGTTAAAAACCTTGCTTCCATTTTTTAGGACTGCAACTGTGTCATTAATATTAAAGTCGCCCTCTTCAATTTTCTCGACAATGCCACTTACTCCTTGTGGCACAAGAATTTTATGTTTTATGGCCACCGTTTCATCAACATAACCCAGTTCGTCACCACTTTCAAGATTTTCTCCCAATTTACACGTTGGATAAAAATGCCAAACTTTTGTCCTATCCAATGCCTCAGTTTGCATACCTCTTACAATTCTATTGCCAAACTTCTCTCTCAATTTTTCAAGTGGACGTTGTATCCCATCAAAGATCCCTCCCACAATACCAGGTGCCAATTCCACAGACAATGGCTCTCCAGTTGATACAACTTCTTCTCCAACAGAAAGCATAGACGTATCCTCATACACTTGTATGGAAGCAACCCCATTTCGCATTTCAATAATTTCGCCTGTCAACATCAACTTGCCTATTTTCACCACATCAAAAAGCCGACAATCTTGCATATTGTCTGCTTGCACCAGCGGGCCCGAAACTTTAACAATTTTCCCCTTCATGTTTTTCCTCCTCAAGCACAATTTTTGCACCAATCGATCGTTCCATATCTGTCACAATTTTATCAAGAGCATAAGTATTTTCTTCATTTTTATTTGGCACCACAAGAACAATTGGATAAGCCGTTGTTTTTGTTTGCTCAATTAAATCTTCACACAGTTTTGCATAGTTCGTTTGAATTAAAATAATTTTATAGTTTGAAATAAGTTTGCTAAAAGAGGCTCTGATTTTATCTCTCCCCACTGGAGAAAAAACATCGCAGCCAACCGCCTTAAAAAGCATAACCATATCCTTACTTCCTAAAATTGCGATCTTATCTTCCATTCCAATCTCCAAGTAACATTTGCTTTGCCCTATCAGCGAAATTATTTCTAACAAAAAGCAAGCACATTCTACAATTTTTTATTTCCGCCAATTTTCTAAAAACATAATACATAAATTGTGCGGGCCCATCCATATCGAATCTCAATGGTTCACAAAATTTTAAAAGTAACATATTTTTTTCTTTTTCAAATTTGACAAGAGCCTTTTCCTTGTTTTCAAAAACAAGTTCAGCCATATTTTTTAGCAAAACATTTTCAATTTGCCCCACACAAAACTTATCTTTTTCAAAAATTCTCTGCAATGTTTTTTTGTCCAAAAAACCACATACAACAAGATTCTTTTCAAACTCAATTTCATTTTTTGCCCTAAGACATATCGACAAATTTTGCTTATCACATTCAAGTTTTACAAGAGCAAGAAGCAGTCCTTTCTTAAACATTTCTCGCATAATTTTATATTTATTTTGTTTGAAAAATAGGTCCAAGTCCTCTGCCTTGCTTTGAGGCGAATAGTTTTCAAAAAATTCTTTTACAACTTTTGCAACATTTTTTTCAAAAATAGAGAAATCTCTTTTGGCCACAAAACTTGCAACTTTTTTATTATCCAAAAAATCATAATTTTGAACATAATTTTCCCAGTCTATCCCAACAAGTTGTGCTTTGCAAATAGTTGCCAAATTATCAAAAACAAGTGGAAAAATGAAAAAATTTTTTACCAAATCATTTGGGGAATTCCCTGCTACAAATTCAAAAAGTTTGTATTCTTCATCCTCAAGCCCCTCATCAATCGACAAATCTTCTCTTATATGAAGAGCATTCCTTATTAAGCTTTCAGCATCACAGGAGGCCCCACAAGACAAAACATTTGCATAGAAATCTTTGGGCAAAAGACCTGCTTCTTTCACACTTACAACACCAGACGAATAAAGATAACTCATTTTTCCTCCTGCTTAATCGACTTTTAAAATAACAATTCCGAAATTTCTTTTAAATTATTCGAAACATAATCTTCAACAAGTGTTTCAAAAAGCAAATTTTTATCACACTTTTCCCCACACAAAAATAGTCCCTCTTTTTCACCCATTTTAACTTCAAGCGAAAATTTTTTTACTGTTGGAAGATTCAAAACATCTTTCTCTTCCAAATTTTTACACTTCCAAAAAAGTGTATCTCCTTTCTCTGCATTAGTTTTCAAAAGGGCTTCAAAAAATTTCTTAACTTGCGCTTTCTTCATATTGCAAAGTTCCAAAAAAGCCTCTTCTTTCACTTTTTCAAACAATTTTGTTTTATACTGAAGTTCCACTTTTTTGCATTCAATTTTGGCACTCACATTTGTTGCAGATGAAATTTCTTTTTCCTTTTGTTTCAGTTTTTTTGATGTTTCACTGCTCTTTTCTCTCTGCCAAGAAAGTTCTTCACGTTGCATTTGCGCCACTTGTTTTTCAGCTTTTTTTTCAATTTCTTCCGCTTGAATTTTTGCGTCAGTCAAAATTCTATCAACAATTAAATCGCCCTGCATAATTGTCCCCTTATGGCAAAAGAAGCAACGAAACAACAAGTGATAAAATTGCATATGTTTCAATCATTGCTGGGAAAAGAATAAGTTTGCCAGATAAAGTGTCCTTTTTTGCAACCGCTTGAATACAACTTGCCGAAGTTTTCCCTTGAAGAATTGGCGTCAATAAGCCTGTCACAGTCAGTGGCAAAGATGCCAAAAAGATATTAAGCCCCGTTGCAATACTTATCCCCATAGTGCAACTGCTTGATGCAACAATAGCAAACACAAAACCATAAATCCCTTGTGTAGCCGGCAAAACAACAAGTACTAGCATTTTGCTAAATTTCTTTGGGTCCTCACTCAAAACCCCCGATGCAGTTTGACCTGTTTTAGTAAGGCCAACAGCAGATCCAATCCCGCACAAAAACACACACAACACAAGCCCCACAAGTCCAATTACAAATCCCCATTCCATAACATTTTTCCTCCTTTTTTTATTTGTTATTTCCTGTTATATTCACATATGAGAACTCCGAACCAAACGGCTTGAAAAGTTCCCCCTCACCTTCATAAAATCTTGAAAAAAATTCCACATACTGAAGCCTTGCCACATGGATATACGCACTAAGGCATCCCATTGAAAGATTAAATCCATGCCCAATCAAAAGTATAACTACTCCCACCAAATACGTCGCTATATTATCAAAAAACGGAACAGCAAGTTGATTTACAATGCCAGCAATAATAGCTCCACTTAACATCAGTCCAAAAAGTCTTGCATAACTCAAGATGTCAGAAAAAATATTTATTATTCCATATACAGCCCCAAAACTTTTTGTAAGACGATTTATTCCTTTTTGTGTTGCCACTAGCCCCACAACGCTGATAAGCACTGAGGCTCCGGCCACACAAATGCCAATCATTTCCATGCCTTCTATAAGTCCTGCAAAATTCAACGCAACAATTCCCATCCCGACAAAAAAGCCTTCCCAAACAAGAGCAGAAAAAATTGCCTCTGCCATCTGTTTTCTTCTTATTAGCAAAATAGCCTTAAGAGCCAGCGATACCATAATTTGCACAGCACCTGCACCCAAGCAAATGCCAAGCATAGCAATAACATCTTTCGTTGGATTTGGCATTATTCTTGGTGGGACTATGCTCCAAACTTCATTTTCCACGCCGAACATTGAACCAAAGAGTATCCCAAAAATTATTGCAAAAACTCCACCAACGGCCAAAACTCCACACAATTTTTTAAACGAATTCTCTCTCTTCTGCATAGCGCCCACAAAAGTTCCAAAAAGAACAAGCACCAAGCCATATCCAATGTCTGCCATCACAAAGCCAAAGAAAAGAGAAAAGAAGAATGTCAAAAACCCATTTGGGTCAAGTTCCCTATAATTTGGTGAAGAATACATGTTCGTCACAAATTCAAAGTTCCTGACAATTTTGTTGTTTTTAAGAAGTGTCGACGGCGTTTCATTCTTTGGAATTTCAGAAAAATCCTTTTCCATACAAACGCCAAGTTTGTCCAGGCTCTTGTCCACAAAACCAATTTTCTCTTTTGGCAAATACCCTTCAAGCACAAAAGTTTTTTTCGTTGAGCGAACAAGGTTTTCAGCATCAAGTTTCTCCATACAAAACTTTGTGTGGTCCAAAGATAGTTTAAGACTTTTAATACTCGATGCAAATCCTTTCAAACTCTTTTCGCAAGCAGAAATTTTGTTATTGTTCCTTATTATCTCATTTTGACATTCGGAAACCAATGCCTTACTAGTTTTTTCAAAGTCAAACGGACATTTTGAAAATCCCACTTCCGCCAAACCTCGTGACACAACAACACTTTCAGATTTATGGCAAACAACTTTCAACACCCGCCCCTCATCACCACACACTTCAACAACAGTAAGGGGGCAATCTTTCAAAACTTCGGGCAGTCTTTCACTATTCCCTTCCGGCAAAATTCCAATGTAAATATCCACATGTTTTGTGCTTTTAAATTCAGAAAACTTTTCGCTCAAACAAAGGTACGGTTCATAAGTTGCTCGCCTTGTTACAATCTTTTCGTTTTCTCTCTTTAGGTTTGAAATTTCTTTTTGAAGCAATTCAATTTGTTCAAGCGTTTTTTTACAATCAAAATTTCCATTCAAAAATTCCTCAGCCGAAAGATCTAAAAAATCTTCTTTTTCAACCCTTCCAACTGCATTTTGCACCACTTCTATTGAATTTGAAATTTTTTCATACAATACTTGCAAGCTATCATATTTTTCTTCACAAAAATTACATGCCGTGCCATCAATATTTATCGTCTTTTTCAACTCAACACATCGAGTTTTGAACAGTTCGTTCAAAATTTTTTCTTTGTCAGCGGAGAGAGCCACAAGTTTGAGTTTTGACATCTCAACAATAGCCATCTTGCACCCCCTGCACCACACGACTTACAACATAGCCAATTTTATCAGAACTCTCAAGTTCAAGTTGTTCAAGTTCAAATCGTTTATCTGCCACAGTTTTTTGCAATTTTTGAGCATATTTTTGCTCAAGTTTATTAAGTTCGGCCACGTATCTTTTTTTCTCAAGGTCCAAAAATTCTTCTCTATCTTTTGACAATTGCTCGGCTCTTTTGGAAACAATTTCTTGCGACTTGCTCTGTGCCAAAGACACAATTTCTTCTGCTTGTTCTTCTGCTAAAACGATTTTGTCAATGTATGCGCTTTTCATTTTTTGCCTCCAATTAGTCTACAAAAAAGGGATTTCAAACATATGTCGAGCAATCCCCTGTCAAATACTATTATGTACCATATAAATGATACTATAAAACCCCATCATTTATCAAGTAAAAGTGACACATTTTTCAATATTTTTTTCAATTTTTTTATAAAAATTTAGGCCAAAAACTAGTATTCCCAAAACTATCAATATCAAAACAAAAAACCCTGCTTTAAGTTGCAGAGTTTTTCTATTTTTTGCTACTTTTAAAATGACTAAATAATAGCGGTTTTCATCTTGTTTGAATATAAATCACCACATAAATTGAAATTAAAATAAGCCCAACTAATATACAAAGCAGTCCAGCAAGTTTCAATGCCATATTCACTTTGTCATCGCTTTTAATTTCGTTTGAATGTCTGACTGCTCTTGTTATCCTTGTCGACAAAACAACCAAAGCGACTCCCAAAATGACAAATGCAAGTCCCACTATAACCAATGGTTCACCTAAAAATTGAGCAAGAGTTCTTCCAAGCATATACATTTTTCACCCTCCAAAATTTACTTTCTGCCATATTATATCAAATATAAATTAAAATTTCAATAGTAAATTTGCACAAAATAAATTTTTATGAATTTAGAACAAATTTCGCAAGAAACTACACCTCAAGGCCATATTTTGTTGTAAAAGAATAGAATTCTTCTTGAGTGATTTTGAATTTGTTGCAAATTTTATTTAATGTTGTATGTCTAGTGTCTTTCAATATATCCCATGCAAGATATGATGCTAAAATTTTTTCATCAATCTTATCATTTTTAATTTTTCTTTCCAATCTTACAACAGGTTTTACAATGGTCAATTGAAAATTTGCAATGTCTGTTAAAATAAACTCTACTAATAAGAGAATCGCTTTATATAGGTTTAAATTATTAGTTTTTGTTACCAAATTGTTCGGTAAAATAATTTTTGAAAAAATATCCTCACGGACAACACACACTTGTTTTGTACAATTTAATCCAGCTCGTTTCAATGCAATTCTATTTTTTAATTTGGTTTTTGACTGTCGGCCCAAAAGAACAAAATCAAAAAAATCATCAAGACAATTATCATCAATCGAAGCAAGTTTTAGAAGCAATAAATTTGAAGTGTTGGTTTCTTGTTTTGCTATATAATAAAATAAGTTTTCATTTTCATTAAACTCTTTCAGAAGAATTTCTGGTGTTTGCACAAGCATTTCTTTAACCTTATTATCGACATTCAATTCTTCTCTATTTGGGAGATTAAATATGTACTTAAAATTATGCTTTTTGTTCGATCCGCAAAATTTCAAGTAGAAATCAAAAATATAAGCATCAAATGGATCAAGAAGTTTTAGGTCAAGAAGCCTACCTTTAATTTTTTCACCTTGTCCGCAGTTTATGCAGGCTATGCAATACAAAAAATCAAGTTCAGGCTCCGCATAACCACTTTCCACATAATCACGCATATATATCATGGCCAGTTCAGCCTCGCCAACCTGCGAAAAGGCAGCCCCTATCCTATATTTCTGTTCCAAATCTATATGTTCAAGATCTTGTAATTTTTTCTTAAATTTTTCACAATTTTCCTCATTTCCCAATGAAAATTCTATGAGCATTTGACTTGTCAAATCTTGTATAGAATCCTTGCCATATTTATCGATAATTTGCTTCGCTTTTTCAAGATCACCTGCAAAAAAATAGGCCATGACAAGTTCATTTCGGACATCATCATTTTGATAATTTGCAATTCCCTCATAATTTTTTATAGCCTCATCCAAGTTCCCTCTTGACATATTTTCGTGAGCAATAAGCAAATTGCGTTTCAAAATGTATTCATCATTGACAAGTTGCAATGTTGGTTTGCCTCTTTGAGTTTTATCAATTTCATCAAACATTTCTTTGAATAATTTTGCTTGTTTGCTATTTTTGTTTTGATTTAAATAAACATTTGCATAAAATCTTGACACATCGTATTCGCCCAAAACAAAATAGGACCTCGCAAGCATAGCATAAACATTGTCGGTAGGTAAATTGTCTGTTTTTTTAAGCACCTTATAACTATAAAAAATACCCATAGGTATCATTCTCAATCCACAATATGCCCCTGCACGAAGTGAATTTGCAAGATTTTTGCCTTCCTCATCAAGATTCATATGATCAGTCATTCGAAGATATCTTAAAGTTTTTTTGAAGTCCTGTTTCTCCTCAAGAGAATACTTTGCATG
Source organism: uncultured Christensenella sp. (assembly GCA_964387705.1). Classification (GTDB taxonomy): domain Bacteria; phylum Bacillota; class Clostridia; order Christensenellales; family UBA1242; genus UBA7862. The sequence goes on from CAYLWT010000003.1 coordinate 23,230, forward strand.
AAACAAATAAAATCTTGGGCTTTTGTTTATACTTATAATTTTCTTTTCTTCTTCCATAATTAAATTTTATTCTATCAGTTGTAAAAAAAATACAGAATAATGTTAAAAACTCTCCTATAATGCTATTTTATCAAAAATATTGTCATTTTGAAAGAGATTTTGTCACTCGGTGCAAACAAGTTTTTTAAGCCACAAATATGTGTTTATAAGACTTGCATATTCAACCCTTTCGCCATGCAAGTTTTCATCAATTACCTTCGGTGAAATGCAAACACATTCACACTTCTTGATTTTCTTTTGGAAAATTCCTAGTTCACTTGCGAATTGCCCTTTTTCTGTTTTGATATCTCCAAAGCCTACATAACTTGATTTCAATGCATTGACAAGTGGCCCATTTTCGCTTACTTCAAAATGACTAATTGTGGAAACGATATTTAAATCTACATCAAATTTATCGGATAAAGATTTAAGTTTATTTTCTTTAATATCCAAATCTTTTTTATCATTTGACAACACTTGAAGATAGATTTCTCCTCGATTTGGTTCAAAATTAAGCACTTTTGCGCCTATTTCTTGTTTTAACGTATGAAGTTCAAATATAAAATTTATAAAATTTTCTGTGTCATCAAGCACTAAGAAGTTATCAGCCTGCCTTGCACAATCAATTTTTAATCCAGCAAAATTTCCTTTTTGCAAGAGGTATTCTCCAAAAAGTTTAGATTTTACTTTAAGTTCATCACAATAAGTTGAAAAAACACATTCAATTTTATTTGTGTCAATATAGTTTATTGAGTTTATCAAAAATTTATCTTTGCTCAAAAATTTTGCAAGCGAAAAAAGAGATGAAAAACCTTCGTTGCCATCATCAACAATTCTTCTTTGTAAAAAAATATTTCTCTTTATTTTTGGTTGGCAAGAAATTTTAAGTTTAAATGTTTTGAACCCAGCCTCTTTATCAACAAAAATTTTGTTCATTTTGAATTTACAAAATACAAGCGAACTATCAAAATTTGAGGTAAATATCCTATCAAATTCCCCACCATCAATGGCAATAAAGTTTTGGCAATTTATTTTTGAAATATCAAGCATATTGGCCCCAACAAATTTGCCATCATCTCTTGGTGTAAAAATGATTTTAAATGGCACTTTTGCCTCGTTTTCAATTAAATTTAGTGCCAAGGAGACTTTACAAAGCGTTGCCAAACGTGGAGTTGTATCCTCCAAAACAAGATATTTTGAATGCGAATCTATCGACTTCTGCGAAAAATTAGTTTCTCTTTTTTCACCGAGATTTAGAATGAGATTTTGTTTGTGCTTATGCAAACCCTTGTTTTCAAAAACTTTCAAATTTCTTCCCCAATTCAACGAACAAAGTGGAATAATAATCCCCACTTCTTCAAGGTCAGAATCCACTTTATTGTCAGTTTTTGGGCAACAAGACACAATGCAGTTGTCAAACTGATCTTGATAGACATCACAACCCAAACTTTTAGCCTTTTTTGATATAATGTCAACCAATGCATCATTGGTTAAATTGTGAATATTTACAAGTTTTTCCAAAGTTGACAAAATCATTTTTCCCTCCAAATTTTTCTTTATATATATTTTGCAACATTTTGCTTTAAAATGCTAATGAATTTACACACTTTTTAAAATATTTTTGCAACAAAAAAAGGACAAGTTTGTCTTGTCCGTTGAACAAAAGAAATTGAAATTACTTGCTTTCTTTTTCTTTAGCCTTTTTTGCAACAACTTCCTTGCCGTCATAATATCCACATTCTGAACATACAGAATGAGCACGAATAACTGCTTTGCAGTGTGGACATTCTACAAGTGTTGGGGCTGTTGCTGTCCAATTTGCCTTTCTTTTGTCACGTCTTGATTTGCTAACTTTAACTTTTGGAACTGCCATTTTTTCTATCTCCTATTTTTTAATTTATCAAACGGGTTATCAAGTCTTTCTTCCTCTTGCTGAATTTGCTCACAATTGCAAGTGTAGTAGTTTTTGTTTTTGCCACAAACTTGGCACAAACCCTTGCAATTTTTTTTGCATAGCATTTTGGTCGGAAGGCTTAGAAGCAAGTTATTTGCAACAACTTCATCAATTCTCACCGATGTTCCATTGATAATTGAATAACTTTCGTCATCATGAACATTATATTGCTCCTCAAAAGTTTCTTCAACCGGGAAATTGAGACTTGTTTCAAACTCCTCACCGCATTTGTCGCACACACAAAGCAAACGGACAGAGGCTATTGCCACAAGATGCAACTGTTCATCAAGATATTCAAAATATCCTTTAATCACTGCATCTGAAATGAACCGGTCCCCCTTGCCAGAAATGAGTTCCTGGTCTAAAGGCAACGACACTTCAAAATCTATTTTTTGTCCTTCTTGACTTTTTGCTTTTAAAATGTTCAACAACATAGCATTCATATTATATTGCCTTTTTTGCAACTTGTCAATGTTTTTGTTTACATTTTATTTTTTTTGTTTATATTTTTATTTTTTCAATAAAATACATAAAATTTTCATACAATATTTTTCGCTAATGGCCCCTTCTGGTTGAAAAATATAGAATTTTCTTTAAATAATCAAATAAATTTGACTTTTTAGCAAAAACATTATAGAATATTGTATCCGTGGATATGGTGAAATTGGCAAACACGCTAGATTCAGGTTCTAGTGAGGAAACTCTTGCAGGTTCAAATCCTGTTATCCACACCAAACAAAAAAGCCCAATTGGGCTTTTTTATTATCTTTTTTACTTCATAAGTGGGAACAAAACAACATCTCGAACGGATTCTTGATTTGTAAGCAAGCACATAAGCCTGTCTACACCAAAACCAAGACCAGAAATTGGTGGCATTCCATGTTCCATTGCATTAAGGAAATCTTCATCGAGTTCCATTGCTTCGTCATCACCCTCGGTCCTCGCTTTTGCTTGTTCCTCAAGTGTTTGACGTTGAACAATAGGATCAACAAGTTCAGAATAGGCTTTGCATATTTCGTCTCCACAAACCAAAACCTGAAAAAGGTCAATCCTCCTTACATCTTGGTCATTTCTTCTTGCAAGTGGAACAAGACATGCTGGATAATTGAAAAGCACCGTTGGTTGAATAATATTTTCTCTAATTTTTCTTTTATATACAAAGTCGATAACTCCACCAACGGTTTTGCAAGCATCAAAATCCTCCATTGAGAATAGACCGGTTTTTACAATATCTTCTTTAAGCTTTTGAGCGTCGGTGTATTCAAGAATATTAAGTCCTAAAATCTCATTTACACGTTCAGTGTAGTTTATCCTCTCAAAATCCTTTGAAAAATCCAGTGTATGTCCCTTGAATTCAAGCTTTAAATCTTCACTGCAAATGGTTCGTATTGCTTCTCTAATGAATTTTGTGAAGAATTGAATGTTGTCTTCAAAATTCCAATAAGCAGCATACCATTCAACCATCGTAAACTCTTGCAAATGGCTTGGGTCCATACCTTCGTTTCTAAAACATTTTGCCACTTCAAAAACCCTATCAAAACCACCTGCAATGACGTGCTTAAGATAAACTTCTGGAGCAATTCTGAGGTTACAAATTTTGTTTAAGGCATTGTGTTTTGTAAAAAAGGGTTTGGCACTTGCACCACATACCGCACTTTGCAAAATTGGGGTCTCAACTTCCAAAAATCCATTTTCATTTAGGAAATTCCTAAGAAAAGACAAAAATTTGCTACGTTTTAAGAAAACTTGCCTACTTTGTTCATTTGACACCAAATCCATACAGCGTTCTCTATATCTTTGATCTTGATTAGTAAGCCCATGAAATTTTTCTGGTAATGGCAATATTGCCTTTGATAAAAGTTCAAAGCTTGCGACACGCACTGTTTTTTCACCAGTGTGAGTGGTATAAAGTTCCCCCTCAATGCCAACAAAGTCTCCAACATCAACCATTGTTTTAAAGAAAGCATATTTTTCTTCATCGACCTCATTTCTACTGATGCTTGCTTGAAGCCTTGCTTCCACATCTTCAAGCGCAAAAAAACTGAGTTTGCCCATAATGCGTCTAAATGTCATTCTTCCACAAACTCTAACTTTTGTTCCATCTGGCAAAGATTTTGCTTCAACAAGTTTGTGAGTTCTGTCAAACTTTTCTGCATAAACAATCTTGCCTTCTTCTTTAAGTTTTTTAATTTTACTCTTTCTAATATCTATTTCGCTTGATAAATTTTGTGTATTGTTGTCCATAAAAAACCTTCTGTTGCATTAAATTTATTTGTTTTCCGATGATTTTTTGTCAATTTTTTGTTTTGCTTCTTCCTCATCCATAAGTTTGTTGTAAACTTCAAAAACTTTGTCGATAATATCAATATCTCCAACAAGTTCAAGGTATTCGCTGTGCTCTCCAGTTTCCGCATCTTCCTCGGTTTCCACAATTTCAAAAGCCAAGGCTTCATCTTCGCCAACTCCTTCAATTTCTTTCATAGGCTTCAAAATTGCATAAATTTTTTCTTCAAGTGGGATAAGCGCAATTTGTTCAAATTTAACCTCCTCCCCTTTTTCATTAAAAAGAGAAATTGGATCTGTGTTGTCCTCATCAAAAAGACAATCAATTGGGCTTTTTACTTCATTTTCTTTTTCGTTCATTTTAATTCTCCTTTTTAAGACTTTGAGTCCAAATAAGTTTGCAAAATTATTGTAGCGGAAATTTTGTCAATATATTTTTTTCTATCTTGCCACTTTACGTGAGCCTCCCTCAGGATATCTTCTGCCTCAACACTTGAAAGTCTCTCGTCCACATAGGTTATCGGAATTCCTGAAGTTTCTTTCAATTTTTCTCCAAAAGTCCTTGTAGCTTCCGCCCTATCACCCTCTGTGCCATCCATATTAAGTGGAAGTCCCATAATAATTTCATCCACATTTTGTTCATGGGCAAGATTTGAAAGATAATTTAAATCTTGCTCGACATTTTTTCTGTAATAAGTTTCATAACCATTGGCTATCATACCCAATAGATCGCTGAATGCGACCCCTATGCGAGCCTCACCATAGTCAAGCGCCATCTTCCGATTCAAAGTTTTCCCCCAATAATTTTAAGACAAGAGTATTTTACCACAAATTGCAAAAAATTAAAAGCATTTTTACATAAAAAAAGTCAGCAACCCGCACTGACTTTTTAAATTTAATTATTTGCCCATTTGATTCATAACTTCTTCTACAAAATTGTCTTGTCTTTTTTCAAGGCCCTCACCCATTTCATAGCGAACAAATCTTCTAATTGTGATTTTTTCACCAATTTTGAGTGTTGCATCTGTTATAAGGTCACTAATTGTTTTTGATGGGTCTTTAACAAAATCTTGTTCCATAAGACAAACATCTTTGTAATATTTTTTGATTCGTCCTTGAACCATTTTTTCAGCAATTTCCTTTGGTTTGCCTTCGTTTTGAGCTTGTGCAACAAGAATCTCCTTTTCCTTTTCAACATTTTCTGCTGGAACTTCTTCAATTCTAACATATTCTGGTCTTGCTGCTGCGATTTGCATAGCAATATCTTTGCACAAGATTTGGAAAGGTTCGCTTTTTGCTACAAAGTCAGTTTCGCAATTTACTTCGAGCAAAACCCCAATTTTTCCACCCATATGGATATAACTTGTAACAAGTCCTTCTGCGGCGATTCTCGATGCCTTCTTTGCAACAGAGGCAATACCCTTTTCTCTAAGATATGCCACTGCCTTTTCCATATTACCATTGCTTTCATCAAGTGCTCTTTTGCAATCTTGCACTCCTGCACCTGTTTTTGCTCTAAGTTCTTTAATATCGTTTGCGTTGATCATTTTAATTTCTCCCTTTTTTAGGTTTTTATGGTCATTTATTCCGCTTTTGGAGTGTCTTGCACTGCCATTGCCTCTGCCATATTTACTTCTTCACCTGCTTCTTCCATTTGAGCTGCTTTTTCAGCTTCAAGTCTTGGTGAAACGCCTTCTTTTGCTTCGATGACAGCATCAGCCATAGCACTAACAATAAGTTTTACAGATCTGATTGCATCATCATTTGCTGGGATTGGGTAGTCAACATCCTCTGGATTGCAATTTGTATCAACAATGCCCACAATTGGAATATTGAGAAGTTTTGCTTCTTTGACTGCAATATGCTCTTTCTTTGGGTCAACAACAAAGAGTGCTCCTGGCAATTCTGGCATATCTTTTATACCACCAAGGTTTTTCTCAAGTTTATCCTTTTCTGCTCTAAGTTTTGCGACTTCTTTTTTTGGAAGAAGGTCAAATTCTCCCATTTCTTCCATTTGTGAAAGTTTGTTAAGTCGTGCAATTCTTGCTCTAATTGTTTTGAAATTTGTAAGTGTTCCGCCAAGCCAACGGTTTACAATGTAATACATTCCGCAACGAGTTGCTTCTTGTTCAATTGCCTCTTGTGCTTGTTTTTTTGTGCCAACGAAAAGAATATTCTTTCCACTTGCGACCATATCTCTTATAAAGAAATATGCATTGTCACAGCACACAGAAGTATCTTCAAGGTTGATGATATGAATATCATTTCTTGTTGTAAAAATATACTTCTTCATTTTTGGGTTCCACTTATTAGACTGATGTCCAAAGTGAACGCCTGCTTCTAGTAGTTGTTTCATTGAAATAACTGGCATAATATTTTCTCCTTTTTCTTGTTAATCCTCCCCGAACGAGCAAAAGTCGGGTTAATCCTTTTGCATTACCCACGTTGTGGGACAAGAAAATTCAATTCGGGTGTGAATTTAAACGCACAAATTATATCACACAAAAAAAAGTTATGCAATAGTTTTTACACAACTTTTTTATAAAATAGTATATTATTTAAATTCAAAATTCTACAATCAAACAAACAAGTTTTTGTTCTCAATAAATTGTCTTTGTTCGAGGTCTTTTTGCATTTTTATGGCGAGTTGAAGTTGTTTTTTTCTATAATTCTTAACAGCTTCTTTAACTGCTTTTTCTACCATAATTGGGCATTCCTCCTTTCCTGCAGGAAGCCCACCCAAAACATCCACAATATCCTTGTAAGAAATATTTGTTACGTCATCAAGGTTTTGTCCTTCAATAAGTTTGCAGGCGATTTCGCTTGAAGCAATAGCCCCAACACAGCCGAAAGTTTTGAATTTTGCGCCAACAACAATATCGTTTTCAACTTTAACATATATCTTGAAAATTTCTGAGCCGTCTGCCGATTTACAAAGGCCAATCCCATTTGAGCCTTTGAGCATTCCGCTATGGGTTGGATTTTCAAATATTTCTAGCACCTTTTCACTATACATTCATCTTTCCCCCTTACTTTACTTTCTTCACCTTGATGGGTGATATTCCACGAAGAAATGAAACACTCGTTTTTAAAGTTTCAACAACAAAATCAACTTGTTCCCTTGTGTTGTCTGTTGCAAAAGAAAACCTAATTGTACTTTGTGCTTGTTCTGGGCTGATCCCCATTGCCATAAGCACATGGCTTGGGTCTCTGCTTCCGCTGGAACAAGCCGAACCTGTTGAAACGGCGATCCCCTTTAAGTCAAGAAGGTTGCTAAGAGCCTCCCCATTTACACCCAAAAATGACAAGCTGACCATTCCAGAAACTCTTTGATGAATATGTCCATTTTGCACAACATTTGGGATTTCTTCCACAACACGAGTGACAAAATAATCTCTCAAACTTCTAAGTTTTTTGCAATCAATAATATAATTGCTAGCCGTGATTTCCATTGCTTTGCCAAAACCAACAATTGCTGGTACGTTAAGTGTTCCCCCTCGCTTGCCACGTTCTTGTTCACCACCATAAATAATATTGTTAATTTTAACGCCTTTTTTCAAATACAATGCCCCGACTCCCTTTGGTCCATGTATTTTATGTCCACTCATGCTCATTGCATCAATGTCAATATCCTTCACATCAATTTTAAAATTTCCAATGGCTTGCACTGCATCCGTGTGAAATAGCACATTTTTTTCATGAGCAATTGTTGCAATCGTTTTTAGATTTTGAATTGTTCCAACTTCGTTGTTTGATGCCATAATGCTGATAAGTATTGTATTTTGATTGATATAATGAAGCAAATCAGCAATGCTCACGAGCCCCTGACTATCAACAGGGAGATAAGTCACCTCAAAGCCCATTTCTTCAAGCTTTTTGCAGGTATCCAAAACGCTGTGATGTTCTATTGCCGAGGTGATAATGTGGTTGCCTTTTTCTCTATTTGCCAAAGCCAATCCAAAAAGAGCCCAGTTGTTAGCCTCTGTGCCACCTGATGTAAAATATATTTCCCCACGTTCTGCATTTATTGCGTTTGCAACTCTGTCCCTTGCTTTGTCCACAAGTGCTTGGGCATCACGTCCAAAACAATGAAGACTGTTTGCGTTGCCAAAAGTTTCACCAAAAGCAGGCAACATTTCACTTAAAACTTCGTCTAAAACACGAGTTGTTGCAGCATTGTCAAGATAAATTCTTTGCATAATAAATCCCTTCTTTCATTTACAAATAAATTTTGCCATTTTTTTAATAATTTGTCAATAGTCATTTTGCACAAAAAGAGCAAAAATAAATAAAAAAGGAACAAAAAAATCTGTTCCCTTAAATATTTGACTTATCTAGCCTCTTTAATCTTTGTTGCTTTGCCAGTGAGGTCACGGAGATAAAAGAGTTTTGCACGTCTAACTTTACCCTTTTTCAAGACTTCCACTTTGTCAATCTTTGGGCTATGAAGTGGGAAAGTTCTTTCCACTCCCACACCAAAAGACATGTGTCTTACAGTAAAGGATTCTCTTATGCTTCCATTTCTTCTAGCGATAACAACGCCTTCATACCCCTGAATTCTTTCTTTATTGCCTTCTTTAATTTTGTAATAAACTTTAACAGTGTCACCAATGCTAAATTCTGGGATATTATCTTTGATATTCTCTTTTTCAATAACATCAATAAGGTTCATTTTGTTACCTCCACTTAAATTGCAAGATATAATAACACAATACAATAAAAATTGCAAGCGTTTTTTCAAATTTAGCAAAAACATTTTTCTTGCTTAAAATGATTTGCTAGTTTTTTTACGTAATTCCTTCAATATGGTCAATTTTATGGTCTTGTTTTGTCCCCAAAATTGCCACACAATCAAAACGAATATCAACCCTGTCCAAAAGTCCTTTGAGTTTAAGATAGGACAACGCGGTCCGTTTCATATGAATAAGTTTATATTTTGTTATTGCCTCTTGTGGCAAACCGAATTGGTCGCTTGTTCGCATTTTTACTTCAACAAAAACAAGAATGTTCCTATCAAGTGCAATTATATCAATTTCACCTGTTCTTGAAAAAAAATTTGTTTCAACAATTTTGTATCCTTTGTTTTTCAAAAAGTTAACTGCTATTGCTTCTCCGATTCCACCTGTTTGTTTATTTAAACTTTTCATTTTACCACCTAAACAAAGTGTTTTATAAAGCTATCACGGTGAATTTCGCATTTGCCAAACTTTTTTAGGAGCTCGATGTGTTCTTTTGTTCCATAACCTTTATGTTTATCAAAATGATAGTTCGGATATTGTTTGGAATATTCAACCATAAGTCTATCCCTAAAGACTTTTGCCAAAATTGATGCCGCTGCTATATTATAACTCCTTGCATCACCTTTAATAATTCCTTCTTGTGGGATATCAGTGTCTATATGTTCTGCGTCAACAAGCACCATTTTAGGTGAAAATTTAAGCCCATTTAATGCATTTTTCATGCCAAGTTTAGTGGCTTGCAAAATATTTATTTCATCAATGGTTTTTTCATCAATTTGAGTAATACAAAAGGTTTTTGCAGTAGCAATAATTTTATCGAATAGTTCCTCTCGTTTTTTTGGAGTTAACTTTTTGCTATCATTTATGCCAAAGATAATTTTATCTTGCTCCAAAGGCATAATAACACAAGCACACACCACAGGGCCTGCAAGAGGGCCTCTTCCCGCTTCATCAATTCCCGCGATATCCCCCAAATTTTTATATTTGTTTTCGAACTCAAACAAATCAAATTTCTCCATTTTATCACCAATCAATCCAAAACAATCTTTCCAAGTCTGCCCTTTCTGAAATCATCTAAAATCATTTTGCCACACCTGTCATAATCAAGCTCACCCTTTTTTAAAATGCAATTTCTGCTACGGCAAATGTCCTCATAAATTTCAAGGACATCCTCATCATCAGAAATATTGATATTATATCTTGCTTCCAAAAGGGCTTTATACTTTGGCAAAACATCTTTTATAAAATTAAATGCCAAATCATTTGTATCAAGCACTTGGTCTTTAATACTCCCAATGTACGCAAGATTTCTAGCAACCCTATCGTTATCAAAGGAAGGCCACAACGTTCCAGGGGTATCAAGGAGCATAAGTCCGCTTTCAGTTTGAACCCATTGTTTGCCTTTTGTTACCCCAGGTCTATTACCCGTCTCTGTTTTTGCCTTCCCACAAAGATTGTTTATAAGAGTACTTTTACCAACATTTGGAACGCCAACAACCATTGCTTTTGGCAAATAGTCAATTCCTTTCTCGCTTTTCCTATCCAACTTCTCACTAAGAAGTTTCTTTGCCAACAAAAAAAGAGGTTTCGCGGAATTTGATTGAATTGCATTCACTGCCACAACGGAACAATTTTTAGTCTTTAAGTTCTTTTTGAAACGTTCAAGCTCTGCTTCCTGCACCATATCGCATTTACTTAGAATATAAATAATTTGTTTATCTTTCGCCACCTGTGAGAGCTTTGGATTGAGGCATGAATAAGGAGCTCTTGCATCAAGAAGGTAGAAAACTAAATCAACGTTTTTCAGTTCCTTTTCCATTTGCCTTAGAGCTTTTGTCATATGTCCTGGAAACCATTGAATTGACATTTTTACCTCCTAACTAGTTCTTTTTTGTGCCATTTTGCATTTTCTTTTGTTTTCGCATATATTTTCTATATAAATCTGGCCGATTCTTTTTTGTAATTTCAAGTGACTTTTCAAGGCGCCATCTATCAACTTCCTTGTGGTTTCCATCGAGCAAAACCTGAGGGACTTCAAGACCTTCAAATTGAAATGGACGCGTCCATTGTGGATATTCCAACAACCCCTCAGAAAATGATTCATCGGAAGTAGTTTCTTCATTGCCCAGTACTTTTGGGACGTACCTCGCAACACAATCGACAAGAACCATCGCTGGGATTTCACCACCAGTTAACACATAATCTCCAATAGAAATTTCCTCATCAACACAAAGGTCAATAATTCTTTGGTCAATCCCTTCATAATGTCCACAAATCAACACAAGCTCATCAACTTTTGACAATTCTTCCACCTTTTCTTGTGAAAGGACTTTGCCTTTGGGCGACATATAAATTGTGTGAGATTTATCTGTTTTGACACTCTGTATGGCATCAAACAAAGGTTGAGGAGTCATAATCATTCCAGCCCCACCACCATAAGAATAGTCATCGCACCTTTTATTTTTGTCAAGGGTGAAATCTCTTATATTTATAACATTTATTTCAATAAGCCCATTTTTTTGTGCCCGAGACAAAATGCTATGATTAAGAGCATTAAACATTTCTGGGAATAATGTTAAAACAGTGATTTTCACACCAACACCTCATCAAGTTTGTTTTTGAAAACAACTATCTTTTTGTTTGCGACATCAACAAATTTTATTACTTCGTTCAAGAAAGGAAAACTTCTAATTCCACCTTGTTTTAGGATATTTATTATATATGCCGAGCCATATTGCTCCACACTTTCAACATACCCTATAACGTTTTCTACTTCATCAACTACAACACAATTTTCAAGATCAGAAATTAAATATTCCCCCTCTCCTACTGGGATTTGTTCCTTTGGGACAAACAAAGAAGTGTTTCTAAACATTTCCGCTTGTTCACAATTTGTGATATCGTCTAGGATGATATACCCGAAATCCTTATAAAATCTAAACTTTATAACATCGTGATCGTGTCCATCAATATAAACAGTTTTTAGATTGTTCCAAAAGTCAAGGTCATGCACATAAAGAGAAATTTTCATCTCGCCACGTAGACCTTGTGGTTTCAAAATTTTTGCTATCTCTATCATAATTTTACTTTATCTTTAAGATATATTTTTTTGATTGTTTGTGAGAAGCCGAATGCAAAATTGATCTGATTGCCTGAGCAACCTTTCCATTTTTGCCTATCAGTTTGCCCGTGTCTTGCTGAGCAACCCTAACTTCAAAGACAACTGCTGTTTCGTCCTCATGCTTTTCAATTTCAATAGCATCTTTGTCGTCAACAAGGCTTTCCACAATAAATTTAAGTAATTCTTCCATTCTACACTCTCCTTATATTGTGGTTAATTATTTTTTTGCATCTTTTTTCTTTGGAACAATTTTCTTTGGTGTATATGGTTTTGCATTTTCAACAATACCAGCTTTGACCAAAAGAGTTCTTGCTGTTTCAGTTGGTTGTGCCCCATTTTTAAGCCATGTCAAAGTTTTTTCTTTGTCAAGTTTAAGACCATTTTCTTCAACAAGTGGGTTAAAATATCCAAGGTTGTCAATTGCCTTGCCATCTCTTGAAGTCCTTGCATCTGCAACAACAACTCTATAGAATGGGCTCTTTTTATCTCCTAGTCTTGTAAGTCTAATTTTAACTGCCATTTTTAATTCTCCTTTATTTTATCTATATTGAATATTTTTTTGAAAGCATATTGGCATGTGCTTTAAAAAAATTGTAAAAAACTAATTAAAATTTAAATTTTTTCATTCCGCCATTTTTAAGTTGCTTCATCATATTTTTTGATTGTTCAAAAGACTTCAAAAGCCTATTGACATCCTGAATTTGTGTCCCACTGCCTTCGGCAATTCTCTTTTTTTGGCTCCCCTTAATGAGTTCTGGACTGCGTCTTTCCTTTGCTGTCATGCTCTGAATAATCGCTTTATTCCTATCCATTTCCTTTTCATCAATTGTTGCCCCCTTAAGTTTGCCACTAAGCCCGGGTATCATGCCTAAAATATCATTTATGTTTCCCATACTCTTAAGTTTGTCCATTTGAACAAGGTAGTCCTCAAATGTAAAGGCATTTTCCCTAAATTTTTTTTCAAGTTGCTTTGCTTCTTCCTCACTGACTGCATTTTGTGCTTTTTCAATGAGAGTCAACACATCGCCCATTCCAAGAATACGTGAGGCCATTCTATCAGGGTAAAAAGGTTCAATATCTCCAAGTTTTTCACCCACCCCACAAAATTTAATTGGTTTTTTAACTACTTCAGAAATTGAAAGGGCAACCCCGCCTCTAGTGTCACCATCAAGTTTTGTAAGAACAACGCCAGTTATATCAAGTGCTTCATCAAATGTTTTTGCCACATTAACACTTTCTTGACCATTCATGCTATCAATTACAAGCAAAATTTCTGTTGGACAGATGTTTTTCTTTAAGTCGCGAAGCTCATTCATAAGTTTCTCATCAATAGAAAGCCTACCTGCCGTATCAACAATCAAAGTGTCATACATCTTTTTGTTTGCATAGTCAATAGCCTCTTTGCATGTCTTTGAGGGATTTTGATTTCCACGTTCAAAAACCTCAGTATTCACTGCTTTCCCCACCACTTGGAGTTGATTTATTGCCGCCGGTCTATAAATGTCACATGCAACAAGCATAGGTTTTTTCCCTTGACTTTTAAGAAGCCCAGCAAGTTTCCCACACATAGTTGTTTTTCCACTGCCTTGAAGTCCACATAACATAATTATTGTTGGCAATTGACTTGACACTGCAAGCTTACTATTCGTTTTACCCATAAGCTCAACCAGCTCGTCATTTACAATTTTTACGACCTGTTGCCCAGGAGTTAAACTTGTGAGAACGCTCTGTCCTAAAGCCTTTTCACTAACCCTGTTTACAAAATTTTTCGCCACCAAAAAGTTTACATCAGCCTCCAAAAGGGCCACCCTAATTTCTCTCATAGCCTCTTTAATTTCAAGTTCAGTAAGTTTGCCACGTTTTGTAAGGTGAGAAAAAATATGATTGAGTCTAAGTGAAAGATTGGAAAACATTCCCATATTACAAAACCTCCAAAATAGAATTTAACTTTTCTTTTATCCGTTCTTTGTTCTCATTTTTGTCGAGAAGCTGTGAGCAATCAGAAATATCGGATTTGATTTTTTCAAACTTTTCAAGTAATTTAAGCTTGCTTTCGTAATCTTCAAGAACCCTAAACGTCCTTTTTACAATGTCATTAACCGCTTGCCGTGAAACCCCAAATTCCTCCGCGATTTCACTTAATGAAATGTTGCTATCCAAAAACAAGCAAAGCATATTCCTTTGTTTTGAAGTGAGCAGTGGTTTATAAATTTCCGCTAACAAACTTTTTCTCAAATTATCTCGAATTTCCATATTTCCTCGTAAAGCATTTTTACTTTACAACATAATTATACATAATTTTTTCTTGTTGTCAAGCAATTTTAAAAAATATTTTTATGGGCGACAGACAAAACAAAGTTTTGCAACAAAATCTTTTGATTTTGTAGAATTTTCCCCCATGAAAATTCTCTGTCTGCCCCTACATAAAAAAAGATTGCTTGCTTGCAATCTTTTCTTACACTTCCTATAATTTTGCTTCTATCGCAGAAATAATTTGTCCCTTTTGACGAATCCCCACAAGCCTATCTACTTCTTCCCCATTCTTAAAAATAATCATCGTAGGAACACTCATAACTCCAAACTGTTTTGCTATGTCCATTCCCTCATCAATGTCAAGTTTATATATTTTTGCCTTGCAACCAAGCTCTTTCTGAGTAGCTTCAAGAATAGGGGCAAGCATCTTGCAAGGCCCACACCATGTGGCATAAAAATCTACCAAAACAATACCTGCTATCTCTTTTATTGTTTTCTCAAAAGTTTCATTATTCAAATGTTCAAGTTCCATTTTTTCTCCTTTCTTTCAATAATTTTAGCATTAAAGAAAATTTTTGTCACTCAAATTTGCTTGTTACAAAAAATATTTTCTAAGGTCATGCTCTTTGTCAAAATTCTCAAAAGCCTTTTTTACATACTCTTTGTCAATAACCACTTTTTTAGGTTCTCCACTGGCATTAAAACTTATGTCCTCAAGCAAAAGTTCAATAACGGAATGAAGGCGTCTTGCCCCCAAATTTTCACTTGTTTCATTTTCTTCCTCGGTATATTTGGCAATTTCTTTTAATGCATCGGTTTTAAATTCGAGGTCAATTCCGTCAACCTTCAAAAGTTCTTGATATTGAAGTGTAACAGCATTTTTTGGTTCTGTCAAAATTTTATAAAACTCTTTTGCTGTTAAATTATCAAGGTCAACTCTAATTGGAAAACGTCCCTGAAGTTCTGGAATAAGATCCTCAACCTTTGACACATGAAATGCCCCCGCCGCAATAAATAGAATATAATCTGTTTTAATTATGCCATATTTTGTGTTAACTGTGCAACCCTCTACAATTGGCAGGATGTCCCTTTGGACACCCTCACGGCTAACTTCTGGGCCATTGCCCCTGCCCGAACTCCCCGCAATCTTATCAATTTCATCAATAAAGATAATCCCTTCTTGTTCTGCACGTCTAACTGCCTCGGCCTTAACAGTTTCAATGTCAATAATTTTATCACATTCTTCTTGATTTAAAATTTCTCTTGCCTCACGAATCGTAAGTTTTCTCTTTTTCTTTCTTGTTGGGAAAATCCCCCCCATAAGTTCGCTGAAGTTAATCTCCATGCCTGCACCAGGCATCATTTCAAAAGATTTTGGGGATTCTGCAACATCCATTTCAATAAATTCATCATCATATTTGCCCTCTTCAATTCCCTTTTGAATATGATTTTTCAAGTCCTCTTCATTTGCAGTTGCATCAATGGTCGCTTTCTTTGTTGGATAAAGATAATCAAAAAGTCTTTTGTTCACATTTGGTGCTACCTTTTCCACCACCTCACTATATTTTTCGTCTTTCACAAGGCGAAACGATGCTTCAACAAGATCTCGAACCATACTTTCGACATCTCTACCCACATAACCGACTTCAGTATATTTTGTTGCTTCGACCTTAATAAAGGGGGCTTTGACGAGTTTTGCAAGACGCCTTGCGATTTCGGTTTTACCAACTCCAGTTGGTCCCTTCATAATAATGTTTTTGGGCGTAATTTCTTCCTGCATCTGTTTTGAAAGTTTGCTTCTTCTATATCTATTTCTAAGAGCAATGGCAACTGCCTTTTTTGCGTTGTCTTGACCAATGATGTATTTGTCAAGCTCTGCAACTATTTCTTTTGGTGTATAATTCATCTAAATCTCCTCCACAGTCACATGACCATTTGTGAACACGCATATATCACTTGTAATTTTAAGTGCTTTAAGCACGATTTCTTTGGCACTCAAGTCAGTATTTTCCACAAGTGCACGAGAGGCCGCCAATGCATAAAACTCGCCACTTCCAATAGCCGCCACCCCATACTCTGGCTCAAAAACGTCCCCATTCCCAGACACATAAAGCAAATTGTCTTTATCTGCAACAAGCATAAGTGCATCAAGCTTCCTAGCATATTTGTCATCTCTAAACCCTATTGCGAGTTCCACTGCACTTCGCATAAGGTTTCCGCTGAATTTTTGCAAAAGTTCCTCAAATTTTTGCGACAAACTAAACGCATCTGACGCACTGCCCGCGAATCCAATGACAACCTTTCCCCCAAAAATTCTTCTTACTTTAACGGCATTGTTTTTGATAATAAACTTTTCGCCAACGGTAACTTGCCCATCACCAGCGATAGCTGTTTTGCCATTTCTTTTCACAGCCACAATTGTGGTGCTTCTCATTTCTTCCATAATTCACTCCTTATCAATAATTCCTATAGTTTCATTCATTTTCATTTGTTTTTTTAACTTGTTTAGTCTTTTTCTCTTCATAATCACAAGATTTATTTGAACATTTGTAATAATTCATCGTTTTACTTTCTTTCACCGTCAAAAAGCTCTTGCACTTTGGACAGAAATCCCCTGTTGGTTTATCCCAACTTGCAAATTTACACTCTGGATAGCCCACACAACCATAGAAAATCTTTCCTCCATGAGTTCTCTTTTCAACCACATCTTTACCACATTGTGGGCACTTACAAACAGATTTTTTTGGTTGGTTTAAGCTAACAATATTTTTACATTTTGGATAATTTGGACATGCTAAAAATTTGTCATACTTCCCTTCTCTCACTACCATTTTTGCCCCGCACTTGCTACAAATCACATCACTAACTTCAGGAGCAACCGACATCCGTTTTGACTCTCTATAAGCAAAAATCAGTTCCCGTTCAAAACCGGTGTAAAACTTTGCAATAACATTTTGCCACGATTCCTCCCCATCTGCAATTCTATCAAGGCTATCTTCCATTTCGGCTGTAAAGTCCACGTTCATAATGTCGGCAAAATATTTTTCCAAAAACTCGGTAACTGTAGTCCCCAATTCAGAAGGCTTCAAATACTTACCTTCCTTTACCATATATGTTCTATTCAAAAGAGTCATAACAGTTGGTGCGTATGTTGCAGGTCGACCGATTCCTTTTTCTTCCATTGTCTTAATCAAACTTGCTTCAGTGTATCTTACTGGAGGTTTTGTAAACTTTTGTTCTTTTGTAATTTTATCAACATTCAAGTTATCTTTTTCATTAAGCCTTGGAAGTTTGCTTTCATTTGAATCATCTTCTTGTTCTTCAAAAACTTTATACGCCCTAGTCCAACCTGCAAAAATTGGAGTCCTCCCTGTGGCTCTAAATCCAAGTGCACCAGCAGAAATTCCAACCGATTGAGAGTCATAGGTTGCGGGGGTCATTTGACTTGCAACAAACCTTTCATAAATAAGTTTGTATAGTTTGTAATTGTCAGCAGTCATAAAAGGTTTTACTGTCTCTGGAGTCTTGTCAAGACTAATTGGCCTTATTGCCTCGTGAGCATCTTGCGCATTCTTTTTTGCCTTAAAAATATTATAAGTCTTTGGTGCAAAATCTTCCCCATAATGAGACACAATGTAATCTTTTGCTTTGGCTTGGGCCTCTGGTGAAACACGAGTGGAGTCAGTTCTTATGTATGTTATCAGTGCAGTTTTCCCTTCTGAACCAAGTTCCACACCTTCATACAATGCCTGTGCACTTTTGGTCGTTTGTGAAATGCTCATCCCTATTTTATTCAATGCATCTTGTTGCATTGTACTTGTAATAAATGGAGGTGGCGGCATTGATTTCGTTACACTTCTTTTAATTTCCTCCACAACAAATTGTTGATCTCCCAAATATTTAACAACATTTTCCGCCTGTTCTGCATTGTTTGGGACAAATTTCTTGCCAAGTTTTGTGGCAAGATTGGCCTTAAATTTTATCCCATCCTTTTCAAGAAATGCACAAATTGGCCAATATTCCTGTGGCTTGAAATTCACGATTTCCTTCTCTCTATCCACAATAAGTTTCAACGCCACACTTTGCACACGCCCAGCACTTAAATTTGGTTTAATTTTTTTGCAAATAATGGGTGAAACCTTATAGCCCACAAGCCTATCCAAAACACGTCTGCCTTGTTGAGCATGCACCAAATCCATATTGATTTCCCGTGGGTTTTGCACCGCTTTATTTACAACAGATTTTGAAATTTCATTAAATTCAATCCGACATGGTGCACTCTCTGGAATGTTTAAAATATGTTGAATGTGCCAAGAAATTGCCTCTCCTTCTCTATCTGGGTCAGTTGCCAAAAGCACACAATCTGCTTTTGATGCCTTGTTTTTAAGTTCTTTGATAATTGCCTCTTTACCTGGCATAATCTCATATTGTGGCTCAAAATTTTTAGAAATGTCAACTCCTAATGATTTCTCAGGTAGGTCACGAACATGTCCTTTCGTGGCAACAACTTCATAACCCGCACCAAGATATTTTTTTAAAGTTTCCCTTTTCCCGGGGCCTTCAATAATAACTAACTTCATCTAAACCTTCTTTAATTATCAATTTGTTTCTATTTATCAACTTGCCTCATTTTAAAAAATACACATTACCTGCAAGTTTTTTTATTATTCCACGAATTGTCAGCAATGTCAACAAACTATTAAGCCTTTTTGTTTCAATGTGCGACAAATCGACAAGTTCTTGAAAAGTCTTTTCTCCCGAACGTAAAAGTTCAATCACCACTTGTTCATCAATAGACACATTTTCACTTGATTTTTCTTTTGACATATCTCGCAATTTCCTGTCACCAATTATATCCCTTATATCGCAAACGACCTTTGCTTGACCATTTGAAATCATCCTATTTGTTCCAGAACTTGCAATGCTAAACACACTTCCCGGAACTGCAAAAACATCCTTGCCATAATCAAGTGCATAATTTTTGGTATGTAATGCTCCAGATTTTTCGCCGGCCTCAACAACCAAAATACCACTGCTGAGCCCTGCAATAATTCTATTTCTTATTGGGAACATATATGCCTCAGCTCTTCTTAATGGCCTTACTTCTGAAAGAATAAGTCCACCAGATTCAACAATCTTTTTTGCAAGTTCAGTGTTTGTTGTTGGATAAATCTCATCAATTCCGCCCGCCAAGACTGCAATGGTTTGACCACGATAGTTCAAAGCATTTTGATGAGCACATGTATCCACCCCACTTGCAAGCCCACTTACCACCACATATCCAGCATCAACAAGTCCATGACAAAACTTCTCTGTTGCCATTTTCCCATAACTTGTTATGTGTCTTGTGCCCACAACCCCAAAGCAATCTTCTTTCATAAGTTTTGGATTTCCCTTGTAATAAACAACAAAGGGGGGTGTATCAATATTTCTTAAAGACTTTGGATAGTCAACACTTTCAATCGTAATTGCCGAAATCCCCAAAGAGTTCAGTTTCTCAATAACATTGTCTGCAAAGTTTTCACCAACTTCTCTATACAAAATTTGACTTTCTTCAATAGACAAAACCTTTTCAATTTTATCCTTAATTTTTGTCACCTTTTCCCAATCCAAAAAATCTTCTGCTCTTGCAACAAGTTTCAAAAGTTTTCCTTTTTTTGAGTATGTGGCAAAGTCAAAATTGTCCAACCACAAAATTGCTTTTTCATTTCTGTCCATTATATTCCCTTCATTTTTTTAGCATTTTTAAACATTTTTTATAAATTTTTGTCTGTTTTTTCAAAATTTTAATACATATTTTTAGCTTATTTAAGTCCAATATTTTTCGTCAAGACTTCTATAATTTATTGCTTCAACAAGATGGTCCGTTTGAATATTTTCGCTTCCATCAAGGTCTGCAATGGTTCTTGCAACCTTCAAAATTCTATTGTAAGCTCTTGCCGTAAGCTTTAAACTTTCAAAAGCTTGCTCCAAAAGAATATTACATTCCTCATCAAGTTTGCAATATTTTTTTATCATTTCAGGGCGCATTTTGCTATTGCTAAAAATGCCTGTCCCTGCATATCTCTCAAGTTGAATTTTTCTTGCTTTATCCACTCTTTCTTTTATATTTTTGGAACATTCCTCTCTTGAAACAGCACTTATGTCGCCATATGTAACCCCATCAACCTCAATATACATATCAATTCTATCCAACAACGGCCCACTAAGTTTGCTCAAATATTTGTGAATTTGTGAGGGGGAACATTTGCAAGCTTTTGTTGTTGAACCATAATTTCCACATGGACAAGGGTTCATGCTTGCAATGAGCACAAAATTTGCGGGATATTCAACTGATTGCATATTTCTTGAAACTGTTATCACTCCATCTTCAAGGGGCTGTCTTAGGGCTTCTATTGTATGACGTGGGTATTCTGGCATTTCATCAAGAAATAACACTCCATTGTGCGCAAGGCTAATTTCTCCTGGTTTTGCTTTCGCCCCACCGCCTGTCAGGGCCACAGTTGTTGCTGTGTGATGAGGCGACCTAAAAGGCCTTTCAGTTAATATTCCCGTTTTGCTGTCAAGAGTGCCCGCAACACTATGAATTTTTGTAACCTCAAGAGCCTCCTCAAATGACATATCTGGCAATATGCTTGGGAAGGCCTTTGCAAGCATAGTTTTGCCACTTCCTGGAGGGCCAATAAGAATGACATTATGCCCACCCGCTGCAGAAATTTCAAGAGCCCTTTTCGCGCTAGCCTGTCCTTTAATTAAAGCAAAATCTCCAATTGTTTTTGTTTGTTGCCTTACAAGTTCATAACTAACATTTTCGACTGGAGAAATTTGAATTGAACCATTCAAAAATTCAACGACTTCCTTAAGATTATGAACGGGATAGACTTCAACTCCTTCAATAAACCCTGCTTCTGCCTTGTTGCCATATGGAATAACAATTTTTTTTATACCCAAATTTCTTGCAGTTATCAAAATAGGAAGAACTCCCTTTATTTTTCTCAAACTGCCATCAAGCGACAATTCCCCAATAAACGAAAATTCATCAAGAATATCTTTTGTCACTTCAATTTGATTTGTTGCACGCAAAATTCCAACGGAAATTGGGAGGTCATAAAGTGAACCTTCCTTTTTTGTATCGGCTGGGGCAAGATTTATCGTCACTTTTTCAATGGGGCTTCTAAACCCTTGATTTTTAATTGCCGAAACGACTCTTTCCTTACTTTCTCTAATCGAAGTGTCCGCGAGTCCAACGACATCAATGCCAGGCAGTCCACGAGAAATGTCCGTTTCCACCTTAACAAGATAACCATTAAGTCCAACAAGTCCAAATGAATTTATAATTGATAGCATACTTCACCAACCTTCAAAATCTAAATTTTAGTATATAATGAATATTATTTTTGACCAAACGATTTACGCAATTGCTGTCAAAAAAATAAAAAAATTTTTATTTCATGACAAGTATTGTCACAAAAAAAGTGAATGGCATCACTCCAAAATGCCATCCACAAAAGCAGTTGGATCAAAAATTTCGAGGTCATCAATTCCCTCGCCAACACCAACAAAATACACTGGAACTTTTATCTCTTCTTGAATTGGAAAAACAATTCCTCCACGACTTGTCCCGTCAAGTTTCGTAAGAACGATGCCATCAATTCCCACTGCATCCTTGAATGCTTGAACCTGAACAAGAGAATTTTGACCGATAGTTGCATCTAGGACAATAAAATTAAGTTTCATTGCTTCTGGAAATTCTCTATTTTCAATTCTAAAAATCTTTTTAAGTTCTTCCATAAGATTAACTTTTGTGTGCAATCTCCCTGCCGTATCAACAATAAGAACATCTGTCCTTTTTGCTTTTGCACTTGCAATGCCATCATAAACTACAGCAGAAGGGTCAGCTCCTTCGCTATGTTTGATGATTTTAACCCCCGCTCTATTCGCCCATTCATTAAGTTGTTCTGCGGCGGCAGCCCTAAAAGTATCTCCTGCTACAAGGGACACGCTTTTGCCTTGTTTTTTAAAAAAGTTCGCAAGTTTTCCTATAGTTGTAGTTTTCCCAACTCCATTCACTCCAACAATTGTGATAATAAGTGGATATTCAAACCTTTGAGGTTGAGTTTCAAGCAAAATTTCCTTCAAAATTGTCTTTAATTCACCCCTTGCTTGCTCTTGTTTCACAATGTGCTTTTCTCGAAGTCTATTTTTAAGCGAACATATAATTTTTTCAGTCGTCTCGACCCCCATATCCGAACTTACAAGCGCGAACTCAAGCTCATCGTAAAATTCATTGTCTATATCTCCACCATGAAAAACACTGTTAAGTTTTGTGATAAATGCGTCTTTCGTCTTTTTAAGCCCATTTTTAATTTTGGAAAAAAATCCCATAGTTTTCTATCCTTTTTTTATTTGTTATTTTTATTAAAATGCAAGAGGAAAATCTCCCCTTGCAAAATTTATGCAGTTTTGTTTGTGCTAATATTTTGTTCTTCAGAAGAATTTTTGATTGCATCAGCAAGTTTAACAGAAACAATTTTGCTAACACCCCTTTCTTCCATGGTTACCCCATACAAAGAATCGGCAAGCATCATAGTTGGTTTTCTATGTGTGATGACAATGAATTGTGTTTCCTTAGAGAAATTTTTAAGATATTGAGCAAATCTTGAGACATTGCTGTCATCAAGAGCAGCCTCAATTTCATCCAAAAGACAGAAAGGCATTGGCCTTAGCCTTAAAATTGCAAACAAAATTGCAATGGCTGTAAGCGCTTTTTCTCCACCACTTAAAAGAGTAATGCTTTGAAGCTTCTTCCCCGGTGGTTCTGCCACAATCTCCACTCCTGCTTGAAGTGGGTCCTCACTTTCTGTCAGTTCAAGCCTTGCGTTGCCGCCACCAAACAACTCTCTAAACGATTTTGAGAAGTTTGCTTGAATTTTTGCAAATTCTGTATCAAATCTTGTTATCATCTCTTCCGACAAGTCTTTGATAATTTTTTGCAAATCTTCTTTTGCTGTAGTTAAGTCTTGTGCTTGAGCACTCAATTCCTCATATCTTACCATAAGTTCTTTGCAATCTTCAATGGCATTGACATTAATATACCCAAGTTTTGAAATATCCTTTTTAAGTCGTGAGATCTCAATAAGTCCCTGTTTTAGGTCAAAATTCTCCACTTTTAGTGGCAAACACGATGCATAAGTGAGCTCATAATCTTCAAAAATTTTTTCTTGCATAGCTTCAATGTCAGTGTCCACCTTTGCAAGTGCAGTTGTTTGCTGATATTTCTTTTCTTGCACAAGGCTGATTTCATTCATCAATCTTGCCTTATCTTCATCAAGTTTTCTTATTTCATATTGAAGATTTTGCTTAACTTGATCCAGACTTGAAAGCTTTCCTTTTGCCTCATCAATTTTAGCCTTAAGCCCTTCATCGTCAAGGTTTTCAACGCTTGTATCGACCATTTCTTGGGCAAGTTCAACACTGTCCTCAATTTTTGCAATGTTTGCAGAAATATCTGTTATATTAAAATTTGCTTTGTTTATATAATCATCAAGTCTTGCAATTTCACTTGAAATGTTGGAAAGTTCATTTTCAAGTGTTGTCTTTTCAATTTTAAGTTCAGTGATTTCGTTTTGAAATTCATCACGTTTTGCACGAAGTTGAATGAAAAGTTTTTGGTTGTTTTCAATTTGCTCAGAACCAGATATGTTCAAATCCACATCGCCTTCCACACTTGCAAGAGCCTTTGCAATAACTTCAATTTTTGTTGTAAAATTAATTTTTTCTTGACTTAAAGCAATTCTCTCTTTGTTAAGTTCGTCAACAAAAATAGACAACTGTTCCAAATTTTGTGCTTGTTTTGCACTTTCCACCTGCGAAACAACAAGCCTTGATTGCAAATCTTCATCAATTTTTGTGATTTTTGTAAGTTCCGCCTCAAGTGTTGCCTTAAGGTTTTTAAACTCTTCAAAACTTTTTGAGAGCTTGTCAATTTGATGCGTTAAATTTTCAATTTCATTATCACGTGTTAAGAGGTTTGAAGTAACAGCCTTTTTACTTCCGCCAGACATTGACCCCTGAGTACTTACAACGTCTCCATCGAGAGTTACAATTTTAAACGAAAAATTGGCTTGCCTTGCCAGAGAAACTGCTGTGTCTATTGTATCAACAACAACTGTCCTCCCAAGCAAACTTTCAAATACTGCTTTCAAATTTGCATCAAACTTAACAACACTTGATGCGACTCCATATGTTTTGTTTTTTGCAACGATATTCCTTTCGCTATCACTTAAAAGTCTTACTTTCATTGCTGTTATTGGCAAGAAAGTTGCCCTGCCGTAATTATTATGTTTTAAGTAGTTTATAAGGTATTTTGCATCTTCTTCGTTCTTGGTTATAACATCTTGCACAGCCCCGCCAAGAGCCACTTCTATTGCCGTTTCAAAGCCTTTTGGGATTGTCATCGCTGAGGCTACAATATCTACAATTTTGCTTTTTAATTCCGCCTTATTTTTTGCATCTTGCATAAGTCTTTTGACTGAATAATTAAATCCATCATAATCTCTTTGCATATCTTCAAGGACTTTCTTCCTATTTTGTAGAATTTGAATATTTGAGGTGCTTTGGGCAAGTCTCTCGTTATTTTCTTTTATCCTATTTTGAATAGTTTGAAGTTGCTCCCTTGCTCTTTGCGCTTGTGAAGTTAATTTGTTGTGGATATCCTGAGCATTTCTAGAAATTTCTGTTGCCTGAGAAAGAGCAGTTTCCTTTTCTTTAATTTTTGTTTGTAATGTATAAATTCTACCATCAAGGTCAGAAATATTACTTTGATAAGCCTCTTTTTGTGCATTTAATGCTGAAATATTCGACTTAATATCCGTCATTTTGGAAAGCTCATCAATCATTTCCTTCTGTTTTTTTGTCGCCTCATCCTCTGCCCCAGTCAATTCATCAACAATTTTAAGATATTGTTCAGTTATGTCATCAAGTTTATATGTTAAAGCTTTCAGTTTTGCTTCTTTTGACTCTTTTTCTTGCTCATTCACTTCAACAAGCTTAACAGAATTATCTCTATTTAAGGTTTCTTTTGATAGATCCTCTTTCAAAGACGACATTTCATCAAGCAAAAATTTGAGTCGTTCCCTAACAACATTTGCTTCCCCAGTTTTCTTTTCAAGTTCCACAGTATGAGCAAGAATTTTATCATTAAGTTCTTGCAAGGTTTTATCGATATTTGACACTTCCCCCATCTTGGCATCATAATCGCTATTCATCTTGTCCAAAGAAGTTTGTTTTGATGCGAGTTCTTCTTCAAAACCATCAATTTTTGTTTGAATGGCTTGCTTTGTGTCACTTGCACTTTCATATTGACTCACATAAACATTCACTTCATAGCTTTTAAGCTCATCTTTATAACCAAGATAAAGTTTTGCATTTTCCGCTTGTTTTTTAAGAGGTCCCAGTTGTCTTTCTTGTTCTTGCAAAACATCTAATGCCCTATTCAAGTTTTCTTGTGTTCTATCCAGTTTTCTTTCAGCCTCAATTTTGCGTTGTTTAAATTTTGCAATGCCGGCCGCTTCCTCAAAAATTGCACGTCTATTTTCCGGTTTTGCACTAATAATTTCTTCAACTTTGCCTTGTCCAATAATTGAATATCCCTCTTTACCTATGCCCGAGTCATGCAAGGCATTTACAATATCTTTCATTCTACAAGGGGTTCCGTTTATCAAATATTCACTTTCGCCCGAACGATAAAGTTTTCTTGTAAAAGCGACTTCATCAAAATTCAAGTCGAACATTCTTGATGAATTGTCAAAAAACAAAGACACCTCACAATAAGACATACTTTTCCTTTTTTCTGTCCCATTAAAAATAACTTCTTGCATATTACTACTACGCAAAAGTTTTGTGCTTTGTTCTCCAAGCACCCATCTTATAGCATCTGATACATTGGATTTCCCGCAACCATTCGGTCCGACAATTCCCGTTATTCCAGCATCAAACTTAATTTCAAGTTTGTCGGCAAACGATTTAAAACCCACCAATTCAATTTTTTTAAAGTTCATTGTATTTCCTTTTTAATACTCTTGGCAAAAAGCATACTTTATACACCCTTTGCCAAAAGAATAATTTTATGAATGTTTTCCTTCAACAAGCAAAAGTTTTAGCATCTCTTTGTTCTCAAGAGCACGCTTTGCACAATCCATTTGAGCATGTTTTTTGCTCTCTGCAGAACTTCTTGCGACAAAAACGTCATTTATGTACACCTCAGCACAAAACATGCCTGGTTTTTGGGGCATTGCATAAGTAAAATACACCAAATTTGCACCTTTAACTCTTTGAACTTCTTCCTGAAGCATAGTTTTATAATCAAAGTCCTTTGTTTTGCATGCCTTTGCAACGTCTATAAATCTTAACACAAATCGTTTTGCTTTCTCAAGACTGCTATCAGTGTAAATCGCTCCAACCAAACTTTCAAACAAATTTTCCTTTATGCTCCTTGCCACGTCCTGTCCAGCAAGACTTTTCCCAACTTGCAAAAATTGTTCCAGTTTTTCATGTTCAATAATGTTCGCCAAAGCATCTCCATTGACAAGCTTTGCTCGAAGTTTAGTCATCTGCCCTTCTTCGATGTTAAAATTTGAATACAGCTCACTTGCGATAACGAAATCTAATATCGAATCTCCCAGAAATTCCAAACGTTCATTGCTTTGTGTGTGATGTTCATTGGCAAATGATGAGTGTGTAAATGCAGTGTTTAAAATTTGCTTATTTTTGAAAGAATAGTGAATTATTTTTTCAATTTTTTTGATATCCGCATCAGTTATCAATTTCCACCTCCAATCCTTCAACTTGCTCTTTTATTTTTTCGCAAAGTTTTTGCTCTGCCAAAGTTTTTACCTGAAAAATTGCCTTTTCAAAAGCCAACGCATCACTTGCTCCATGACCTTTCACGACAAGTTTCTTAACCCCCAGCAACACTGCGCCACCATAAGCATTGGTGTTGAATCGAGATTTAAGTTGCTTGAGAGAGCCTTTCATAAACAAAGCTCCAACTTTTGCCCAAAAAGACTTCTTTATTACTTGTTTAACTTCGCCCATCGCAAATCCCACTGCCCCCTCAGACGCCTTGAGCAAAATATTTCCATAAAAACCATCGGTCACAACAATATCATATTTCCCGCTTAAGAAATCCCTCGCTTCCATGTTCCCAACAAAATTAATTGGCATTTGCTTTAAAAGTTTAAAACATTCGTGACAAAATTCATTTCCCTTTTTGTCCTCTGTGCCAATGTTCAAAAGAGCAACCCTTGGATTCTCCACCCCAAGATATGCCTTTGAATAACTTGATGCCATAATAGCAAAGTGACAAATATTTATTGGCTTGCAATCCACATTTGCACCTGAATCCACAAGCAAGACCTTTCCTCCATTTTTAGTTGGAATTATTGGACAAAGCGCTGGACGAGAGATCCCTTTTATTCTTCCAATTTTAAGGAAAGCCCCCGTAAGGACAGCCCCCGTTGAACCACAAGACACAATTCCCACAATTTCATCATTGTGCCTCAATTCATCAAATGCCCTAACCAAACTAGAATTTGTTTTCGTTTTCACTGCTTCTGTTGGCGATTCATTGTTTGAAATAACTTCATCTGCAGGTAAAATCTCAATCCTTCCCTTATCGCAGGTCTGACTTGCAAGAATACTTTCAAGCTCTTCTTTTTTGCCCGCCAAAACAATGCTTAAGTTCTCATCTTTGTTTACTGCATTACAAGCCCCCTCAACAGCAACTTTTGCCCCCAAATCATTTCCATAACAATCAACAATAATTTTCATACATTTCTCCATTTTTACATAACATTATAGCAATTTTTTTTTCAAAAACAAACAAAAATGGCAACATAATTCGTGTTTATGTTGCCATTTTCTACCTTTTTAAAACAAATTTTTAACATTTAGTCACTACAGAACAAGTTTCTATGCAAAGTCTTAAGCACACGTTCAAAATCTTTTTGTGGGAATCCAAATATAATTGAAAGGCCCCGAGCGCTTTTGTTCAGCATATAAATTTTAGTGCCAAGAGAATAAATCTCATCAAAAACATTTTTCTCCATTTTTCTATCAAACGTTGCTCCAACAACACTAACCAAAGCAATCCCTTTTACAACTCTCACACTGTCGAAAACTAGAATATTGGATAGTTCCCTCACAATTTTTTCCAAAATCTCGTCGTTCATTCCGGTTTCCATTGCAACAACAGAAATGTTGTCAATGCCAGTTGGGATATGCTCAATATGCACTCCATACTTTGCAAAAACATTCGACACACTAGCAAGACTGCTTAAAGACGAGTTTATATTAAATTTCTCAAATGAAATAATGCAAAAGCCCTTTTGTCCTGCAATTCCCGTAAGTTTTTTTTGCTTGCATTTTGGCATAATAAAACTTCCTTTGCAGGCGGGGTTGAAAGTGTTTCTCAAATTTAAAATGATATTATTTTCTCTCAAAAATTTTGTGCAATCAGGATGCAAAACATTTGCCCCAGAATAACTTAATTCTCTAAGTTCCGCATAACTTATTTTGCCAATTAGTTTTGGATTTTTTGAAAATCTTGGGTCACACTCTAAAAAGCCATCAACATCGGTCCAATTTTCATAAACCCTCGCCCCACACAAAACAGCCACAACGGCTCCCGTTATATCTGACCCTCCACGAGAAAAAATTTTTACAATTCCATTTGAGTCCGCTCCATAAAAACCAGGAATGACATACTTATCTTTTTTGTTTGTGCGAGAAATAAATTTTACTCTTGATGTTTCAAGGTCAACTTTTCCCTCTTCCGAAAAAGTTATAAAATCTTTTGCATCCAAAAAGTTATATCCCAGATATTTGCTCACAATTTTTGCCGAAAAGTATTCCCCACGACTTGCAACAAAGTCTGTCGTCGTCCCAAATTTTATTTCTTTATAAAACTCATCTAGCAAAATTTTTATATCAATTTTTGTTCCCAACGTCTCATCAAGATCAATAAATCTTTTTGATAAAAGTTCAAATTCTTCATCAAAATTTTCACCATTTTTTGCTTTTTTTTGACATGAGATTAACATGTCTGTTATTTTTATATCATCTTTATTCCTTTTGCCAGGAGCAGAAACGACGACAAATCTTGACCCATTATTGCTCACAATTTTTGCCACCTGCATAATTTTTTTTGCATCGGCAAGTGACGATCCCCCAAATTTACAAACTAATTCTTTCATTTCCCTACCTACACATCATTGTATTAAAATGTGTTAAAAAAGGTTTTTACTTATACATATCCTCCATATCATAAAGTCCATGTTTCTTGCCGAATACAAAAATTGTTGCTTTCACAGCACCTTCTGCAAAAACACTTTTTGAAAAGGCAATGTGCGAAATTTCCACACTTTGAGAACCATTAGCAAACAAAACCCTGTGTGTGCCACAAAAACCTCCCGCCCTAATGCTATGCACCCCAATTTCATTTGATTGTCGCACTCCAAATGCATGTCTACCAAGATTTGCTGTTAAGTGTGGTCTATATCTTTTTATTTTATCAAGAAGCATGATCGCCGTGCCACTGGGGAGGTCAACCTTTGACGAGTGGTGAGTCTCCAAAATTTCAACATCCCACCCCTCCAAAATTTTTGTTGCGAACTCCACAAGTTTTCCCATCGCAAAAACGCCCTCACTCATATTGCTTGACAAAAAAACAGGGACAACTTTTGACAAATCCTCAATCAATTTTTTTTCGACAAGCCCAAATCCTGTTGTGCCAACAACCAATGCCGTTCCAGTTCTTTTACAAAACTCAACAACCTGTTTCAATGCCTTTGGATGAGAAAAATCTATTACCACATCACATTTGATATTATCAAAATTTGTAGCAAGTTTTATGCCTTCAAAATTACATGGAAAAGTTTCCAGTCTTTCACTTGTATCTACTCCATAACAAACTTCAACTCCATCAAATTTTTTGCTCGCAAGCAAAATCTCTTGTCCCATTCGCCCACAAAAACCATTTATGCAAACTTTCATCTTCTCCCCCAAAATTTTGTAATTTATTATTTCTCATCACCAAAAAATTATTTCCATTTTGACCTTTAAACTCTACACATTTCTAAATATAATGGCATCTTTAGCCACATATTCATCACAAAAATTTTTCAAGTGCAGAAAAAACAATTTCCTCGTTTTTCTTTTCAAGTGGAGTAAGCGGCAATCGGAGTTCGTTCTTGCACAATCCCATTTTGCTTAATGCAAATTTCACAGGGATTGGATTAACCTCAACAAACAATTTTTTGTTAATATCACATAATTCATTATGCACACAAAGAGCCTTCGCAATTTTCCCTCTTTTCGCAAACATTACAAGTTCCTTCACTTGTTTTGGCAAAATGTTTGCTGTCACACTTATAACGCCCTCTGCCCCAAGCATCATGAAAAGTAAATTCAACCCGTCATCACCTGAATACACTGCCATTTTATCATTTAATTTGTGACACAACTCAACGATTTGAGAAATGTTTCCACTTGCTTCTTTTATGCCACAAATATTTTTGATTTCCGCCAATTTTTCCGCCGTTTCAGGCAAAATATTCACCCCCGTTCTACTAGGAACATTATAAACAATTATTGGAATGTCAACACTATCTGAAATCGCTTTATAATGTTCAAAGAGCCCTTTTTGAGTACATTTGTTGTAATATGGTGTAACCACAAGAACCCCATCTGCGCCACATTTTTGTGCCAATTGGCTATTTTTGATGGCAACCTGTGTGTCATTTGCACCCGTTCCTACAATAAATTTTGCCCGGCCCGAAATTGTTTGCTTTGAAAACTTTATAACTTCACTTTTTTCTTCCTGTGACATTGTTGACGCCTCTCCTGTCGTCCCAAGAACTATTATTGCATCAGTCCCATTTGCCACCTGGAAATCAATCATCTTCCCAAGTGCCTCAAAATCAACTTTTCCTTCACTGAATGGCGTTACGATTGCAACACCACTCCCTTCAAAAACTTTTTTCATAATTTCCTCCAAATTCTACTTCAATTTTTAATTAATTTTTACTTTTTTTTACCTTTTATAAGCTCTTGCAAAATTTGTACAGCATTTGTTGCAGCGCCTTTCCTTATGTTATCCGCAACAACCCACATATTTATTGCATTATCACAAGATTCGTCTTTTCTAATTCTTCCCACAAAAACTTCATCAACTTCTTTGCAAAATATAGGCATTGGATAAATGTTGTTTTTTATATCGTCCATAACAACAACATTTTCAAAATTATTTAGGCACCTTTTGATTTCCTCCAAAGTAAAAGGCTTTTTAAGTTCAACATTCACACTTTCGCTGTGGCAATCAAAAACAGGGACTCTCACACATGTCGCGGTCACTTTTAAATCTTTTTTGTGTAGAATTTTTCTTGTTTCCAAAATCATTTTCATTTCCTCTTTTGTGTAGCCATTAGATTCAAAGGTATCAATGTGTGGGATAACATTTGAAAATATTGGGTAAATAAATTTTTCTGTTTTTTTGCCATTTATCCCACGTTTTAAATCACTTATTCCACGCTGTCCAGCACCAGAAACTGATTGATAAGTTGAAAATACAACTCTTTTCAATCCAAATTTTGCGTCAAGTGCCTTAAGCGGAAGCATGGCTTGAATGGTAGAACAATTCGGATTAGCAATTATACCATGATGAGTGAATATATCTTTTTTGTTTACTTCTGAAACTACAAGTGGAACATCTTTATCCATTCGCCATGCACTTGAATTGTCAACAACAACTGCCCCCGCCTCAACAAATTTTGGGACAAACTTTTTGGATAGTTCCCCTCCGCAAGAAAATAAGGCATAATCAATTTTTTTGCCTTCGACGTTTTCTTCGCAAAGTTCCATGACTTCAACTTCTTCGCCGAACATTTTTATTTTTTTACCAACACTTTTTTTACTTGCATAAAGAAAAAATTTCTCCGCACGAATGTTCCTCTCATGCAAAATTTCAACAAATTTGCCACCAACCTTGCCGGTGACACCAACTATTGCAATATTCATAAAATCTCCCTGGGGCAATTTTCACCCCTTAAAACTTTATATTCCAAGCAAATTTTTATTGTTAAAAAAACTTACCACAAATTGCTGTGATAAGTTCTTATTTTACGACAAAAAAACACCGACAAAATATCGGTGCTTTCAAAAAACATTAATTATTTTACTTTTCAACTTTTTTTGCTCTTGTCTTCTTAGGTTTTTCTTCAGTTTCTATTGGTTGTTCCTTAACTTCAGATGTCTCTTTTGCTTTGTTAAGGAGCAAGTTAAGGCGAGCAATCTTCCTGCTAGCTGTGTTTGCATGGATAACACCCTTGCTCTTTGCAGAGTCAATATAAGATGTTATGTCAACAAGCATAGCTTCTGCCTTTTTGACATCTTGACCAACAACAACTCTAAAATTTTTAATCATTGTTGCCATTGTTGACTTGACATATCTGTTCTCTTCCTTTTTTCTATCGGAAACTAAAACCCTTTTCTTTGCTGATTTAATATTTGGCATTGCTAACTCCTTTTTTATACTTGACAAGTTTAGCATATTGGAATCCAATTTGCAACACTTTTTTCAATCTTTTTTAACAAAATTTTTACAAATTCTGCTCAATTTTGACTTTTTGCATAAAACTTTGCACCAAAAAAGTGATTTTAACCATTCAAAATGCTAGCAACAAGAAATCCCACTGCGTTTTTTGCTTCCATTTCGCCACTTTTTGTTGCATACTCCGTTTCCGCGCACAAATCAAAGGCTCTTTTGAGTTCTACTTGTGTAAAATTTTTTAATTGTGCTTTATATTTTGAAATTGCGAATTCCTTTATCCCAAGATATTTTGATAGTTCCGCAGTTCCACAACCGCTCCTTGCAATGAAAAACAATCTTCTGAAATGCGTTTGCATAGTAGAAATTATTTTTGAAGGTTGTTCCTTATTTTTAAGCATTGCATCAACCAATGCAAAAGCTTTGTCACCATTTCTTTCGCTTATGGCATTTGTAAGGTCAAAAATTACATATTCAAGGTCTTTTGTAACAAATTTTTCCACATCCGTTTCAGAAAGAGTTGCTCCATCTCCGATTATTGTGCCTATTTTGTCAATTTCTGTATCAAGCCTTGTAACACTATTGTTACAATAGTCAATAAGCTTTGAAATGGTCAACCTATCTGCAACAATTTTCTTTTGTTTCAACTTTTTTTCAACAAAACTATTCAAAAATATTGGACTAGGTTTTTCACAGTCGATATTTTCCACTTTCCCTTCAAGGCTTGAAAAAAATTCACTTTTTGTTGTGGAGAAAAACACAAGGCAAGTCGTTGGGTTCGGTTTTTCAAAATATTTGAGAAAAATCTTCCGTTCGCTTTCGTTTTTCTTGCCCAAATAATCATGCACAACAACAAGCCTTTTTGCATCACAAAACGGCAATGCTTGGCAACTTTCAACAATTGCCCCTGCCCCCCTTGCAAAATCATCCATAAAAACATTTTTGTTAAAATCTGGCAAAGTAATGTTCAATGCTCTTTCAATCTTTGACAAAGCGCCAACAGTAAGCAAACTTTCGCCACCATTTATAATATACACACACTGAACACCCATCTTTAGTTTGTTTTCTAAATCTTCGTATCTCATAATATCACCTCAATTATACACTAACTCAATAAAAAAGCAACTTTTATCCGCATTTTTGTGCCAATATGGTTTTTAACGGCAAATTTTGTGGACTTATGTTCACATCTCCACCAAAAAGATTTAAATTTCCCATAATAAGTGCGCAAGTTATGCACAAAACAAGAATTATTACAATAATTGCCCTAGTTCGTCCGCTGACAACAAAATACTTGCTCCCACACCACAAAAACAGCATATACAAAACGATTGAAAGAGTGTTTACATTGCTATATTCAATATATCCGCCTGGAAGTGAAATAATTAGGTCATTAAAATACACAAATAGGTCAAATAAAATTCCTGGGACTTTCAAAATCACGCCAAATGACGGAATTATAACAACAATTATATTGCACACAAACAAAAGAGTGTAGAATAGAGTGAAAAAAGGAATTAACAGTAAGTTTGCAAGCAATGTCCAAGTTGTACCCCCACCAAAATAGTAAAACATTAGTGGAAGAACGCCCATTTGAGCTGAAACGGATAATTTTATGGCATTCCAAAATTCTTGCATAAAATCACTTTTAAATTTGACAAAAGATAGTATTTTTGACAAAGAAATTACACCAAAAACTGCCAAAAATGATAGTTGAAAACCTATTGTAAAAAACATTGTTGGTGAAATAACAAGCAAAATTATTCCCGCAAGACTCAATGCATTTAGTGTGTCATATTTTCTTTCAAAGAGTTTTGATAACAAAAAACAAATTGACATTATGCTCGCTCTGACAACAGATGGCGTGAACGAACACAAAATACAATAGCCAAGCAAAAAAAACAAAATTAAGAAAAACTGCACTTTACCATTTGTTTTTAATTTTGAAAGAAACCACACCACAACAGCAACTAAAAGTCCCACATGCAACCCTGACACTGCGAATAAATGCATAACTCCACTTTGTTTGAAGTTGTCCAATTCAAAAGAAGCAACGGTTGCCCTATCTCCATACAAAATTGAGTAACAAATATTCCCATTTTCTTCGCCAAGAGTTTGTATTAAATAATTAAGATTATTTTCTCGAAATTGCTCTATTAAACTTTTATCAACTTCAATTTTAATAGGGGTTGAATTGTTTGAAATATACACCTTGTATTTATTGTCATTATAAAAATTGTTTTGCGAATTAGTATTATTTTTCAAAATTTTCCCAACGAAGGCAATTCTATCAAACCGGTTTGCTTCTAACATTGTGGATTCTTCATCAACATACATGGAGAAGTTCCCTTCAATTTTGCAAGTAGGAGAACTTTCATCTTGTTTATACTCTAAATCTCGAAAATAATATATGTAGTCGCCATAACTGTTCATGCTTATTTTGTCCACAGTTGCCACGATAACCACTTGCCCATCAGGCACGATAAATTCTTCATAATTTTTAATGGTCAAATACGAAAATGCAGACACCCCACACAAAATCACAAATGAAATGCCCAACAAAACAAATTTTCTTTTAATTCCAACATACAAAAAATATGCAACAGGAAAAATAAGCAACACTAGATAAATTTTGTTGCTATATACCATTGTTGCTCCAAAAATGCACAGCATAATAAGCAAAAAGAGAAAAAATAATGCTCTAAAATTACAAATTTTTTTTAATTTTATCATTGCTTTCAAAGTTACATTTTCATTTTACACGACTTACATAAAATAGTCAAAATATTTTTTTTGAAAAAAAATTGACAAATCTATTGCTTTTTCTTTTCAACTTTGCTATTATAATGTTGGTTGAAACGCAACCATATGCCATCATAGTATAATGGTTAGTACACTGGCCTCTCACGCCGGCAATGCGGGTTCGAACCCCGCTGGTGGTACCATATTTCTTTGCGAAATAGAATTAGCAAGACAGCCTCTTGCAAAAATTGAGGAGGACAAAATGGATTATCAACCAGATTTACCCGGAATTGATTGGAATCAAGTTTGCAATCCCGACCAACCAGAATTTGACTTTACATTTGATTCTAATGATGACGATGACAAAGATGAATAAAAACAAACAAGGGTTTCCCCTTGTTTATTTTTTGTAAAAAAACCTTCTGAAAAGAAGGTTTTTTGCTTAATTTTCGTGATTTTCCACTGGAACGAGTTTGATGTGGATGTCTTCTAGTTGCTGTGGGAAAACTTCATTTGGAGCGCCCATAAGAGGGTCTTGAGCTGATTTGTTGAGTGGGAATGCGATAACTTCTTTTATACTATCCTCTCCACACAAGAACATAAGAAGTCTATCAAACCCAATAGCTGCCCCTGCGTGAGGTGGAGCTCCATAACGGAAAGCGTTGTAAAGTGCAGGAAATTTGCTCTCAACAACATCTTGAGAATATCCTGCAATTCTAAATGCTTCAACCATGATTTCTGGATTATGATTTCTAACTGCTCCACTTGCAAGTTCAACCCCATTTAGCACAAGGTCATATTGATATGCCAAAATGTCAAGTGGCTTTTGATTTTTTAATGCATTCATTTCTCCTTGTGGCATTGAAAATGGGTTGTGTGAAAATTCCACTTTCCCTTCATCATCTTCTTCATAGAATGGAAAATCCACAACAAAGCAAGGCTTAAAACAAGTTTTGTCAACAAGGTCAAGTCTTTCACCAAGTTCATTTCTCAAAAGTCCGGCAAGTTTCATTGCTTTTATTCTCTTCGCATCTGCAACAATAAAAATTGTGTCTCCTGCAACAAGATTTAATTTTGCATTAAGTTTGCCAAAATCATCTTCACTAAAATATTTTCCAGCAGGGCCACCCAAAGTTTCCCCGTCATATTTAAGGTAAACCAGTCCACCTGCTCCTTGAAGTTTAAGAAAATCAGTGACTGCATCAAAAAATCTTCTGCCCATGTTGTTTGCTTGGGCTTTTATTGCAAAAATATTTTTGTTATTTATTACTGAAAATGAATGTGATTTGAATTCATCCGTCAAATCGACAAGAACCAGTGGATTCCTAAGGTCTGGTTTATCCGAACCATATGTGAGCATAGAATCCCAAAATTTTATTCTTCTGAATGGAGGCTTATCAACTGCCAAGGTGCTGAAATGTGTAAGTGTATTATACAAAACCTTCTCCATAACATCCAAAACATCTTCTTGCGTTGCAAAACTTAGTTCAAAGTCTAGTTGATAAAACTCTCCTGGGCTTCTATCTGCACGAGCATCTTCATCTCTAAAACATGGTGCAATTTGAAAATATCTTGTAAATCCGCTGAGCATCAAAAGTTGTTTAAATTGTTGTGGACTTTGTGGCAATGCATAAAATTTGCCAGGATTAAGTCTGCTTGGAACAAGGAAGTCCCTTGCACCTTCAGGGCTTGAAGATGTTAAAATTGGAGTTTGAATTTCCAAAAATTCAAGTTCTCTCATTTGTTGACGCAAAAATTCTAGAAGTTTGGCCCTTAAAACAATATTTTGCATATTTTTTTCGTTTCTCAAGTCCAAATATCTATATTTTAGTCGAGTGTTTTCATTCTGGTCACGTGCTTTTAAAATTTCATAAGGCAAAACCTCACTGCAAAGGCCCAAAATCTTAACATCTTTTGCCAATACTTCAATTTCTCCCGTTGCCATATCTGAATTGATGTTCTTTTCCCCTCTAGAACGAACAATGCCCGTTATGGTAACAGTGCTCTCACGAGTCAAACCTTCAACCATTTTTTCATTTTCAACAAAAACTTGCACAACTCCACTTTGATCACGAATGGTCAAAAAAGTTAAGCCCCCCATTTTTCTGATATTGTTAACCCAACCGGCAACTTTTACCTCTGCCCCAATGTGTTTTGCATTTAAACTGCCACACATATGGCTTCTGTAGATGTTATTTTTTAAACTAATCATAATTATCCTCTTTAACCGTGTAATAGATTTTCATCCAATTAGATTATATCATTTTGAAAAATTGTTGTCTATATTTTTTTGCAAAATGAGAACAAATTTTCACAAAAACATTCCATTTTACCCAAAAAATTAGCCGTTTTTGTGCAATAATTTAAATTTATTTGTGCAAACTTACAATAAATTGACAACCTATTGACAATAATCAAAAAATAATATATAATACAACCAAATAAAATACATAGGGGGAAAAAATTATGGCAGAGAAAGATGAAAAAAAACAAACAAGTTCAACTACAAATAAAGCTAAAAGAAAATCAATGAAAAGGATATTTCTCGAAGCTGTTGCATTTACTGCTCTTGGTGCAAGCGTAGCGACAACAGCCTTGGGTGGAGGAGCTGAAACCACAGTTGATGGACAAATAGCGTCATCATCTAATCTTTCTGGAGGGGGAACTGGCGCTATTGTTACTGAATTGAATTCTGTTAAGAAAAACTCATCAACAAAAAACGAAATAATTCAGACAGAAAATGGTGTTGTGAATGTTTCAACTGTGGATGCTAAATCATTGTCAGGAAATTCTGCTGAGAGTGGTCAACCAAGCATTCTAGTAAGTGTTACTCCTGAAACTACTAAAAAATCAAAAAAGATTGATGCAATCTTAAATTATAATATAACTTCACGATTAACTGCACAATTTGCTTCAGCAACAAAGAATAATGCACTCGCATCAGATATTAAAGATAACTTTTCAGGAGATTCTTCCCTTTTCTTTACTATAAATCTCGACAAAGAAGTTTCTACAATAGCTAAAGTCGAAAAAAATGAGGGGCTACACTTCACATTCGCTGCGGGGCCTTCTCTAATTGTTTCTGGGAAAGGACTTACTTTGGGCGTTGCAATGGGACTTGCCTTTAGTCTAGACCTTTCAGAACACACACAATTCTTTACTTCTATTACTGCCGGCACAGGCATTAAACTTAATGGCAACTCAACATTTGGCGATTTGCTTAGCAATGGAGCTGTCGCTGCAAGCGTTGGGTTTAAAATTACTTGGAATGGGAAAAATGTTCCTTATACCCCTAACCTTGGGGATGTTTATGGGGCAATTGTATACAACACAGAAAACAATACTAGAAAATCAAGTGAAGCCACTTCCGGTGCTAAAGAAGAACAACAAGACCAAGAAGCTGACGAACAAAAAACAATAAACTATAACACGAGCAATTACAGCAATAATGGTGGAAACGATTCTACTGGTGCTGACCAAACCCCACAAAGTAAAGACAGTCCATTTCCATCAAATGATTCAACAGATTTTGAGTTTGGGCAGAATAGATAATTAAATCTATATAAATCGAAAAAACACACTAGCCTCCCCCGGTTTGTGTGTTTTTTATTTTTGTGAAATCTATATTTTATTTTAATTTTTGAGAAATATATTCAATTGCCAAGTCCTTGTTTTGTGGGTCAATCCAAAAGACATTATCAAAGCCACGTAAAAATGTAAGCTGGCGCTTGGCATAATGTCGTGAATTTTGTTTAATTCTCTCCTTTGTTTCTTCAAGAGTTGTTTTCCCATCAAAATAGTCAAAAAATTCTTTATATCCAATAGCCTGCATACTTTGACTTTCCCTGCTAAGTTTATGTGCCTCAAGAAGCGTCTTTATTTCGCCTTCTAACCCCATAGAAAACATTTCGTCAACTCTCTTATTGATTTTGTTATAAAGAGCCTCTCTAGAAGGGTTTAAAGCGATAAAAATGCTATCATAAACAGGTTTTTCTTCCTGCACATGACTTGATTTTGGTTTCCCTGTTATTTCACAAATTTCAAGAGCCCTTATCACTCTTTTTGTGTCGTTCATACTTATTTTCTTACAAGAAATTGGATCTGAATCCTTTAACAACTCAAAAAGGTATTCTTTTCCTTTTTTTTGTAAAATTTGCTGGTATTTTTCACGAATTTCATCATTTTTTGGAGCATTTGCAAAAGAATAAGGATATAATAGTCCACGAATATAAAGCCCCGTCCCTCCCACAATAATTGGAAGTTTTCCACGAGAAAATATATCTGAAATAACTTCGCGGGCAAGTGTAACATACTGTTGGACACTAAAACTCTCCCCACAGGCAACAATGTCAACCATGTGATGTTTTGCCTTTAACAACTCCTCTTTTGTGGGTTTCGCCGTGCCGATGTTAAGGTCTTTATAAATTTGCATACTGTCACATGACACAATTTCTCCATTAAAACGATTTGCACATTCAATGGCAAAAGCAGTTTTCCCGCTTGCTGTTGGACCGCCTATAATCAAAACTTTCACGGAACTATCCTTTTAAACATTTTTTCTATTTCATATTTTGAAAATTTTACACACACTGGTCGCCCATGTGGACACTGCAAAATTCTGCCTTTTTTTGAAATTTGTTCCAACAAAATCTCAATTTCACCATCACTCAAATTCTGCCCACCTTTAACTGCCGCTTTGCATGCACAAGTTGCAAAATGGTTTTTTATTTGTTCATTTGTTGGCGAAATTTTGGTTAAATTTTGAAGGCTTTCTTGCACAAATTCTTCAAGGTTAATGCCATCCAAAAGGGCAGGAATCGAAGAAATTTTGTAAGTTTTGTCACCAAACCCCTCGACTTCAAAACCAAGCGAAGAGAACACTTCCAAATTTTCCTCCACAAGAGAATTTTCTTCTTCATTAACCTCAAAAACATATGGCACCATAAGAGGTTGAGCTATCATTTTTTTTTCTTCAAACATTTTTGTAAATTTGTCAAATAACACTCTTTCGTGTCCAGCGTGCTGATCAATCATAATAAAATTATCCCCAAATTCTATTAAGACATATGTATTAAAAAGTCTGCCAATAAGTTTGTAGCTTAGCCCTGTGTTCATTTCCACTTGTGAAGGTTTGAAATCATTTTTCCAAAGCTCAGGAGCAAATGAAAATGTCCGTTCTTCAATAGCTGATTTGTTTTCTTCTTGTCCTTCTAATTGTCCATTGCTTTGAGATAAAATTTCCCTTTCTTTTTGTTTTCTTATTTCACCATAATGCTCATAATCTGCGCTGCAAAGGACTTTCATACTACTATCAGCACCATCCATTGTATGCCTTGGAATATGAACATTTATAACACTAAGCTCATCTGCAAATTTTTGCATATCACCAAAACTAAAGCCACCTTTCACTTCTTCAAGTGGAACTTCTTGTGATTTTACTTCACCTTCCATCTGTGATTGCCTGCTCACAGAAAACGTATCGTTTCCGTTCCCGCCTTTAAAATTGCCCGTCAAATCTGTTCCATCAGAGTAAAAAAGTGGGGTATTGCTTTCACTTAATGTTTGTAAGACTGCACTATAAACCAAATCATAAATCTTTTTTGATTCTCTAAATTTAATTTCCATTTTACTTGGGTGCACGTTAACATCAACTTCATCACTTGGAAGTGAAATATTTAGCACGAAAAGTGGAAATTTGCCTTTCATAAGAAAATTTTCATAAGCATTTGACACAGCAACGGAAACCAGTGAATTTGCAACATATCTACCATTTACAATAAGTGTTTGATAAGTTTTGTTTGCTTTACAAAAAATAGGTTTTGCAATGTAACCAGAAAGTTTGTATGTGCCAGATAATGTTTCTATTGGGATAATATTGTCGGTTGTTTCTCTACCATAAATTTCAAAAATTTTATTTTTAAGCCCAAGCCCTGAGCCAGAAAAAACAGTTTTTCCATCAACTATATATTTTATGCAAACATTTGGATTGGCGAGCATAAGTCGTTCAACAATAGAAGTTATAGCACTGCCTTCTTGCCTGTTTGATTTCAAAAATTTAAGTCTTGCAGGTGTGTTGAAAAATAAATTTTTGACCGAAATCATTGTTCCATTTCTCGCTCCACAAACGTCTTTATATTCAACAACCCCTCCATTGACACAAATTTTGCCTCCAACATCACTTCCCTCTGCTTTTGACACCAGTTCCACTTGAGCAACAGAAGCAATGCTTGCAAGCGCCTCCCCCCTAAAGCCAAGGGTTGCAATATTGTCCAAATCATCCGCCCTTGCAATTTTGCTTGTGGCATGTGGCATAAATGCTTTTGTTAAATCATCGTATTCAATTCCACAACCATTGTCACTTATTCTTATAAGTTTGGTGCCACCTTCTTCAATTTCCACCGTAATTGCAGTTGATTTTGCATCAAGAGAGTTTTCAACAAGTTCTTTGACCACAGATGCTGGCCTTTCCACCACTTCGCCTGCGGATATTCTATTGTAAACCTTTGGTTCAAGAACATTTATTCTTGGCATTATTTTCTCCTTATTTGTTAACTTTTCTATTCAAATCCACAACGATTTCAAATGCTTCCATTGGGCTTAGCTTGTTTAAGTCAATGTTTTTTAACATATTGATAATATTGTTTTTTTCGCTTTGAGACAAACCTTCATCCTTTGTTTCTGTTGATGCTTTTATGTCAAATTTAACAGAATTTTTTTCTAGTTGCGACAAAATATTTTTTGCACGTTTTATAATTTCTTCATAAATTCCAGAAAGCGAAGCAACTTCAATCCCAAAACTTTTATCTGCACTGCCTCGCATAATTTTTCTTAAGAAAACCACTGAACCATTAAATTCTTTCACACTAACTTTATAATTTCTAACACCCTCAAGTTTACCCTCAAGAGTCGTAATTTCATGATAATGTGTGGAAAACAAAGTTTTGCATTTAATTTTCGTTGAAATATATTCCAAAACTGCCCAAGCGATGCTCATTCCATCATACGTAGCCGTTCCTCTGCCCACTTCATCTAAAATCACAAGACTTTTTGGTGTAGCATTGTTTAAAATATTTGCGACCTCAACCATTTCCACCATAAAAGTGCTTTGTCCACTACTCAAATCATCGCTTGCCCCAATTCGTGTAAAAATTCGATCTGTAATAGCAATTTCTGCACTGCTTGCAGGCACAAAACTTCCAATGTGAGCCATAAGTACAATAAGAGCAATTTGTCGCATATATGTACTTTTGCCTGCCATATTTGGGCCAGTTATTATAAGCGTTCTATCGTCCTTTTCATCAAGATAGGCATCGTTTGGGACAAAAGTTTCTCCTTTCATATTTGCTTCAACAATAGGGTGTCTACCATTTTGAATTTTTATATGCTTGTATCTTTCGCTTATTTTTGGCCTAACATAATTGTACTCACTAGCCACCTTTGTTAGTGATAAAATTGTATCAACATAAGCAACATCTCCAGCCACTTGCTGAATATCTTCAACCAATTCTTTTAACTTTTCCTTTATGTTTTCAAAAATGGTCATTTCAAGTTTAATTGCAAGTTCTTCCGCATTCAAAAGTTTGTTTTCAATTTGCTTCAGCTCATCTGTGACAAATCTTTCGTGATTAGAAATGGTTTGTTTACGTTGAAAACTGTATGGGACACAATCGGCTTGAGATTTCGGCACTTCAATAAAGTAACCAAACACTCGGCTATACCCTACTTTAAGGCCCTTTATCCCTGTTTCTTCCTTTTCTTTTGCTTCAAGGTCCGTCAACCATTTTTTCGCTTGTGAAGAGATGTGCCTTAGTTCATAAAGTTCTTTGTTGAAATCTTCCCTTATATATCCGCCACCTGAAGTGAGTGCTGGTGGGCTATCAACAAAAGTCTTGTCCAAAAGTTCTGCCAAATTTTTGACAGAAGATATGTCTTGGAACAATCCTCCAAAATTTTCTTTTGAAAGTTCACTAACGAAATTTGCACAATCAACCGTATGGACAAGAGAATTTTTAAGAGCAATACAATCTTTTGGCATAATTGTGCCATAAGAAATTTTTGAGCAAATTCTTGCAATGTCACTTATGCCAGACAATGAGCCTTCAATGTCACTTTGCAAAATAGCATTGCCAGACAATTCCTCTATGCAATCAAGTCTTTTATTTATCTTTGAGGAATTTTGTAAAGGTTGTAGAACCCATTTTTCAAGAAGCCTGGCCCCCATGGCTGTTTTAGTTTTGTCTAGATGTCCCAAAAGAGAACCT
Organism: uncultured Christensenella sp.; assembly: GCA_964387705.1. Taxonomy (GTDB): domain Bacteria; phylum Bacillota; class Clostridia; order Christensenellales; family UBA1242; genus UBA7862. The sequence goes on from CAYLWT010000003.1 coordinate 67,226, forward strand.
CTCCTTTTGTGATCCTTTGCATTTTCGACAAGTTCCAAATTTTTGCACGCATTAAAATCCAAGTGCATAAAGTCACCATGTTTTTCAGTAATAATTTTGTTGATGTGATTTAGGCTTCTCATTTGAGTTTCGTTAAGGTAGCCCAAAAGAGCTCCTGTGGCAGAAATTGCACAATTTAATTTTGCGAAATCGTGGCCTGAAATGTTGCTTATTTTAAATTGCCTTTTAAGAAGTTCCTTCGCATTGTTCAAGTCGAACTCAAAATCCATATGTTTTGTAAAAGGTGGTAAAAAATCTAGGTTCCTTATATCTTTGTCGTGCGATAGCACAAACATTTGCTCATTACAAATTATTTCCGCTGGACGAATTCTTGAAAACAAATCCATCAATTTTTGTTTACTTTCTTCCACATATTCACTAATTCTAAATTCACCTGTTGACACATCACAATATGCGACACCAACAATATCATCTTTTTTGCAAATAGAGAGAATATAATTTCCCTGTCCATCTTTTAAACTTTCTGGGTCAATGACAGTTCCTGGAGTGATAACTCTGGTTATCCCTCGTTGTACAATTTGCCCTGGAACGGGATCTGTCAATTGGTCACAAATGGCAACTTTATATCCCTTCTCCAAAAGTTTTGCAATGTACATATCCACCGCATGATAAGGAACTCCACACATTGGGGCTCTTTCCTCCAATCCGCAGTTTCTTCCGGACAAAACAAGGTCCAATATTTTGGAGGCGATTTTTGCATCATCAAAAAACATTTCATAAAAATCACCCAAGCGATAGAAAAGCAAACAATCTTGATATTGTTGCTTTGTGTCAAAATATTGTTGCATCATTGGTGATAATTTGCTTCTATCTATAATTTCTTCCATATCAATTTTCCTTTCCCTTTGTGTCAAAAACGACTCCAAACAATTCGCCATCAACCAACTTGTCAACCTTTACAAAAACATATTGTTCTGGGCTCAAACTATCACATTTAACTTTTATTGTCTTACCACTTTCAGTTTTAGTTATCCACAAACCACATTTTCTTGTTTCAACAAAACATTCATACGTCTTTCCAACCATTTCTTTAAGTTCTTCTCTTGCAATTTCGTGTTGGATATCAAACAAAGTTGTAATTCTTTTTTGTTTTGTTTTTGCATCAATTTGATTTTCAAATTTCTCCGCAGGAGTGCCCTTCCTTTTGGAATAAACAAAGCCAAAAACTCCAGAATATTTGCAAAATTTCAGCAAATCACAAGTTTCTGAAAAATCCTCATCAGTTTCACCAGGAAACCCAACAATAATGTCAGTTGTAAGACTGACACCATCAATTTTCTCTTTAATTTTTGCGACAAGGTTTTTGTAATGAGCCAAATTATAATGCCTATTCATTGCCTTCAAAATTTTATCGCTACCACTTTGAACAGGAAGGTGTACACACTTGCTCATCTTTTTTTCTTTTGCAATAAAATCGACAAGTTCATCACTAAAATCTTTTGGATGTGATGTCATAAATTTAATTTTAAAATCGCCTTCAATTTTACAAAGTCTTTCAAGAAGTGAAACAAAATTTTCACCATTTCCCAAATCTTTTCCATAAGAATTTACATTTTGCCCCAAAAGAGTTATTGTTTTGTATTTTCCACTTTTAACAAGTTCTCTAACTTCGTTCTCTATATCCTCAGGCTTTCGACTTCGTTCTCTTCCTCGAACATATGGCACAATGCAATACGTACAAAAATTATTGCATCCATACATAATATTAACCCAAGCGTTGTTGCCACTTGTCCTATATGTTGGAGTGTTTTCAATTACCTTCCCTTCACTATCCCACACAACAGATTTAAATTTCTTTTTGTCAACGCTAACAAGTTCTTTTATGTATCCCTCAAATTCTTCAAGGTTATGTGTTCCAATGACAATGCTCAAAAAGGGGAATCTTTTTTTCAAAAGTTCCGGCATCCCCTTTTGTTGTGTCATACAACCGCACACTGCAATTATTAGGTTTGGGTTATTCTTTTTTAAGGCTTTTGTTTCTCCAATTTTAGCCATAATTTTCAGTTCGGCAGTTTCCCTTATGCAACATGTGTTAAAAACAATAACATCTGCATCTTCTTTATTTTTCGCTTCGGAATATCCGAGGTCAACAAGCATGCCCGCAATTTTCTCCGAGTCATGTAAATTCATTTGGCAACCAAACGTTTCTATAAAATACTTTTTATCCATAATATAGTTATTATATTATCTAATCAATTTTTTTTCAAGAGTTTTCACGACTTTTTACAATATTTTTTGAGTTTTTTCAACATTCTTTTTACACAAAATTTTGGCATAAAATTGGCAAAAATTTCCCTTTTGGCACAAAAATCGGTGGTTTTTTGGATAAAAAGTAAAAATAAGTGCAATTTCCCCTTAAAAAATTGCGAATCCCCAACAAAAACGCCTAAAAAGTTCCCTTTTTGGATAAATAATTTAAAAATATAAATAATAAGTGTATAATGAGCAAAAAAGCAGTGTTTTTTAGAATAATTTTTTACATAATTCTTGTCTCATTTTTTGTGGGATTACTTTTATTTTGCTTGTTTTCAACGGGATTTTTAAACAATTTTTCAAGTGTAAAATTTAGTAAGGACAAATTGAATTATAAGACCGCTGTTGCTCTTGTTTTGGACAAAGATGGAAATAAGATCTCGCCACAAACAGGAACAAAGACTGTCCTGTCTTACAACCAAATTCCACGTCACACTATTGATGCGTTTGTGTCTATTGAGGACAAAAATTTTTTCAGTCATAGTGGAGTAAATTATAAACGAATGGCAAAAGCATTTTTTAAAAACCTTAAAACGCATAGCTTTTCTGAAGGAGCTTCTACCATTTCGCAACAGCTTATAAAAAACACACACTTGACCAGTGAAAAAACAATAAGAAGAAAATTTGATGAACTTATTTTAGCAAAAGAACTTGAAAAAAGCCTTTCTAAGCAAGAAATTATGAGTGCATATCTCAATGCAATTTATTTTGGGAATGGAGCATTTGGTCTTGAAAATGCCTCTCAAAAATATTTTTCAAAAAATGCAACAAATTTGACAATTCCCGAATCTGCAATGCTTGCGGGAGTAATTAAATCCCCGAAGAAATACTCTCCAACCGCACACCCGGATAAATGTCTTAAAAGACGGAATTTAGTGCTGAAAGAAATGTTGAAAGACGGCAAAATTTCGCAGGAAGAATATCTTTCTGCCACAAACACACCTCTCGGTCTCAATATAAATAAATATGCTTTATCAAGCAATTCATATTATTCCGCCGTCATCGACGAAGCCTGTGAAATCCTACATATTTTGGAAAAAGATTTGCTTGTTAAAAAACTAAAAATAGTCACTTATCAGAACCCTTCAATACAAAAAGCTTGTGAAGATGCGCTGTCAAATTTGCCTATGCTGACAAAAACGTCCATCGCTGACGGAGCAAATGTCGTAATTGACAACAAAACAGGTGGAATCGTTGCATTTTGTGCCCAAAGCGAACACAACACCCTTTTCCTAACTCGTCAGCCGGGATCAACAATAAAGCCTATTGTTTGCTATGCCCCCGCTATTGAAAAAGATTTAATTTCACCCGAAACTCCCATTCTTGATGAAGCCGTTGACATAAATGGTTACAAACCTAAAAATTACAAAAATAAGTATCATGGTTGGGTAAGTGCCAAAAATGCTCTCGCAAATTCCTACAACATTCCCGCTGTAAAACTTCTAAATTATGTTGGCATTGATTATGCGAAATCTTTTGCAAAAAATGTCGGAATTGAGTTGTCTTCCGAAGACAATGGCTGCTCCATTGCGCTTGGTGGCCTATATGACGGAGTAAAAATAAAAGACCTTGCAAATTGCTATCAAGCATTTGCAAATGGAGGCAAAAAAATTAAGGCAAGATTTATTAAACAAATCTATTCTAGCAAGGGAGATTTGCTTTATGAAAACCCACAAAGTGAAACACAAGTTATGCGTTCATCAACGGCATACCTAATAAATGATATGCTGAAACAAACTGTTGAAAATGGCACCTCACGAAGGCTTAAACAATCGTATGATGTTTGTGCCAAAACAGGCACTGCGGGACTTAAAAATAGCGACAAAAACACTGACACTTGGAACATTTCTTACACACCTCAACACACAGTTTGTGTGTGGGTCGGCTCCACTTCAACCCCCCTTTCACCATCTATCACTGGTTCAAATGCACCAACCATTATAGCTCAACAAATTTACAACTCCTGCAAGCTAGGAAGTGGAAATTTTAACATTCCAGACAGTTGTGTAAAATTGGATATAAACTCACAAGAATTGTTGGCAAACAACAGAATTATGCTCGCTTCCCCAGTCACTCCAGATAGATTTAAAAAATCAGTGTATTTTGCTACTTCAAACATTCCCCAAGAAACCTCAAATATGTTCAGCGAAATTTCTCCTTTCACTCTTTCTGCAACTAAAACAAATTCGAATGTTGTCCTCACTCTTCATGCAAAAAAGTATCTCAACTATTGCATACATCGAGTGTGTGAGGATAATGATGTTGTTATCGCCAACATTGAGGATAAACAAGGCGAAGTGACCGTGCAAGACAACAATACCACAAATGGAAATTTATACACTTACTATGCTGTGGCAACACTGCCCAAAGATCACTCAATTATGCAAAAAAGCAATCACGTAAAAATTTTTATCCCACCAAATTTCTATCAAAACATACTAAAAAATTGGACATAAAGTCCAATTTTTTTATTATTTTGTAAGTAACTTTATAACAAATCTTGGTCCTTTTGAGAAAGGAACTCTTCGCTCTGTTCATATGCCGATTGCAAGGTTTTCATTGTTTCCTCTTCAGAAAGATTTGTGGTAGTTTCAATGGCTTCTAATGGGGTGTCCGCCTCTCCACTTACTACATTTTTATTTTCCATAAATTGATCGTCTTTATTTGAACTTTCAGAAGCCTCCAAATTTTTTTCGATATCATTTTCAGCCAATTTTTCGACATTATTATCAACAAGGGCATCGCCATTTTTAGCAGGCTTTTCCTTATGTTTTTTATCCGCTTCAACAGTCTCTTTTTCAGTCTCTAAACGCTCTTTGCTGTCTGGGAGTTCTTCATCCGGAATAATTTCTGTGCTTCTATAAAGAGAGTCGTTTGCCTCTTGTTTTAGAACTTGAATGCGTTCCAAAAGTTCGTCATAGTCCGGCAAATCTTCAAGCGAGTTAAGATTAAATCTTTTCAAAAATTCGTCTGTCGTTCCAAACAAAAGAGGCTTGCCGATTGCATCCTTTCTTCCAACAACTTCAACGAGTTTAAAATTCATCAAAATTTGCATTGCATAATCACTGCTTGCCCCACCCCTTATTTGTTCAATTTCAAGACGTGTAACGGGTTGTTTATAGGCAACAATAGCCAACGTTTCCATGGTCGCTTTGGTCAAGAGTTTCTCCCTAATTGGGTTAAGGACTGTTGCAATGTCCTCCGCAAGGTCAGGATTTGAACAAAGTTGAGCATTACCGCGATAAGTAATAAGGTTTATCCCAGTGCCACCAAGACGAGTTTTAAGCTCCTCCACAGCCTTTTCAACATCTTTTTTATCAACCTCAAGTTTTTCCGCAATGTCTTTTAGGTCAACTCCGTTTCCAGAAACAAACAAAATTCCTTCCACGACATCAACAAGTTTTTCTCTATCACACAGCATCTTCCTTTTGTGCCTCCTCGCTTTCTTTAAGCTCAATATCAATATCATCATATATGCCATTTTGACTGACACGAATTTCCTGCATTTTAAGAAGTTCCAAAACAGCCAAAAACAAATTTATCATTTCACTTTTTGTATAATCCACTCCAAAAAAATCTGAAAATTTCATTTTATGTTTTTCTCTTATGCTATTTCTGATTGAAACAATTTTTTCGGCAACGGTAAACCTATCTTTTTCAATCTTTTTGGGGATAGTCTTTTCTTCCTCTTTTTTTATTCTTGTCATCATTTTTGCGAATGCATCAAGAAGTCCCGACAATGTCATATCACCCAAAACATAACGATAATCGTTCACTTTTTCATCAGGAGCCCTGTAGAATTTGTTGACATCTTCAAGTGGTCTAATTTTTTCCACAGCTTCGTGAAAAAGTTCATACTCTTTAAGTCTCCATTTCAGCAAAACTTCTGGGTCTTCTTCCTCGCTCACATCTTCTTCCTCTCGTGGAAGGAGAGATTTGGATTTAATTTCAATAAGTGTTGCCGCCACCTCAATAAAATCGCTTGCCTTGTCCATATCAAGTTCATCAAGCCCTGCCATATATTCTAGATATTGCTCTGTAAGGTCGGCCAATTTTACCTCGGAGATTTCAAGTTTTGTTTCCTTAATCATATGCCACAAAAGTTCAATTGGCCCATGAAAATTATCAAGATTAAACTCAACCCCTGCGTCAAATGATTCTAGTTGATCGGTCAAGTCTTTATTTTTTTCTATCTTCATAAGCTCCTCCTACCCCAAAATCAAATTCCAAAACCACACAATTGGAAATCCGACATAACTTACAATATAATCAAACAAATTTGTAAAATGAAACACCACTATAAGCCCAAGCAAAACAAGACTTCCATACCGATGCATAAAATTTACATATTTATTATTATAGCTTGTAAGGCTTGCAATGGCATTGAAACCATCAAGTGGATAAACTGGAATAAGGTTGAAAACCATAAAAACAAGATTTGCTTGAAAAATATATTTAAACAAATAAAAGCAAAACTGCCAAACGACACTAAGCTCAAAAACTCTAAAAAAGAGCATTGCAATTGGGAAAGATAAAAATGCCAAGATTAAATTCGCCAAAATCCCCGCTATGCTAACAAAAAAAGTATCCTTTTTTACATTTCTAAAATTGAATGGGTTGATTGGAACAGGCTTTGCCCAACCGAATCCCAAAAACAAAAAACATAAAAGCCCTGTGACATCGAAATGAGAAAGAGGGTTGAGTGTAAGCCTACCAGCAAGTTTTGGTGTTGGGTCACCACGTTTTACAGCACAAAAAGCATGTGCGAATTCGTGGATAGAAAGAGCAATTATAACTGCAAATGTGTAGGTTAAAAAAACTATGACCTTATCTCTAAATGGCAAAGAGGTTTGCCTAAACAACAAATCTATAAGCATAATTATTCCTTAAAAAAATATGATGACCACTTTACGATCATCATATTATATATTATTTAAACATTTTAAGCAACAAATTTTGGACGTGTTTTATTCACAAAATCTTCCAATATTCAACAATTTTTTGGATACCATCTACCATATTTGCCCTTTCTATGTCTTGAGTTAACAAGAGTTCACTTTCCCCAACCACAATGCCATTTTTTGTAACATAAATAGTCCCAACCTTATCCCCCACCTTCATTGGAGCAGATATGCGATCAACTTTTGTTTCAACGCACACTTCGCTAGAATTTTCTCTTTTTTTGCAAAGAACAACAATATCCTCTTTTGCTTTTGCCGTTGCTTTTTGTTCTTTTCCCCCAAAAGTATCAACTTCAATTTCAAAACTATCACTATCAACAACTTTTTTAGTCTCAAAATTTGCAAATCCATAGTTTAGAAGTTTTGATGTTTCAGAAAATCTTGCTTTGCCATTTTCAGCACCCAAAACAACCCCTATAAGCCGCATATTTCCACGTTTTGCCGTGGCGGACAAACAATACCCCGCCTCGCTTGTAGAGCCCGTCTTACCGCCATCACAACCCTCATAATACCTTATGAGTTTATTTGTATTTACAAGTTCACTCTCTCTACCCTTTGGATGAGATAACGTATCCATCCAAATTGTGCTAAATTTGTGATAAATATCGTGTGAACACACCTCTTTTAAAAGCATAGCAGTATCTTTTGCACAAGAAAATTGGTTTGGTGCAGGAAGTCCAGTGCAATTTACATAATTTGTTCCCTCTAGCCCTAATTCCTTTGCCCTAGCATTCATCATATTGACAAATTCTTCTTCACTTCCAGCAATTTTTTCAGCCAAAGCAACACTTGCATCATTTGCGGAACTTACAATGACAGATTTTAACATGTCCGCCACCGAATATTCGCCATTTGCTTCAATAAACACCTGCGAGCCACCCATGCTAGAAGCATTTTCAGAAACTATTATTTTTTCATCAAGGCTCAAACTTCCTGTTTCGATTTCCCTACAAACAATGTCTATAGTCATAAGTTTTACAATTGAAGCAACAGGCAATTTTTGCTCAGCATTCCCTTCAAGTAATGGTTCTCCTGTGGCATAATCCATAAGATAATATGCTTTTGCATTAAAATCAACATTTGCCACAGCAGGCTTTGCCATAACAAAACTTTTCCCTGTCATAAGGCACACAACAAACATAAATAAAAAAGCAAGTGATATAATTTTTCTTTTCATAAATTATCTCCTTGCTTTTAGTGTTTGCAAATTCTCAAGAAATATTAAATGTTATTGATAAATCTTTCAAGAAGTTCAAGGTAGTAACCTTTTGCAAGATTTCTATTGTAGTCAACATCTTCATGCTTAAGTCTGCCCGCAGAATACAACACAGCATAATTCGTGGCAAGTCCAAGCATAATAACGGGCAATGAGCAATAATTTGCACTAATCACCTCATTTACGACATTAAAACCTGCAAAGTCACCCCCTATTTGTTTTGCCAATTTGCTCTCGCTTAATGTTTCAACGGAAGGCCCAGAGAACTCGACCAAAACGCCTTTTTTCACTTTCAACTTAAGTTCACTTCTTGCCGTGTCTGAAAGAACTTTTATCATATCCTTGTCATAACAGCTGTCAAGGTCAATAAATAAACTTCCATATCTATTGTAATCACAACCAAAAAGTGCATTTCTGCCAGTTAAATTTATGTGGTCAACAGCAGTAACAATATCCCCCACGTGAGTGTGCTTGCTTCCTACCCCCACGCAAGCGCTAATAACAAGCCGTTGTGCCCCAAGTTCTTTCAAAATAAAGATAAAATTTGCAATATCACTACATGAATAACCGTTGTTATAATGCAATCTTCCAACAGAAAAGAGAACTTTTTTCCCTGCAAGAGTGCCATAAACAAATCTATTTTCAATGGCATCTGCCCCAAAAAGTTTCATATCTGGGATATCGGCAAATCTAATTTCCTTTTTGTTTTCAATTTTTTCTGTAAACACTTCATAACTTACACTAGCGATTACCGCAATATCAATTTTATCTATTTCAAGTGACGTTTTTAAAAACTTTACAGTTCTATCAACAAAATGTTCCATAAGCACTCCTGACAAGAAAATAATAACATATCTTTGTAAAAAAAACTACTAAAACACAAACAAATTGTCAAAAATTAACAAAATGATTGTTTGAATGACGACAGTTACCACACAAATTGCATAAAAACACAGAGTCAACTTTATTTCTGCACCTCGTATCGCTGAATTGCCAAATATGCAAAACTGTTTGTTAAATTCACACATTCTAAAGCCAAAAATCATATACAAAACAATCCTAAACCCACACGGAATCAAAATGGCCAAAATGGCATAAATAAAACCTTTTGTTACCCCCATGACACACACCAAAACCGCAATAGAAACACCCAAACGAAAACTTATATATGCAGACAATAAAATAAGCAAAAATTTGCCACACTTGAGATATGACATAAGAAAGAGCAACAAAAAACAAATCAAAACAAAAAAACTTTCAAGAAGCAAGAACCCCACCGCTGACATTTTGTTCAAAAAATAATTTCTCAACGGATAACACTGAATTAAAGTTAAAGATATTTCACTTGATGACTTTGCCACACAAAAAACACCTGTCAAAATGCCCAAGCAAATTACACAACAAATTGACCAAATAATCACTTTATTAAGTTTACAAAATAATTTCACATTATCCCAAAAATAATACTTGCCCACAACATATATTTATTACTAGAAGCAAGTATTTACAACCAAATTTATGTTTTTGCTTTAATAAGCGTTTTTGATGCATAAATGTCAGAAAAAGTATGCCATGCATACCTAAGAAATTCTTTATTTGATGGGACATAATCAAATGGAAAATTCTTTGTTTTTGAAGCATATAAAAGCGATTTTCTAATTCCAACCTCCACCGCATCAAAAGATAAACAAAACATATCACTTAAATGAGGATAAATATTTTTATACAAGCCAGAATTTCCCCTTTTATTCAAATAATACACCAATGCTTCCAAAATTAAACTAAACCCGCTATGTCTATATGAAATTCCCCACGAATAAAGTTTTTTCCCTATAATTTTTTTCCACGAATGGTTTTTTATGGACATTTTAGAAAGTCTTTCTTCCTCCATTCTTTTAAATTCACTTGCGAGATTTTCAACAAACTGAGAATCCCAAAAAATTTTTGTGCAACAATTTGTTTTGCAATTTGGACTCACAATATAAATCACTTTTTCAATCATTCCGGCGTGAAACAGCTTGTTTAACATTAATTTAGGCAAATCACCAAAGTTGCATGTTGCATCAATAATAACATAACATGGCAAGAGTTTGGAGCTAAACACCATTTCTTCAAACGAAGTCATTTTTTTTACACACATCCCTGTAGGAGCCACCGCATCGCAAACGGCTTTGCATATTGCACCATTTCCTGTTGTAGAGTAAAAATAAACTGGCAAATTAATCATTTTATTCCTCTTTCGCTATTTTTAATATTTTTGTAAAATAATATTAAAAATATATCACAATAAAAAACTAATGTCCAGTCTTTTTCAATAAATAATTTTATATTTTTGAATGTTTTTTAATATGTTTTATAAGTTTTGCTTTAATTTACACATTATTGACCCAACATCCAATCTATATATACCCCAAAGCCTTTTGTTGGATCACTTATAAACACATGTGTCACAGCCCCAACAAGTTTGCCATTTTGAATGATAGGGCTGCCAGACATTCCCTGAACAATCCCCCCTGTTCTAGCAATTAAATTTGGATCTGTCACACGAATAACCATGCTCTTATCATTTGAATGGTTTTGAAAATTTGTTTTAATAATCTCAATGTCAAAGCATTCAATTTTTGTGCCGTCAATAGAACAGCGGATTTGCGCTTTGCCAGGTTTAACTGAAAGCCTCCCACCAATTTCATACTCTTTTGCACTTTTAAGAAGATCACTCTCACTTGTCACTGTGCCAAAAACTCCATAATTGTTGTTTTTTTCCACCACCCCTTGTTCATTTTTCCCCTGCATAAAAAGGCCTTTTATTTCTCCTGGCACCCCACTTATTCCTTTATTCACCCCCAAAATTGAGCAACTATACAATTTCCCTTCTTTAAGGTCAATTTGCTTTTTTGTGTCGCTGTCACAAATGGGATGTCCAAGAGCTCCAAAACGATTACCATCAGCCACATAAGTCAGCGTTCCAATGCCAGAAGCATCGTCTCTTGCCCAAATGCCAAGTTTGTAATTTTCATCTTTTATATCATAACAAGGCTTAACTCTCACATCCATTGTCCTGCTATTTCTAACAAGTTTAATTGTCAATTCCCGCCCTATATTTTTCTCCTTGTTCACAATTTTTGAGATATTTGACACATTTTCAATTGTTTCGTTTTCAATTTGCAAAATGGTATCGCCAACCTTAATGTCCGCAGTCTTGCAAATATCCACTTCACCCTCTGGCGTTGTAACTGGACTACTTCCGACAACGAGAACCCCATTAGTTTTCAAAACAAGCCCAACAGCTGAACCACTTACAAGAACCTTATTTTGTTCCAAAAGATGAACCTTTTGAGTTTTTATTGGAATAAGGTTGAACAATTTAAACTCAATTTCACGTTCAAAATTTGCTTTTTTTGTGCCAGCGAAAATTTTTTCGCCATTTTCACTCTTTACATCCACATCCCCACAGGCAGTGCTTAAAGTCTTATTTTTTACTCGTGCAGAAACAAAGGGACCAAACACTCCTCCTCGTTCAATTTCAACAAGTTCACTTGAAGTGACCATTCCCCCATTGCAAAAATTAGAAATCTTAGAAAACGGAATGTTAAACAAAAAAACAGTCACACAAAAAACCATTACAACAATACAGCAAAAAACTAGGCACCCCTTAACTCCCCATTTCTTATTTTTCTCATTCCCTTTTTTACCAAAACCTTGCTCAATACAATCTTCATCTTGCAATTTGTCTTTTTGAGCGACCCGTTCTTGCAAATTGTGTTTTCCCGTCATAGTTCTAGTTTAAATTCTAAAGTTAAAATTATACCCTCTCGCAAAATACAAAAAATGGAGAAGAATTTATTCAATCTTCTCCAAAATATTTTTACAAATAAAATAAAAAACTCGACACAATAGCCGAGATTTTTGGTGGGCAGGGATGGATTCGGACCATCGAAGGCTAAGCCGACGGATTTACAGTCCGTTGCATTTGACCGCTCTGCAACCTACCCATTTTGCCACAGTAATATGGTGGTAACAATGCCCCTTACGGAACACTGTTTTGGGTGGATATCACTGCGACTGGAGCTAGTGGTCGGAATCGAACCAACAACCGGCTGATTACAAATCAGCTGCTCTACCATTGAGCCACACTAGCACATCTATTTCCCCGCCTAATATCCCTTTTGGTGCCTTGGGGCGGAATCGAACCACCGACACAGGGATTTTCAGTCCCTTGCTCTACCGACTGAGCTACCAAGGCTTGCGGGTTTACGATTTTGAAATCGTAATGGCGACTCGGAAGAGACTCGAACTCTCGACCTCCGCCGTGACAGGGCGGCGTTCTAACCAACT
>CAYLWT010000004.1:0-72688 GCA_964387705.1 uncultured Christensenella sp.
CTTCATAGACACCTCCATTTTCAAACTTTTTATATATTTTCTACAAAAAGTTTATGATATGTTTAACTTTTTGTCAAGGCTTTTACAAAAGATTTGTTTTTAACTTTTAGAAGCTTTGACAATTTGCCCTATCTCGTTGCTTAAAATATACTCGTTCAGTTCCTTAATTATCAACGCTTCAGACTTATCCAGTGCGTAAGTTTTCCCATTTTTGGTTTGCCTGGAGAGGTCATAAAATCTTATTTTCCCTATGGTTGTGCCACAGTTTTGATTTGACAATGGCACTCGTTCAAATTCCACAGTTGTAATAAGATTTAAATTTTTATTCACCTTAAACAAAGTGCCAAATGTGCCACGATTGTCAAGGTCCGCCACCTTAAATTTCAATTTCTCAAGCCTTGTGACAAAAAGTTGTGCATTGCAAAACACCCCTGACAACACGTCAACATAATTGCAATTTGCAACAATTTCATCAGCCCTAAAATGTGGGAAATTCATTTGGTCAAACAGAAGTTCAATTCTACCATTAATCCTGCTTGCATATTGTTCTGCGTCAAGTGGTTGCAAAATCGCGACAGTATAATCATCAAGTTCATCAAGAACATTCCCTGCTTCATGCAAAAGCCTGTCATCATGCAAAACGCAAACTTCACACAGTTTATCCTTCTTATATTTCCCCCAATAAAGGTGTTGTGAAAGAAAATTTAAAAGGCAATTATTTACAATACATTTGCGAAAAGTTGCAAGGTCATATTTTCTAAATTCCATAAAACTTGTCCAAAGTCTTTTGCGTTGTTCCTTAACTTCCCTTTCAAGTTGTTTAAGGTATTTTTTAACACTTTCGCCTTGACATTTTTCTTCACCTTTAAGTCTTGCAGGTTTCCCTGTTGCACTGTTAAAAATTGAAATGGTGCAATCAAGATTAATTTTTGCAAGCAAGATTCTTGTCCCAATATCTAATTCCAAATATCCATCTTTATCAAAGCCAAAAGTATCTGCCAACTTATCCTTAACTTCCTCAATGCTTTGACTGCTTCTATCTGAAAAATTTTCTAGTTTTTGTTCAAAATATTTCTTTTGTTTTGGTGAAAGATTTTCTTTTTGCATTTCTCTTACCACATAAATTATTCCTTCGTGCCCACTGCTTGCCAACATATCTACAAAATATTTTGCATTGGTTGACAAATTTTTATCAAAAAACCACAATTTTAAATTTTCGGTAATTTCCTTTATAAGTGGCATAGAAGCAAACACAGCAACAAGCCTCATTGCCCATTTACTACTCAAAAATTTACCTCTTGAAAATGCAATTTCCCAAACAACATCGCTCAAGTTTTGAAGAACTCGACTGTCTACATATTGAAAAAACTCTTTATATGCACTTAAATTTGAATCGATTTCCCTTGACTTGAAAGTTTCCATAACATAGGTCAAAATCTTACCATTTATACCAGTGTTATCAAGGTTGTGTTTGTCATAAAATCTCTTAAGTCTTACCCCATAAAGTCTTTCCTGAATTTGAGGGGTCGACCTTTCCACTTCGGCCAAAAATTCTCCTTCAGTTTCAAACATTTTAAGAGTTTCAAAACCACATTCTCGTTCAAGAATTCCAGCAATTTTTGCATTTTCTGTTGTTTCATAAAGATTTTTCAATTTTTCTTTAATACGCCTATCTTCTTTTAACGAGCACAAAAGTTGAACTGCTTTTGACTTTAAATTTTCTTCATTTCCTGCCAAAATTTCTTCCAAAATGGCCGATGCCTCGAGCTTATGCATTGCAACTGCACGTTTTGCAAGCACTGCACTGCCGTTTTCGCCCGAGATATATTCCATAATAATTGCCCTTAAAGTTTTTTGCATATTTGAGGGTGCATATTCCTTTAATCCCTCTTTATTGTCTAACTCCAATAGTTTGGAAATGAACTCATCATCCTCTCCATTCTTCAAAAAAATATCAAGATATTCCTTCAAAGGCTCCTTGTAAAAGTACATTCGAGAATTTGTATCACTTGCAAAAATTGCTAAAAAGAAAGGCGTATATAATTTCCTGTCAATAACACAATATGTAACAATTTCCACGAATCTATCAAAATACCTCTCATTTATAGAATATTCTTTTTTTATACTCCTATATTTACAATCACCAACTTGTTGAAGAAAAATTCTATTTAAAAAGGCACAAAGCCCTTCATAATTCTTTGCTTTCAAAAGAAGTTCAACAAATTTTTTTAAAAGCCCCCTATAATCATTCATTTGTAGAATGGCCTCACCATAATCTGCAACTGCTTCTGGAGAAATTTTCCCTTGCGACATATAAGAAGTGGCACTCTTTTCAAGAGTTTCCCCATTCCCCATATTAAGCAAAAAATAATTTACCATTTGGTCAGATAGGCTTTGAGGCAAAAAAGCATCAAAAAATTCAAAGGTGTATTTTTTTAAATCATCAACATTTCTAACATATTTCATTTTTCTATCCCCTATGAAGATATTTTAAAATATTTTAAAGAATATGTTAAGCGATTTTACACTCTTTGTTCATAAAATTTGGCATTTTTCACACTAAAAAGTGGCTTTAATAAATTTTCATCTCAAAATTGCATCATGCAAAGTTGTCGTAGAATTATTATTTTCCAAAAGATTTCCCAATTCCTTTTCACTTATATTATCTACAAAATCTCCATTTTTGTCACAGACGTAAAGGTTGAGAAAACTCGACGAATCAATGTATTTGCAAAGTTTAAAAAGTTTTATCTCGTCACATACATAGAGGTTTTTTATTTTTAAAATTCTCTTATTTTTCTTAACTTTTGAAAGATTAAAAAAACTGTAGGACAATTTTTCATCTTTTTGTGAAAAACCAGTGAGCAAACAAAATATAACAAATAAATACGTAAAATTTCCACTAGAGATAAAAAAACTTGCAAGGAATAAAATCAACAATATAACACACAAAATGGCACTTGAAATTTTACAAATTTTTGAGGCTTTATCTTGTCCAAAAATTCTACTTGAACACGCATGTAATACTCGTCCACCATCAAGCGGAAAGGCGGGTAAAATGTTAAAAATTGCTGTTACAAAATTGGCATAACAAAACAAATTAGTAACATTATAAGTGGCTGGAAAAATCCACCAGATTGCAATCATTGCCATGCCAAAAACAAAATTGCAAAATGGTCCTGCAATTGCAATTTTTATTTCATCAACAGGGTCTAACGTCGTGGAATTTATATTTAAGCAAATGCCAAAAGGAATCAGTTTTATGTTTTGAAGATTATATCCCAATCTCTTGGCAGTGTATGCATGAGCATATTCATGAAAAATCATAACAACAAGATAATTTACAAACAAAACCCCTTGTCCAAAATAAACAAGAGCAACTGCAAACACAAGAAATAATGGATGAATTTTAAATTTTATTTTACCCATTCCACTTCACTTATTTTTAACATATTATTGTTCTGAAAGAGCGAAACCTTACATTTTTGCCCAGAAATGGTGGAGGCAATCAAGCTCCCGCCCAAAACTTTGTCCCCCGTAGAAACTCCCAGTGAATACACTCCAACATATCTTGATTTATACCCTTTTGCATGTTCAATCTCAATATACTTTTGGTTATCCAAAGTCCACCCCACTGCACTAACAGTTCCATTTGCAACACTTGATACAACTCCATCAAAATCATAACACAAAAAATCATCCGACGAAGAATAACTTTGTTGCATCGTTGGCAACATAAATTTTACAGGTCCATCCTTTTGAGACATCGCCCCACCAAAAAAATAGGACACAAAAGAGACTTCGCTCCCATCGTCAAAAAGGTCGGTTGTTGGTGTAAAGCTAGTTGCAATAGATTTAAGATTATTTATAATCATTCCCCCGGCCCCACCTCCAGACTTATCACATATAACTAACACGAAAAAAATTAGGGCAATAATAAACAAAGTAAAGTATTTTTTAAAAAATTCCCATGAACTTTTTAACATTTTTTTTGTTGAAATAGTTTTAATAACAATCTTTTTCATACAAAATTTTTATGCTTTTAATTTAAAAAATATGAGAAATTTTGCTTAAAAACAACTATTTTTTTGCAAAAAATACTCCTTTTTTATCAAAAATCTCCGCTTTTTACATTTGAAATAACTTATTTTTGTCTAAAATTTAACCAGTTTTAAAAATATATTGGCCGTTTCATTCGTCTTGCCCCTACGTCAAATTTAAAATGATACTTCCCATCCTCCCCCACAAAATAACTTATTGAAATATCCTCAAGATTCATATCAAAATAGCTATCAAAAACGGAAAATATGTCGCTTTTAAGCAAATTTAAAAGAGGCTGAGATATATGTTCTTTGTCATACTTTAGCATTTTCTCAATTCTTAAAAGTGATTTTTGTGCAATTTTCATATTTTACCCCTCTTATTTAACTTTTTTAAGTATTATTCGTTTGAAAAAACCTGAAAAACCTTTGTATTTTTCGGTGCAATCAAAAACCTTGGATGTTTCCCCCAAGATGTTTTTTGCAAGAAGTAAAAATGCATCATAAGAGTTGCATGCTCTATTCACCATTCTGCCAACAGATAAAAATGTTGTTATCGCGTCATCTTCGGGAATGATCCCCGAAAGTCTAACATCCAATATTTCAGCAATTTTTTTGCAATCAATCATTTCTTTATCCAAAATCATATCTCCCCTAACACGATTTATCACTATTGAATAGTCTTTGATGTTAAAATTTCCAAGCATAAGCAAAACCTTATCCGCATCTCTTAGGCTTGAAAGGTGTGGAGTTACAACAACAATCGCTTCATCTGCCCCACAAACAGCACGTTCAAATGGTTCATCAATTCCTGCGGGGCAATCAATAAGGACAAAGTCAAAATAATCATTTAGCCCATCAATAACTCTCTTCACATTTTCAGCTGTTACTTGTGATTTGTTATAAGAATGAGCTGACGGCATAATAAATAAGTTCGGCTGATTTAAATCTTGCACCAAAGCCTGTTTTATGCGACATTTATTTTGAATGACATCAACAAGGTCAAACACAATTTTATTTTCAACGCCCGTAACAACATCAAGGTTGTTAAGCCCAATATCTACATCAACAAGACAAACTCTTTTGCCAAGTCTTGCAAGTGCTACACCAAGATTGGCACAAATAGTTGTTTTCCCAACACCGCCCTTTCCACTTGTAAGAACAATTTTTCTTGCCATTTTCTTCTCCTAAAAACATTTTAACAACAAAAGAAAAAAAGTAAAACCGCATTTGGTCTTACTTTTTATTTTCGACAAAAAAACAAAATTTTAGTTTTCTTCTTTAACTTTTTGAAGCATATTATAATCACCCAGCAGTTTTTCACTACCCAAAACATTGGCGACTTCTGGGTTGTCAATCACAAAAACACTTAAACCTAAAATCTTTTTAAAAAAAGTTTCAAGTCCTGTCATTTTTGCTCCACCACCGCACACAACAATGCCTGATTTTCTTATATCTTCAACCACCTCTGGTGAACAATCACCAAGAAATGCTTGAATGAGTTGTGCAATTTTAAAATACGCTTCGCATATTGGTTTTGTTATATCCCTTGCATGCACAATTGTTGTTATTTGCGAATTTGCAGATGCTTCTTGCACTACAACTTCAATGCTTCCCTTGTCTGTTTCATAAAGAGAACCAATTTCACACTTAATGATATTTGCAAGGTTTTGATTTATTATATAACCCTTGTTATGTTGAAGTTCTGAGACAATAAGCCTATCAACATAACTTCCTCCAATATTAACACTGCATGCCGAAATTATTTTGCCATTTGTAACACAAGAGATTTCCGTTCGTCCTCCCCCAATATTAACAATAAGGTTCGCCCTATTTTGAGCTAAATATGGGCTACCTGCAAAAGAAGCACAAACACTGCCATAAACAAAGTCAATCTTTGCAAATCCAACTGCAAAATACATTTTTTTAATATCATCATATTCTTCTTTCTTTAAGCCAAGTGGAAGGCAAGCAATAACTTTTATCGCAGGTTTTACAAAGCGATATTTCACAACTTTCCCTAAGAAATATTCCAAAATTTTTTGTGCCAACTGGACATTCTTGACAATTCCGTCAACAATAGGTCTAACGAAAACTTCATCATCAGAAATTTTGCCATAAAGCCTTTGAGCCTCACTTCCCATCTTGACTACTTTCATATTTCTTCCAGAAGTTTGAAGAATTGCCAATGTTGGTTCATGCAGAACAATTCCGCTGTTCTTTTTGTAAATTGTTGTGTACGAACTTCCCATGTCAATACACAATTCATAATTCAACATAAAAACCTCTTTATTTTATAAAACTTCAAGGGTCTTTTTGTAAACTTTTTTGAAATCTTGCCCAACTTTTGCAGTTTCCCTTATTTCTATTGATGCGTCCATGGTAACAATAGTTTTCATAATAACGCTGTCGCCCAAAATATCACAACTTACGTCTTGAACAACGTTTCTATGGCTCTTATCCAATGCTTCAGCGAGGCGGACAATTAGTGCCAATTTGCGCATTGCATCCAAATCCTCATCTGTTAAGACACTTTTATATTTTATCCATTCTGCAAGGTCAAAATCACTTAAATTTTGACATGCACAAACAAAAGATGCAAGGACAATCTCTCTGTGAGTCACACCAAAAATTTCCGAGTTAAAAACAATGTGAAAACTATTTTTTTCGTGATCATAAAATTTTATTCTTTGCCCACAATCATGCATTGCCGAGGCAATTCTAAGAATTTTGAGATACCCTCTTGGCAATTTGTGGAGGACTTTTAGTTGTCTAAACAAAATTAGGGACAACTCACTAACCTGCTTTGAATTGCTAAATTCCCCATCGTGAAATGCGTGAATATTGTCAAGGCTATATCCCAGAAGGTCACTGATTGGTTTTTCTGTTATTCCTGGAACAACATTATTGAGCAAAAAGCCCATATTCATACCACGTTCCGACACAGTCACTTGTTCAAATTTACACACATCAAAGATCGCCTTTGTCATACAAATCCCAGCCGCAAAAACATCCGCACGTTCAGAAGAAATGCCTTTAACTTTCTTTGTTTTGTCAATGTCCAACGTCTTTATGAGTTTGAAAACGTCATCAAATTGGATGTTTGTCATTGAATAATTATGAGCAATATCAACAGGATATTTTCTAAGTTTGCGTGAAAGTTTGCCTGCGTTCAGAAAAGCATTCCCGACTCCAACAAAACTAAATTCAGTATCAACATCTTTAAGCCAATCAATCTCTCTTATACTATCAGCAAATTTTTTGACCATAAGGTCACAACCTTCTACAACGCTTGTTGCTTGTTCCAAGCTCTTTGCCACCTCAAAAGAACCATAAGGGATTACCACTTGGTTCACTATATTTCTTCTATTGTATTGCACAATTCTTGTTGAACCACCGCTTATGTTTATAACAACTCCCTTTGGAATGTCAAGAGTATTTATGACACCGCAATAAAGATTTGTAAGTTCTTCATCTTCCTCGAGAATTCTAAACTTAAAGCCTGTAATGTTATAAATTTCATCTAGAAAGCTACGATAATTTTTAAGTGTTTTTAGTGAATGCGACCCAACGGCATAAATATTTGTAACATTGTTAACTTCGCACATCATTCTAAACATTTTCAAAACGACCAAAGCCTCACTGCTTCGCGCCATTCTTAAAAGGCCTTCTCCATCAAAATCATCAACAATTTTGACTGGTTCACTCATATCTTGAAACACAACATAATTGCCTTCTTGGTTGAGATATGACAATGTAAGATTAACCTTTGTACTTCCCAAATGAATAACTGCTAATTTTTCCAAAACAAAAACTCCTTTGCAGAAAACTGCCTATTTTTCAATCTTAATCGCTTCCACAGGACAAATTCCTTCACAAGTGTGACACCCGATGCAAATATTGTCATCAATGTGCGATTTGCCATCAATCATTTTTATTGCTCCCACTGGGCAAACTCCTTCGCAAGCGCCACAGCCGATACATTTTTCTTTATCAACCATTTTTTACTCCTTATCACGTTGTATTTTACACGAAGTTTTGAAAATTGTAAAGAAATTTTAAGTGAAAGCAAGCAATTTCTAGCAATAAATATTGAAAAATAACTAAATTTTGGTCGAAAGCATTGGTTTCAATGAAAATTGTTGAAACTTCGCCTTCTCCTACAAAATATCACACAAATAAAAATTGTCAAGAAAAACTTTTCTCGACAATATGCTTTCTAATCTGTATTAACCTATTTCGAGTGATACTTTTTAAGATAACAAACAAGTTCAACCACTCCAATGGAGAGCAAAAACGCCCCAAAAGTTATCTTTAAAACATGCTCATCAATTCCCTTAACACAAATTGCCATCAACGCAGCGAACGGCACAGCCACACACGAAAATACAACTGCGGGAAAAACGTCAACCAACCCATTTTTTATATTAAAAATTAAAATTATGAATGCCATAACAACAAAAGAAAAAACATTTATCAGTTGGGCCTCTTTTTGTCCAACTCCGACTAAAGATAGTATGGGAATAAGCAGCGTTCCGCCACCCAATCCCAATGCACTCATAAGCCCTGTTACAATCCCCAAAATTACAAAAATAGTCCACATTTTCCCCTCATTTTTTGTTTAAGATTTATGTTTTTTGTAAAAATTTTAAAAGAACATCTTTATTCCAGATACAATAAGCACCAGGACAAAAAGAAAGTTTAAGGGTTTGTTTTCTATTTTCTTGAGGGCAAAACTTCCTAGAAGTCCACCTACTAGCGAGCCAATTGTGACAAAAATTCCGACATCAAACCTAGATGGCAATGAAAAAAAATAAATAATGAGTGTTGGGATGCTAATAATCGACATCACAACCACTGCGGTTGCATGTGATTGCTTGTCTTCAAGGTTTAACAAGCTTTTAAAAATTGGCACACACAACATGCCTCCTCCACCCCCAAAAAGTCCATTTATTATGCCAACAAGCCCTGCAAACATAAAAAAAATTATAGTTTTTTTGTTTTTGCCCATAATTCTATTATGGTAATCTACTGAAAAAATATTTTATATTAGTAATAAATAACAAAAATTGATTGCATTTTTTGCCCATTTATTATATAATGCTAGAGTTACGAGTTTTAATTTCAACTCAATTACAAATATGAGCCTGTTTTTGGTTCAACAATAAATAATAAGAAGGTCATTTATGAAACATAATCTCGGAAAAACTAAAAAAGCACTTATAGCACTTGCTCTTTCTGCAACGTGCGTTTTGTCAGGTGTGCCAATGCTTAGGTATTCCAATCAAAATGTGCAAGCCGCATACTATCAAAAAGCACAAACTGACATCATTAAAAACGGAGATTTTAAAACAAGAACGGATCAAGGAGACAATTCTCCCGCTTCTATTGACGGGAACAATTGGACTGTTAACGTTCCAAAAGATGTTTTGTGCGGAGTTATTGACACAAGTAGTTCAAACAAATATGGGTTAACAACCGTTCCGACTCCATCCAAAAGTATCACTGATGCAGACAATTATGTTCTTATGTTCCGTGGAGCATCATCTGCAACGGAACAAACAAGTGGATACGTTAAAAGCGACTCGGCGACTCTTGAGGCGGACAAGTTTTATGAAATAAGTGTCTATGCAATGAAACAAGGTACTGGAGCTGGAACCATTAGCTCTTCCGAGCTCGGGCTGTCCGTTTCTGTAACAGCAACCGACTGGTGCAAATATACTCTTTATGTTCAAACAGATTCCTTCCAATCAAAAAGTTTTACTTTACAACTTGGATTTACTAAGGGAACTGCTGAAGGTGCTGTCTTTTATGATCATATTATAGTTTCTGAGGTTTCAGAAGCAGACTATCTTGAGGCAAATGAAGAGATAAATACTGTTGCAAAGAAAAGTTTTCAAAGAACTGTCCTTACCTCTTTCAAGAACTCTAATTTTGAAAACGAAGACAATTATTGGACAATTGAAGGTGGAAATGGTGCTAGCGAAATTTATGTCGACACAAAACAAAATATAAACACACAAATCCAGACGATTTTCGGGGTATCCGACAATTCTGCAAATACTTTTGATGGTGAAACTACTACAAGTCACGCCCTATTCTTCGTAAATAAAGATTCTGTTGTCGCATCAAAAACCATTTCATCAACGACAAACGATGAAGATTCAACAAAAGATAATACGCTTACAATCTCTCAACATGGGCTATATAGATTATCTTTCGTCCTAAAAACAGGTGGTGATACTTCTGGTCTTACAGCAACACTAACTCCAGCGAACACAAACATTTCGGCACTTGAACAATCTGCCCTTAAAAGTTCTTCAAGCACAGATGCTAGAAATGGTTTTACTGTCGTAAGTTTTTATATTAAAGGAAGTTGTGAACAAGATGAGAAAGTTTCTCTTAAGTTGTCGCTTGGAACTGAAAAAGGTTGGGCTATTGTTGACAACATCGTTTTAGAGGCAATCACTTCAAGTGAACTATCTTCAAAGACTTCAACTTCAAACACCCTTGACCTCTCAACAATGACCGACTCTTCGGATATAGAGAATGGTCAATTCAACTTTGCAACCATAAATTCTCTTTCTGACGATTATATAATAACTGATGGTGCAGTTTCTTTGAAATATCCTCTTAACCCTACAAGTTGGACGATCTCAAAATCTTCTTCCGAAACACTTTCAAGCGGAATTGTTAGACTTGGGCAATTTACCTCGGACGGAGCAAAAATACAAGACAAATATAGTTCAATCAAAAATCCTGGTGCAAATTCTGCTTTCTACAAAGATTTTTACAATCTTAATAGTGGTGAATATCCTTTAAACAAAGAAAATGTTCTTATGGTTAGAAGCTCCACAACCGATGATGTATCTTTCACAAGTTCAACAGTAACCGTTTCAGCAAATAGCAACTCAAGTCAAACTAAAGTCACATTTACCATTGGTGTGAACACAAATGACACCACGAAGGCTTTTGTAAAATTTGTGGATGGGAATAACAAAACACTTGCAATTTTCGATAATATAAACACAAATGGTGAATGGAAACAACTTTATTTTTACCTTACGAATGGCATTTCATCAACAAATGTTAAAATGATTGTTGGGGTTCATGGAAATTCAGGCAGCACACAGTGTGCATTTTTCGATTGTGCACGTTACCTTTCTTCAGAAAAAGTCGTCGCAAATTCAACCAGTCTTTCCGTTAACCTTTATGAAAACAATTTCAGCACAACGAAAATGAATAACGGCCAAAGAACACAAGAAGCATTCGGATTTGACACTACAAAAATATCAAATAATAATGAATGTTCTGTGAAAATTCATAATAAGCTTGACACCCCAGATCTCCCAACCAGACAAGATTCGACATCCGTTCTTGTCCTTCAAAATTATTACGAAAATAGTTACCAAACCATTGCAACAAACTACACCTATTCCCTCAAAAGTAATAGTTATTACAAATTTTGTGCATGGATAAAAATTGAAGATTTGTCATCTGAAGGTTTTGGTAGAATGGAAGTAGTTACTCTTGACTCTGACGGGAACATAATTGAAGACGAAGAAAATACAAATGTTTTCAAAAAAATAGTCGCATCAAATTCCGAAGAAGATGAAGAAAACGGATACAAGCTCTATACAATTTATATATTGGCAGAAGCCGACCAAAATGTTAAACTTCTTTTCTCTCTTGGAACTTCCGACAATCCAACAGTTGGAAAAATGTATATCGACAGCTACACAGTCACAGATATCGAATCGAGCGACTATATTGGCAAGACATCTGACGACTACACAATCGTTTCCAAAGTGGTCGAAAAAACAACGGAAGATGAAACAGCTGATGACTCAACAAACCAAACAACTGCTTCAGAAGTAAACATTTGGATTCTTGCTTCTTCCATTCTTCTTGTCATTGCCCTTGGATTTGCAATCGCAGGATATCTTCTAAGACGCATTCCTAAAAAGCAAAAACACGAAAAAATTAAAAAATCAGAATACAAAAAATCTCCAAAAGCAATCAACGAAAAACAAATTAAAGCAGAACTTAAATCAAAACGTGAAATTAGCCTTGAAAATCTTAACACTAAACTTACTTCTCTTCAAGAAGAATATGATAACATTAAAGCGGAATACGATTCAAAATCGACAGGTGATGAGGTGGTCGATGGAAAACTTTACAGCGAATACACCAAAAAGCTCAACAAAATTAATGATAGAATTGAATATTTGAAATCTGCAGCGACCTACCTTCAAAACGATCAAAATATAAAGTCAAGTGAAAGGTTAGAAATCAAAAGCAAGAAAAAACAAGTTGAAAAAGAATTTAATGCTTTGAAAAATCCTAAGAAATCAAAAGATGAAAACAATTCTCAAAACAAAAAGAAAAAATAAAACCTGCAATTTGATACAAAAAAATCTCACAAAATTGTGAGATTTTTTAATTTTAAATAGAAAATTTAAATATTTTTGACATAACTTCTTCGTCTTTTATGTTGAATATAATCAAATACACTCCATTGTCCTTGAATTCTGGTGTTGTCCTCAAGCATTAAGTTCGTTTCAGCATATTCTATATTTTTTTCAATCATTCCATGAATAAGGTGTGACACAATCATTGCGTTGACGCCCTTGTTTTGATATTCTGGTCTTATAGCAATAAGCCCTAGGTCAATGCTTTTTGGCTTTTTGATTTGCTTCAGCATTCTAAAAATTCCAAATGGCAAAATTTTCCCTTTACTTTTATTTACTGATTCCGAAAGTGATGGGAACACAAGTCCAAAAGCGACAAGTTTTCCTTCTTCATTTGTAATCCCAACCAAGAAGTCTTTGTTTAGAATAAGACCAAATTGTGAAATAAGAGAATCTTTCATTTTGTCAGAAAAAGGAACAACTCCATAAAGTGGTGAATATGCCGCATCTAGAACGTCAAAAAATTGATCTTTATAATTATCTACAAACCACTTTATGCTTGATGGCGTAATGAGTTTAAGCTTGTATCTTTTTGACACTGCCTCCGCAATTCTGTCCACCCTTTCGTTTGGTTCTTTTGGTGCAAATATTCTATACTCCACCCAATCAACTTCTTTTTTAAAACCATTATCCTCAATAAGTTTGCTGTAATAGTCAAAGTTATATTGTTCTTCAAATGTAGACATTTGGTCAAACCCTTCAATAAGCAACCCTTCTCGGTCAAGATCGTTATAGCCCATTGGGCCATGAACGGTAGTCATCCCTTCAGACTTTGCCCAAGATTCCACAGCATCAAACAATGCTTTTGCCACTTCCCTGTCATTTATGCAGTCAAATCGAGAAAATCTTGCACGTTTTTCATTAACTTTTTGATTGTATAATTTTTGAATAATGCCCGCAATTCTCCCAACTATTTCTCCGTCTTTATATGCCAAAAAACATTTGACAATACAATCTTGATAAGACTCATTTTTATCTGGGTCAAATTTGTTTACCTCATCTATATTTAAAAATGGCACATAATTTTTATTTCCTTTGTAAAGTTTATGTGGGAAATTAACAAACTTCTTTATATCATTTTTTGATTTAACTTCTTTTACTGTTATCATCTGAAACCTAACCTTACGAGTATTATAACATTTTTTCTACAAACTTTGCAACTATATGAGCAACTGTTGTCCAACAAATATAAATAAAATATTGTTTTTTTCTTTAATTTCCTCCACCGTTGTCCCAAAATTTTGTGCAATGGAATTTAAACTTTCCCCAGGAAGCACAGTATGAACTCTAAGTGATCTTTTGTCAACAAAAATAAATCCGTCATCATCTCCCGAAATTGTAGCTTGAGGAATAGAAAATTCTTTTGCAACATCTACTTTTTTTCGTCCAACAATTTTTATTATTTCAAAAGGCAAAATGTCCACCTTTTTAATTCCACCCATTTTTTTCTCCTTTTTAATTCTAATAACAGCTTAAGCGTAAATATATTTATATATATTCAATAGGAGAAAATTTTGAAAAAACTTTTTAAAGCATTGGCAGTTATAACATCATTTTCAGTGTTAACACGAGCATTGGGTTTTTTCTTTAGAATATTTCTTTCTCGCATGGTGGGCGCGGAAGGCTTGGGAATTTATCAAATCGCATTCTCAGTCTTTATGGTTTTAGAAACATTTATTTCAAGTGGGCTTCCCCTTGTTGTAAGCAAAAAAATATCTGAATTTGAAACAAAAGGAGATAAAAAGGGCGGTTACAAAGCAGTTACATCTGCTCTTTTGATTGGAATTTGCACCTCGCTTGTAATTTGTGGAATTGTATTCATGTTTAGAAATCTTCTTTCAAGCATCTTCACCGATACCCGTTGCACAGTCATTCTTTTAATACTTCTCCCATCCCTAGTTTTTTCAACGGTTTACTCAATTTTACGCGGAAGCTTGTGGGGGAAAAAACAATATTTTTTGGTATCACTTACAGAGTTTATAGAACAAATTATAAGAATTGCTTTTACGGTCCTATTTCTTGCAATTTTAAGTTTTTCGCTTGAAAAAGTTTTTCTTGCCAGCATATCATATACCATTTCTTGCATTGTATCAAGCATACTTGTCCTGTTGCTTTATTTTAAACGAGGCGGACATTTTTCTTGCCCAAGGGGTAACATAAAACCTATTATAAAATCTTCGCTTCCAATAACCATCGTACGAGTTGTATCAAGCCTTCTTACCCCACTTATTTCAGTTATCATTCCACTGCAACTTGTAAACATTGGCTATTCAAATGATCAAGCACTTGCAATCTTTGGCGTCGCAATGGGAATGACCTTTCCCCTTTTATATGTCCCCTCAACAGTAATTGGGGCTCTTTCAACGACTCTTATTCCTGATTTATCATCTGCCGTTTTTACACAAAAATATGACGAAATAAAATCAAAAGTTCACTTCTCAATAAAATTTGCAATTTTTGTCTCGTTCATTTTTATTCCACTATTTTTCTCACTTGGTGGCCCTATCGGAATGTTTTTTTATAACAATGCCGACTCCGGATATTTTTTAAGTTATTCAAGTTTTCTTGTATTGCCAATATGCCTAAGTGGAGTGACTGTTTCCTGTCTAAATGCACTCAATCTTGAGGTTAAAAGTTTTATAAATTACCTTATAGGAGCAATTGCCCTTGTTATATGTATAGTATTTTTCACGACAAAACTTGGAGTATTGTCTCTCGTTTGGGGAATGGCATGTTGTCTTGGTGGAGCAAGTATGCTTAATATTGTTATGCTAAATAAATTTTTAGGCGACAACTTTTTCAATCTCAAATATCTAACTCTCACCATTTTGTCCTCTCTTGCAAGTCTTTTAATGTCCCGCTGGATTTACAACCTTTGTAAAAATATTTTTCCAATGTTCATTTCCCTTGCTTTAGCCTGTATAATTGCAACAATATTCTACTTAATCTTTGGGCTTTTATTTAACCTTTTCAAATTTTCTTTTACAGACTTCAAAAAAGTTATTATTAAAAAGAATTCTATAAAGCATACGAAAAAGATGCATAAAATTTAAAAAATTGTAAATATTTGTCATATGATAACATTAATTTTGCGGTCTTTAATAATTTATGCTATTGTTCTTTTTGCTGTTAGGATTATGGGTAAAAGACAAATTGGAGATATGCAACCTTTTGAACTTGTTGTCACTCTTATAATTGCTGATTTGGCATGCATTCCTATGAGTGATGTTTCCATTCCACTTGTTTTTGGAATCGTTCCACTTTTAACCCTTGTTGTTTTACACCATGGTTTCACTCTTCTAAATCGCAAAAGCATTTTCTTTAGAAAACTTTTAAATGGCAAACCGATAATTGTAATTGATGAAAATGGGATAAACTACCCTGCTCTAAAACAACTCAACATGACATTAAACGACCTAACAGAAGGGCTTAGAGGCTGTGAATGTTTTGACTTAGCCAATGTTGCATTTGCCATTGTTGAAACCAATGGTAATATAAGCGTGCTTCTAAAATCAATCGCAAGTCCTGCAACGAGTGAACAACTAAACCTATCCCCCGAACAGAGTACGTTAAATTTTGTTCTTATAAATGATGGAAAAATTATGGAAGAAAACTTAAACAAACTCAACTTGTCTCAAAACTTTCTCCAAAAAATTATGAAATCACAAAAAACAAAAAAAGTAGGTGACATTTTGGTCCTAACAATAAATAGCAATGGGAATGTCTATTATCAAGAAAAAAACAAACCTTGCAAAACATTTAAATGCGAGGTGAAAAAATGAAACGAAATATTTATGTTTTATTTTTAATAGCCATTCTTATTTCCGTGTGTGTTATGGAAGAAATCCTTTTAAAATCAACTCACACTGCTCTCCAAGGATATTCAAATGAATTGACAACCCTTTTTGCTCAACACAAGGAAAACTTAAATTTTGATGTGGTTATAAACAAATTTGACGAAACAAAATCATTTTGGGACAGCCAAAAAAAATATATCACATACTTCACAAATTATGACAAAATAAGAACAATTGATGAAAGCTTTATCAAACTTGAAGAAGCCATCGATAATAATGACAAATCGCTAGCCCTCGAAAACCTATCAATTATAAAATCTTCAGCAGATTCACTTCAGTATTTTATGGGTTTTAATATCAACAATTTGTTTTAAAAATTCGCAAAAAACCTAAAACAAATTTAGCGAACATGACTAAAATTCAGTAAAAATTATAATAAAATATATCAAAAAATAGCACTTTTTATATGATTTTTTTAACAAAAAAGTCTATATTTTTTAGTATTTTTTAGTAAAAAACATGACTATTTTTATGTTTTTTAGAAAAATTCCGTTTTGTTTATTAATCAAACACCCCACCAAAAATGAGAAACAAAACAGCAATTTCAAGCAACAAAACAAACATAATTGAATAAAAAAGTTTTGATTTGAAAATTTTTTTGAAGAAGTTCGTTTTTTTACGTTTTGAATTTCTAAAATATTTTGAAGATATTGGCCTAGCATAAACCCTTTCATTCGATTTTTTTGCATATTCTTCCGTTTTTTGTTTTTCTTTCGCTAGTTTGGAATGCCTACGTTCAAACTTGCTTGGGGATTTGTTTATATTGTTAATAATATCATAATCCATACGTTTAACCGGGTCCCTCAAAGTGCAATATGCTTCGGAAAGGCTTGCCATATAACTTTCTGCAAATTCTTTATCACCGACATAACGATCTGGGTGATACATCGATGCAAGCGAAATGAACGCCTTTTTAATTTCTTCGGGCGTTGCATTAGGTTTTATTCGCAGTAATTCATAAAAATTTTCCACAATTTATTTTAACTCATTTTATTATATTTTGCAATTCTTTATCTGCAATTTTTTATAATTCTTTGATAATAAAAAATATGAATTTTAATGGATAAACTACTTTAAAATTTTTTTAAGGAAAATTCCCGTTTTGCTATCTTTTGATTTGGCGATTTGTTCTGGCGTGCCATATGCAACCACTTCACCACCTCTATCTCCACCATTTGGGCCTAAATCAATAATATAATCTGCAATTTTTATAACATCAAGGTTATGCTCAATTACAACAACAGAATTATTTTTATCAACAAGCTTTTGAAGAATATTTACAAGGTTATTGATATCATAACTGTGAAGTCCAGTTGTTGGTTCGTCAAGAATATATAATGTCTTGCCGGTATCCCTCTTGCAGAGTTCGCTGGCAAGCTTAACCCTTTGGGCCTCACCACCGCTAAGTGTTGTTGCACTTTGCCCAAGTTTAATATATCCCAGTCCAACATCATAAAGGCTTTGAATTTTGTTTTTGATTGATGGCAAATTTTCAAAAAATTTTAGTGCCTCCTCCACACTCATTTCAAGCACATCACTTATGCTTTTTCCCTTATATTTAACTTGCAAAGTTTCCCTGTTATATCTTCTTCCATGACAAAATGGACATGGCACATAAACATCAGGCAAAAAGTACATCTCAACTTTTTTCTCACCATCACCCTCACAGTTTTCGCACCTGCCACCTTTCACATTAAAACTAAATCTGCCACTTGTATATCCACGCTCTTGAGCATCTGGTGTAGATGCAAATAAATCACGAATAAGTGTAAAGAGCCCAATGTATGTTGCTGGATTGCTTCGAGGGGTTCTGCCAATTGGCGATTGATCAATGTTTATCACTTTGTCAATTTGTTCAATACCCTTTATACTTTTATACTTTCCTTCTTGCAAACTTGAATGCATAATTTGATTGGATACCGCTGGGAACAAAACCTCATTTACAAGGCTAGATTTCCCACTGCCACTAAGTCCTGTTACAACAGTCAACACACCAAGCGGAATATCAACTTTTATATTTTTAAGATTATTTTGTTTCACCCCAGAAAGAGTTAAATAGCCTTGTGGCTTTCGTCTATTTTTTGGGACTTCAATTTTAAGTTCACCTGTCAAATACTTCCCGGTTAATGACTCTTTGCATTTCATAATGTCATTTGGAGAACCACAAGCCACGATATTACCCCCAAATTCGCCTGCTTTTGGGCCAAGGTCCACAACATAGTCTGCACTTCTAATGGTATCCTCATCGTGTTCCACAACAATAAGTGTATTGCCTAAGTCCCGTAGCTTTTTCAAAGAATTAAGTAATTTTTCGTTGTCATACTGATGGAGTCCAATGCTTGGTTCATCAAAAATATACAAAACCCCAACAAGTCCACTGCCTATTTGTGTTGCAAGTCTAATACGTTGTGCTTCGCCACCACTTAATGTTTTTGCCATTCTAGAAAGTGTCAAATAATCAAGTCCAACATCACACAAAAAAGTAAGCCTTGCAATAATTTCTTTCAAAATTGGGTTCGCAACTGCCTCATCTTGTGGTTTAATTTTAAGATTTGAGCAAAACTCTTTCAATTCCATAGCGCTCATTTCTGTCAAATCACTTATATTTTTTCGTCCAATAAACACCGAAAGGGCTTTCTTGTTCAATCTCTTCCCTGCGCACTCACTGCAAAGAGATTCTCGCATAAGTTTGCTGTACTCTTGCTTTGCATACTCACTCTTGCTTTCGGCAAAACGACGTTTGAGCATTGGCACAACACCTTCCCAACAGCCTTTATAACTGCCAGAAAATTTTGAATTTGCATACGTTAAATCCAATTCTTCACCATTGTTTCCATAAAGCAAAATATCCATAACTTTTTTTGGAAGCAATTTTATCGGCACATCAAGACTAAAGTCATATTTTTTTGATAAAGCATTTAAATACATCTCGCTTATTGACGATATTTCCATTGCCCAGTTTGCAATCCTCATTCCGCCTTCACGAAGTGTTTTATTTGAGTCTTTTATAAGCAATTTTTCATCAATATCAGATACAAATCCCAACCCTCCACACTTTTCACATGCGCCAAATGGGCTGTTAAAACTGAAAAGTCGTGGTGAAATTTCCTCAAAAGAGAACCCACAATCTGCACACGAGTAAGAATTGTTGAAAATCAATTTCTCATCATTAATTTCAATGGCAACAAGACCAGAAGATTTTTTAAGTGCAACTTCCACACTCTGCGAAAGTCTACTCCTGTTTTCTTCTCTAATTTTAAGTCTGTCAACTACAACGCTAATCTCGTGCTTTACATTTTTTTCGAGCA
Source organism: uncultured Christensenella sp. (assembly GCA_964387705.1). GTDB lineage: Bacteria > Bacillota > Clostridia > Christensenellales > UBA1242 > UBA7862. The sequence continues at coordinate 19,677 of CAYLWT010000004.1, forward strand.
CAATTTCATCACTTAAGTCGCGGATTTCCCCATCAATTTCCACACGAGCGAAACCATCTTTTTTTAATTCTTCAAAAAGTTTTGCAAATGTACCCTTTTCGCTTCGAACAATGGGAGCAACCACAACAACTTTGCTCCCCTCCTCGTGTTCCATAACACTATCCACAATGTTGTCAACGGTGGTTGTTGTTATTGGTTTTTTGCAATGCGGACAATAAGGTGTTCCAATCCGAGAAAAAAGCAATCGCAAATAATCATAAATTTCCGTCACTGTACCGACAGTTGAACGTGGGTTGTGCGATGTCGTTTTTTGGTCAATTGAAATAGCGGGGGAAAGTCCTTCTATTTTTTCCACAGCAGGCTTCCCCATTTGCCCCAAAAATTGCCTTGCATATGACGAAAGAGACTCTATGAAACGCCTTTGTCCCTCGGCAAAAATAGTGCCAAATGCAAGTGTTGATTTTCCACTTCCACTTACGCCACTAAAAACAATCAATTTATTTCTTGGGAGAGTTAAATTTATATTTTTAAGATTATTCTCCTTCGCCCCAAAAATTTGTATTTTATCTTCCATCTTATTCCTCTAAATCAGTTGTTTAACATTACTTTTAATTCACCAATTCTATCTCGAAGTTTAATTGCACTTTCAAAATCAAGGCTCTTAACACAACTTTCCATAAGATTTTTTAGATGTTCTATCTCCTTTAAAATATCTTTTCTTGAAAGTTTGCTATCATCTGTCTTTTTTACTTTCGAAGTAATTCCAATGGTTGAAGAAACATCCTTTATAATAGTTTTTGGTGTGATGTTATGTTCTTCATTATATTTTTGTTGAATTTTTCTTCTTTCGTTTGTAATATCAATGGCTCGCTTCATAGAATCAGTTATTGTATCTGCATACATAATCACTTTTGACTCGCTGTTTCTTGCGGCCCGCCCAATTGTTTGAATGAGGGCCGTGTCACTTCGTAAAAAGCCTTCCTTATCGGCGTCCAAAATTGCCACTCGCATAACCTCTGGGATGTCCAATCCTTCCCTTAAAAGATTAATGCCAACAAGCACATCAAACACTCCACGACGAAGGCCGTTTATTATATCTAGCCGTTCAAGAGCATCAATATCCGAATGCATATAGCGTGTTTTTATTTTAAAACTTGTCAAATATTCAGTTAAACTCTCCGCCATTTTTTTTGTAAGAGTTGTGACAAGAACTCGTCCTCCCGCATTTGTTGCAATGTTAATCTCCTCAATCAAATCATCTACTTGATATTTTGTCGGACGGATTTCAACAATTGGATCAAGAAGCCCTGTTGGTCTTATAAGTTGAATTGCAACATTTTCCGCACGTTCCATTTCATATTTCGCTGGGGTGGCCGAAACATAAACCACCTGATTTATTCGCTCATTAAATTCATCAAAATTAAGTGGTCTATTGTCGAAAGCCGATTGCAACCTAAAACCATAATTCACAAGTGACTCTTTGCGTTGGTGATCTCCATTGAACATCCCTCTAACTTGTGGCAAAGTTATATGGCTTTCATCAACAAAAAGCAAGAAGTCTTTTGGGAAATAGTCCAAAAGAGTGAACGGAGCTTGTCCGGGTTTTCTCCCATCAAAGTATCTAGAATAGTTTTCAATTCCGCTACAATAGCCAATTTCTCGCATCATTTCAATGTCATAGCTCACCCGTTCTTTAAGTCTTTGTGCTTCAAGGAGTTTTCCTTGTTCTAAAAACCGTTCTACTTCGTCATCTCTATCCTTTTCGATGTTTTTTATTGCTTTTTGCAATTCTTCACTTTTGACCGCATAGTGAGTCGCAGGGAAAATCGCTACGTGTTTCAAGTCACAAATAGTTTTCCCCGACACGACATCAAATTCGCGAATTCTATCCACAGTGGTATCAAAAAATTCAATTCTAATTGCTTTTTCGTTATAATTTGATGGAATTATATCCAAAATGTCGCCTTTTATTCTAAAAGTTGACCTTTTAAAATCCAAATCGTTTCGTTCATAGCGAATCTCAATAAGTTTTTTGATAAGTTCTTGCCTGTCATAATCTTCACCAAGACGAATTGATATGCTCATATCGTAATATTCTTGAGGGGCTCCAAGGGCATATATACACGAAACTGAAGCCACTACGATAACATTATTTGATTCCAAAAGAGAACAAGTTGCGGAGTGACGCAGTTTATCAATTTCATCATTTACCGACGCATCTTTTTCAATATATGTGTCACTCTTTACAATATAAGCCTCAGGTTGATAATAATCATAGTAAGACACAAAATATTCCACACGATTGTTTGGGAAAAATTCTCTAAATTCATTGCAAAGTTGGCCTGCAAGAGTTTTATTGTGTGCTAAAACAAGTGTTGGCTTGTTTACTTGCTTAATAATATTCGCCATAGTAAACGTTTTGCCACTCCCCGTAACACCCTGAAGGACCTGTTCTTTCAGACCTTCGTTTATGCCACGAACAATGCTATCCACCGCTTGGGGCTGGTCACCGCACAATTCAAAATTTGAATGTAGATCAAAAGCCATAAAACTCTCCTATTCTCAAGTATTATATCACTATTCTCAAAAAAAACAACTATTTGAACATTTGTTTTGTCATTATTAAAAGAGTCTACGAAGTCAAAAAATCTCTCAGACATTGTCCGAGAGATTTTTTATTAAAAATTCAATTAAGCTTCAATCTTGTCATTTTACTTGCTTTCAGCTTTTTTGCCCTTCTTTCTATTTTTGGCAATTTTTGTGCCTTTGATGAAGTAAAGCACCACACCAGCAAGAACGATCACAGAGATAATAATAAGAATCGTTCCAATTATTGTTGTTTTTTCAGAAGTTGAAGATTCTGGAGCAACGACTTTAAATTGTCTTGACCATGTTTCTTTGTTTCCTGCTTTGTCAGTTGCAGTAAAGGTAATTGTATATGTCCCAGCAGTAGTGAAATCATAAGTCAAATAACCATCATCGTTAGATGTCGAAGAAACTTTCGAACTATTCCCATCAGTTATTGTTACACCAACTGTGTAATAATGATAGAGCACTTCACTGCTATCTGCTTCTTTATATTCCTTGCAATTAAAACCTTCATACCCTGAAACATTATCTTTAAGGTAGATATCCTCAGAAGCATATTCTGTTTCGGAATAAATTCTTGCATTTGTGTTAATTTTTAAAGTTGTATTCCCGCCGAGAACAAATCCAGAATCAAGAGTATTCTTCAACTTTGAAGTCAGAATGATTTGTGGGGCTTCAGTATCTCCAACACGAATAGTAATCGTTTTTTCGTTTTCCGCACTGTTACCATTCAAGTCAGTTGCTGTGTAAGTTATTGTATAAGTTCCCCTTGCATCTGGTGTAAATTTGAACATTCCATCTTCAAGCTTAAAGCTAAATCTGTCTGTCCCATCTTTAAGATTGCCTTGCATATCGTATTCATATTCACTCTTGCTATCGCTTCCCTTTGTTGGCGCGGAGAGTTTTATCGAGCCTGTTGCTCCAAAAACTCCACTCTTTGCAACAGTTGAATTCTCTGGTTTTTGATCTTTAACTGTGAATGTTGGGATTGAAACTTCTTGGAACCCCGCTGAAATATCATCTTCAGAATAAGAAATCTCGTCAGTTGTATCTCCGTTGAGATAGATAACTGGTTTCAATGTGTCTTCAACTTTAACAGTGAAAGAATTCTTTGCTGAAACGTTCCCTTCGCTATCTTTTGCAGAAACATAAACTGTATACGTTCCAACCTTTTGTGGAGTGAATGTCTTTTCATAGTTGTTGCACCATGTGTTAACAGATTCTCCATTGGCATCTTTGACTTCAAAAATCAAAGTGACATCTGCATCGGCAGATTGATTGTCTGTTGCTACAATTTGACTGAGGTTCAAAGTCTCCCCAAGTTCAATTGTAGAGTCACTGCTGTCCACTCCCGAAATAATAGGAGCTTCTTTGTCGGTTGCTTGAACAAGAACAATCGAATAAGAAACAGTGTTTCCTCCTCTATCTTGAAGGTAATATGTTACGGTGTAATAGTTGCCTGCATCTGCATTTGTTGGAGTAAATTTAATTCCTGGGAATTCATATTCAAATTGTTCACCTGAGGCTTTGATAACCAAAGCTCCTCTCTCTGAATAGTTATAAATATTACCCTTTGTATCTCTTACTTCTGCATATACATAAGCACTTGAAGTGTTATCTGTAAATTTCACGCCGTCAACTTCAATTTCTTTAAATTGTTCAACCGCAATTGTGTCTTGTGCAAAGATTGTACTTGTTGTGTCAGACGCAAATTTAGGAGCACTTGTATCATCAAGATTTTTAAGAGAAATTTTATAACTTGCCATTGCAACAGACTTGTCTTTATCTTCAGTTGTCGCCTTGTCATATTCCTTAAACCAATTTAAAATAAGTTCTTCTGCTTGAGTTTTCGTTGCTCCTGCGAGCGCAACCCTATTATTGTTAGTTGTATAGAAACTTGAACCATAGTTCATAACATAAGTTCTAATTTCAAAGTTTCTTACTGTTGTTTCAGACACAAGATCATACAATGTCTTGTCTGTTGAGCCAACTTTCTCATCCATTTTCACAACAATGTTCTCACCGTCGTCATCAAGTGAAAGCTGATGATAAGTCAAACTTCCATCGTTACCTGTAATCACTGCATAATATCTAACAAGATTTTTTGTCGAACTATCAGAAATTGCTGGGACAGCAAGTTTAAACTCTTGATTTTCTGTAACATTGTTGATGGTAGACTTCCCATAAGCGACAGTTGGTGTACCATAGTCGACATCATCTTCCACAACTTCAAATGTATATGTTCTAGAAGATGAGTTGGAATTCAATGCCTTGTCTGTCGCGTTAAGTGTCAAAGTATATGTCCCTGCACCAAAGACATTCTCATCTATTTTAACAAAAACAACTTGAGAGTTCTTTGCACGCATATATTCGTCATTTTCGAAATCACCAGTTTTCTTTGTAAACTTGTTACTTTCAACCTTAAAGTTGCTATTGTCTACGTCAGAGAATGTGACGATGTCATCGATTTTTGAGCCTTCTTTCTCAAGATAAAATCCCGAGCTTGAGTCAGTTGTGCCATCTTGTCTTGTAAGATAAATAGTCCCCGAAACATTGGTTGAAGTTGTTTCATTTTTCTTTGTCGACTTAAACGTTTTGTCTTTAGAAGAGATAGAACGAGTGATTGAACTTATGCCACTATTGTCACTTGCATAAATTGCTGGAACGGCAATCACATCACCAATTTTAACTTTTGTTGGAATTGAATACGAATAGTCAGTAAGATCTTCCGTTGAGATATCGCTTGCAAGCCCATCAAAACTTCGTGCGAAGGAAACTGTAGGAGCCTTTCTATCTGTAATTGACACTTGATAATAATTAGGAGAATCTGAATTGTCATCATCTTCCACCACATTGCCATAGAAGTCACGGACATTGTAATATATTTCATATGTTGAGCCAGTTGCTGCAAGTGGGATGAAGTAGAACCCCTTTTCATCCTTGCCCATAGTAACCTTGTCAGTCGAATACCCATCTTTTGTTTTAACTCTTACTTTATAGTAATAGAAAACATTAACTGAGGCTTTATTATTCTTAAGATCAACCGCACTAACTGTTGGAAGATAAACCTTTTCACCATACTCAAGATCTGTCGAAAGGAATTTCTTTGCTGGAGTTGCTGCAAGTTCAACTTCTGTGTCGTAAGTTGACTTTCCTTCAATCGTTTTTGTAAAATATGTTTCTGGTTCATCAATAGTTGCTGCATTATTGTTCAAGCAAAGCTTGTATTGAACAATATTCATTCCCTTGCTTGCATTAAATTGATATGAATGAAGGTCATAAACAACGCCCTGTTCGGTAATCGCTGTGGAATTCACAAGATTAAGAGCAGTCTTTGTGCCTGCAACCGTTGCGTTTGTTTGGTTCCCTGCTTCAACATACAATCTATACTGTGCCTTTGTAGAGTTTGTCGCATTATCGTAATCAGAGACTTTAACTTTTCTAATATAGTAGGTCTTATATTCTGCATAATCATTTTGAACTTCATCAGAAATGATTACATTTGTCACTTCGCCAAGCTTAACTTTATTTTCCGCTGTTGCCCTACTTTCATATTTTGCAACATAATAATAGTCTTCACCATTTTCAACGAACTTATCTCCCAAAATGATGTCGTCAGTCACAAGGTTGCCTTCTTTGTCATAAACAAGTGGCAGTCCAACTGTAACTGCAGTACTCTCATTTTCAACTTTAATGGTTGATGGCATCACAGTTGCAGAATTTTCAACCATTTTCAATTCACTTGTTGTCTTTTGAACAGAAAGTTCATAGACAGGCGAGCTTGTCCAAGTGCCAGCTGCGTTTTTAATATAATATTGAACTTCATATATTCCTGCGATTGATGGAGTAAATTTAAGTTTCTTTGATGTATCATCGTAGGAAACTTGCCCCACGCCATCAGTCGTAACCGCAGTTTTACCATAGTCCCCCTGTGCTGAAACAGTGGCATCATATTCCGTAAGTTTTATGCCATATGGGTTTGTAATTTCAACATAAAGTTGGTCCCCTGTTTCAAACCCTGTTGTAGTCAAATCTTTAGCAACCACAACATCCGAAATTCCACCCTCTGTATTTGTTCCAAGATATGGCAAATCTACAGTTTGTCCCCTTTCCAGATTTTCCGTCAATGGAAAGTTGCTAACTGTAATAATTTTTCCCTTAACAACTGCGTTTCCACTATTTGTGTTTGTATTTTCCCCAACAGCAGCATTAACTGACCCAAATGAGAAAAAAGTTTTTGCAAAGTTTGCCACAGCACTCCCAACGCATGCAAACCCTGTAACCACAGTCATAAGCCCAGCCACGAACATTTTTTTAAGTCTCTTCATAAAAATCTCTCCTAAAATTATATTTGTCAAACAAAAAATGTAAAAATATTTGTTGACTTGCCCAAAAAATTGGTTAATTTTGCAAAAAAATGTAGTATTGCAACCAAACCAAAAGATTAAAGCACGCTAATTTTATAACAAAGTTTAAGATATGTCAACCGTATTTAATAAGTTGTTTGCAAAAAATTTTTTATTTGTCAACATTTCTATCTTTTGCACAAATTTCCAAAATATGTAAATTCCACACAAAAATTTTTCAAGTTTTGCAAATCAGTTTTTCGAAAAATTAAAAATACTTTATTTTTATCCTTACAAAGCCGACAATTCAATTTTTGCACGAAAAAGCGGAGATTTAAAGTTCTCCGCCTTTTTGTGTGGCTATTAGCAGTTTGAGTTTCCACAATTCCCGCTACACGTGCTAAGCAAAAGTATCAAAAGAATAAGTGTGCAAACATCAATACATCCGTTCATCCCGTTTCCGCAATTTCCACAGAGAAGTAACAAGATGAAAATCCAGCAACAATTATTCCCGCCAAATGCACCGCAACCACAGCCGTTTCCGAAAAAGTTCATATGTATCTCCTTTATTTTTTCATTTTGTAAAATTTCCCTCTTTGCACCTTATCTTCCCTTTGGCTCAAGGAGAAAAATATGTAATATCTTTTGTGTTCCCATTTTTTTTCTTTAGTTTCTACTTCATATTATTACACAAAACCTTTTTTGGTTACAAATTTCAAAAATTTGTCATTTCTTGCCCATTCCTTTTGAAACACTTTTTAAATTTATACTTATAAGCGAAAAGGTATATTTTTTTACTATTTTTATACCAATCACGAAAAAAAGTTTGTTTTCTTTAAAAAAAATGTTATAATCGTACCATCAAAAATAGTTTATCCGTTTTATAGGGAGATAGAAATGGAGATTTTTAATAGTTGGATTGTTCATAAATATATTGCTCATCGTGGGCTTCACGATAGCACCCACCCCGAAAACAGCCTTTCGGCCTTTCAAAATGCCATTGAGCATGACTATGCAATAGAATTAGATGTCCACCCAATTGAAGATGGAACGCCTGTTGTTTTTCATGATGAAACGTTGGAACGTCTTACAGGGCACGACGGATATATAAAGAAAATTAAAAATGTTGAGGAGTTGAAAACCCTCAACCTTTCAAACACTGACGAAAAAATCCCAACCCTTGAAGAAACTCTTCAATTTGTAAACGGCAAAGCACCTCTTCTCATAGAAATTAAGGATTACAATACAAACAATCGTTTTGAGCAAAGAATTTATGAAATTCTTAAAAACTACAATGGTGATTATGCGATTATGAGTTTCAACCCATACACTCTAAAATGGTTCAGACAAAATGCCCCAGAAGTTTTGCGAGGACAACTTGCAAGCATGTTTAAAGGTGAAAAAATAAGCCTTTTAAGACGACTTGTTTTAAGAAGTATGGCCCTCAACAAATCTCACTCTCAACCACATTTCATTTGTTACAAGTGGGACGAAGTGCCAAATAGATATATAAAACGCTTTAAACAACTTCCTCTTCTTGTGTGGGCAGTGCCAAATCAAACAAGTTACATGAAAGTTGCTCCACATTGCGACAACATAATTTTTGAAGGTTTCTTGCCTCGGATTTAACACAAAACAGTGACCGACAGTCACTGTTTTTTATATCCAAATATTTGTATGCAAAGTTTCCCCACTTCTATTTTCCCGACTTATCATTTCTTTATATGAGGCATATTGTTCACTTCTATCATATAGAGATATCCTTTGCTTTTACACAGAAGGTATATGTCTTATATTATAATGTTTTACATATCAGTAATACCTTTTATAAATTAAAAAACATTTGTTAAGATAACACGTCATTTTAACAAATCTTTTTTTCTAACAATCCCCTTTTCCCTTCCATTGTCCTTTGGAAGATAATATCTTTTGTTTTTAAGTTTGTTTGGAAGATATTGTTGCTTCACATATCCACCAAAATCATGTGGATACAAATATCCACCTGTTTTGTCATCATTTATGCTAGGGTGATTCTTCAAATTGTTTGGAACGGCATCGTCTTTTGTTTTTTCCACATCATTGCGAGCCGACTCCATTGCAAGATAAACAGAATTTGACTTTTCGGCCTCGCAAGCATAAATTATTGCATGCGAAAGTGTCAACAAACATTCTGGAACACCCAATTTTTCGCATGAATACATTGCACAACATGCCAAGAGCAACGCATTAGAGTCTGCCATACCTATATCTTCACTGCAATGAGCAATAAGCCTTCTAGCAATAATTTTTGGGTCAATGCCTGCCGAAATAAGCCTCTGTGAATAATACAACCCTGCATCGCTATCGCTTCCACGAATACTCTTACAAAAAGCACTCAAAAGATCATAATACAATCCGCTATCCATACTCAAACCCATCTTGCCAATGCTTTGAGTTGCAATCTCTTTTGTAATAACAATTTTCTTTTGCTTATTTATATTAGTTGTAGAAACTGCAAGTTCAAGCCCATTAAGAGCCTGTCTAACATCTCCTCCACATGCCCAAGCAAAATAGTCAAGAGCATCTTTATCACATTCAATCGGAAGATTCCCCAACCCTCGGTCTTTATCCTTTATTGCCCTTTCCAAGACCTCCACAACTTCGTTTGGTTCAACAGGTTTAAACTCAAAAACTCTACACCTTGAAACAATGGCCCTTGTCATACTTGTATAGGGATTTTCGGTTGTCGAGCCAACAAAAATTATATGCCCCTCCTCAATGGCTTGCAAAACGCAATCACTTTGAGCCTTGCTCCAGCGATGGCATTCATCGAGGAACAAATAAGTCTTTTTCCCGAACAATTCAAAATCTTTTTTTGCTTCATCAATACAAGCCTTTGCTTCCGTCACCCCAGATGAAACAGCATTAAGTGTCACCATCTTTCCTTTGCTTTGAGACGCAATGATATGAGCCAACGTAGTTTTCCCCGTTCCTGGTGGGCCAAAAAAAATACAACTGCCCAAGACTCCGGCTCTAATGGCTCTATCAAGAAGCATATCTTTGCCCACAATATGTTTTTGTCCAACAAACTCTTCCAGAGTTTCAGGCCTCATTCTTTCAGCCAAAGGCTTTTTATCCTTAAAATTTGAATAGTATTCCATATAAGTATTATACAATAATTTGAAAATAAAGCAAGAGATTATTCCCCTGCTTCAAAAAGTTTGTTTGTAATAAGTTCCTTAAGTTGTTCAATGCCTGTATTGTTTTTTGCGCTAATCAACACCGCATCTCGTGGAACTTCAAAAGGTCCTGAAATTTTATCCACCTTGTTATATACAATAATTTGTGGAATTTTGTCAGCCTTAATCTCTTTCAAAACATCATTAACGACTTCCATTTTATCCTTATAGTCTGGGTCAGAAATATCCACCACATGAACAAGCAAGTCCGCATCTGCCGTTTCTTCAAGTGTGGCATTAAATGCTTGAATAAATGCATGTGGAAGTTTGTCAATAAACCCCACAGTATCAACCAGAACAACCTTTCTATTGTTTCCCAACCAAAGAGTTCTACTTGTGGTGTCAAGAGTTGCAAAGAGTAAGTCATCTGCATAAATTCCCGCTTTTGTAATGGTATTCATAAGAGTGGACTTCCCCGCATTTGTATAACCCACAATAGCAACCTGCTTAATTTGGTTTTTCCTTCTCTCGCTTTTTTGAATAAGCCTTTGTGACTTGATTTTCAAAATTTCTTTTTCAAGTTTCACAATGTCATCTCTAATTTTTCTTTTGTCCGTTTCCAGCTTTGTTTCCCCAGGCCCACGCATGCCAACACCCGCACTGCCAAATCTTCCAGCACTGCCAGACACACTTGCAATTCTTGGCAAGGTATATTTCAATTGAGCAAGTTTAACTTGCAATCTTCCTTCATTTGTTGTGGCCCTTCCTGCAAAAATATCCAAAATAAGCATTGACCTATCCACAACCTTTGCATTCACCACACTCATAATATTGTTTGCCTGCGAACCGGTAAGTTCCGTATCTACCACCACAACATCGGCAGAAAGTTCATCAACCATGCGAGCAATCTCTTCCACCTTTCCACTGCCCAACAAAGTTGATGGATTTTTTTCCTTTATATTTTGTCCTATCTGCCCCACCACCTCAAGACCTGCTGTGTGACAAAGGCTGGCAAGTTCCTCCAAATCCTTGTCAAAATTCACTCTTGTTTCATTCCATGCAACCGCCACCAAAATTGCTTTTTCTCTTTTCTTTTTCGTTTCTTGAATCTTCATAATATATATTATACCACATTTCCCCCATTAATGCAAAAGGTTGAACCCCACTTTTTTCAACCTTCAACCCATTTTAACACACAATTTTCCCCAATTCAAATTTTAGTGTCACTTTTTTGCAATTTTTTTTACTAAATTTTTTTGACTTCTCAATTTTTTTATTTTTGATAAATTTCACCTGTTTTAACATCAAATAATACACCAAGTGTTTCTCCATCTTGACTTTTTGCCACAACAAAAAAACAAATTGAATCTTTATTTTGCATATCACACACAATTTTCACAAAAATCTCTGCCGAAAACTCCTTCCCCATATATTTTTGAAGATTATCTTTTTGCACTTTCGCAAATTTTGTGAGTGCCTTTGATGAAGTAAGAACAAAAGTTTTTGAAAGGTTTTCCAATTTAATTTCCTCCCCCGCAATGGTCAACACCATAAAATCACAACCATTTGAAAGTTTCTCAATATCCGCCACATAAGAAGCATCAAAAGGACTTATTTCAAAAGTTCCAGCATAAGTTTCATCGCCAATTTTAAGGACAAACTTTGCATTTTCGCCCAAATTTTTCTTCGTTTTTACAGTCAAAACTCCATAATTTACCAGCGAATTTGAAATCCCATCCATACAAAAAGGGTCCTCTCTTTTGCCATCGCAAAAATCCGCCTCAAAATTTTCATTCGTTCCCATATAAAAATTATCCACATATTCGCTAACATTCACTGACAGTTCTTCTTCAATGCTTTTGCACCCACTGGCAAAAAAAATGCAAAAAGTCATGATAGCCACAGCAATCACAACTTTTACGCCTCTTAAAAAAATATTTTTTCTCATACTTCAAATGTATGAAAATTTTTTTCTTTTATTCACACAACTCTTGCATACGCCTTGCATATTTCCCACCAAGTGATTTTGTGGAAAGAAACACTTCAACCATTTTTTCCGCATCATCCACAGACGTCACTCTACCTCCAAGAGCCAGTGCATTTATTCCATTATGAAGACATGCTTTTTCCACCTCGTCTTTGCTATGTCCCACCGCACAAAAAATATTCTTATGCTTATTCAACCCGATGCTCACTCCAACTCCACTTCCACAAAAAGCAATTATTTTCACATCTTCAAATTCATCAATTTTCTTTTCATTTTTGCCCAATTTTTCCTCAATAACCTGCGAATTTTGAGAAGTTATTTTTTCAGCAGTTGCCTTGTCAAAAGCCTTGCACATAAGCTTAACAAATTTTGAAAAGTCATCATCACTATCTTCTTCAAAGGCCCCCACATCAACAACAGAATAACCCCTGTCACAAAGTTTTTCTTTTATTTTTTCTTTAAGCAAAAATCCGCCATGGTCAGCACCCAAAATGATCATCTTTCTCCTCCAAGAAATCTAATTTCTTCACTTTCACTTGGGACAACATATCCAACAAAGTCCATTTCCTCCAATTTCGAAAGCAATTTGCCGAACTTTTTCACTCTCTCAAACATAGAAATGTCATATTGATTTTTAAGCCCTTTTGCGAATTCCATACAACGAACAAAGTTGTCGTTATCATAGATTATCGCCACCTTATTTTTCTCAAAATCAAGCGCTTTCCCCGTTGACTTTAAAATGGCAAAGATTCGTTCAAACCCAATAGAAAAGCCCACTGCTGGCACATTTTCACCAGTAAATTTCCCCACCAAATTATCATATCTTCCGCCTCCGCCAATAGAGCCAGAAAAGTCCTTGCTTTCAATTTCAAACACAGCACCCGTATAATACCCTTGTCCACGCACAAGCGACAAATCAAACCTAATAGAATACTTACCTTTTGCCAATTTCTCCACTGAATTTATTATATACTCCAGCTTTTGAATTTCTTCCCAATTTTCACAGATATTTTTAAGTTCAGCAACACTTTTTGGCAAGTTTTCCACAATGTTTTTAAAATTGTTGATAGCTTCTTTTTCAAATCCTTTTTCTTCCAATTCTTTTACCACGCCATCACAGCCAATTTTATCCAATTTATCAAAAGACACACACACACTATCAAGGTCATCTTTTTCGAACTTACAACTCAAAAGAACTCGCCTTAATAATTGTCTATCGTTTATTCTTATGCAAAATTCACCAACACCAATTTTAAGCAACGCCTCCGCAGTTGTATCAATAAGTTCCACCTCACAATTTGGGCTGTTTGAACCAAAAATGTCGATATCACATTGCACAAATTCTCTATCTCTGCCCTTTTGTGGCCTTTCCGCGCGGTAAACGTTTCCCATTTGAATAACCTTAAATGGATTTGGGAGATTGTTTTTGTGTTCTGCATAAAATCTGCACAAAGGAAGTGTTAAATCATACCGCAACCCAATGTCCGCAAGGTGTGAATAATCCTTATTTTCAAGGCTTGTATTCAATTTTTCTCCACGTTTTAACACTTTAAAAATCAAGCTAACGTTGTCACCGCCATCACTTTTTTCAAGATTTTCAATATCCTCCAAAATAGGCGTATAAATTCTTCCGAAGCCTTGCGAAATATATGTCGATAAAATTTGCCCTTGAAGGTAATCTCTCAATTTGCTATCTTGTGGCAAAAAATCATTTGTTCCCTTAACCGATGTTGTTTTCATTTTTTATTTCCTTTTCTTGAGATTTTTCTTTTGAAATTGCACGCTTGTATGCAATTTGAAGTTTTGGCAAATTGTAACGCAAAATCATTGCTGGAAGAGTGTTTAAAAACACACTCACAATAGCCACTGGAAGTCCAATGCAAAACCAATATTTTGGCAGTGGAAAAAGCAAAATCAAAAAACTGAGAGGCAAAGTTATTACATGTCCAACAAAACCCTTGTTGCACTCTACAACAAATCGCTTTAAATATTCAGAACTATTTGGGTCCACCATTTTTTTCTTGCTAAATCCTCCCACAGCACCTAGTTCCCAAACTTTATCTTTCCACTTTTTTATTTTAATTTTGTCGTAGAATTTTCGTTCTTTATCACTCGTTTTGAAATGGCTGTTTTCATCAAACCATTTGTTTGGCATAATGTGAATAATCCCCTCTGCAGCAAGGTTTATAACCACCTCCACAATCACTGCAAGGACAACTGTCAAAATTGTCCAAAGAGGGGAAATATTTGCAACCATGGGATTAAAAAAGATATTGCACACGGCAATTATTGTCATTGCCACAAAAATAATACTCAAATACAAAACCATAAATTTTCTTCCGTTCTTTAGTTTTTTTGCAATTTTTATCACAAAATTTGTTAGAAATTACACAATTTTTACTATAAATTTGCACAATTTTTGTATTACAAATTTGATACAATTTTCAATTGCAATGATATTTTAGCACATTGTTTTAAAACACACAAGTCAATTGTTAACAATTTTCTTTCCCCATTAAAATATATGCAAAAAAGCCAACTCTACGATTTGTAGAGTTTCGAAAAATAAACTCTACACAATCAAAAAACAACAATAGACAAAAAAACTAAATTTTCCCTTTGACTTTGCAAACAATTATGTAATAATGGCAACGTCAAGCACAAGTTTTGACAGATATTATTGACATAAAAAGGAAATTTTTAAAATGAATTTGATAAAAAAATCATCTAAAATATTAGAAAAAACGAATGTAATTCCTGTGTTTTTTGCAACTGACGACAACTATGCCCCACTGCTTGCTGTGGCGGTGTATTCGCTTGTAAAATACTCTTCTCCAAAAAATCAATACAATATTTATGTGTTGAACACGGGACTTTCTGAAGAAAGCGTTAAGTCAATTTCAAAATTTGAATGCAAGAATGTTTCCATACAATTTATAAATGTTGAAGAATACTTGCAATCAGTTTTGTCAAAACTTCACACGAGAGATTATTACACTGTCAGCACCTACTATAGACTTTTCATTCCACGTATGTTTCCTCAATATGAAAAAGTTTTGTATCTTGATTCTGACATCATTATTCTTGATGACATTGCAAATCTTTACAATGTGGACATCAAAAACAATTTTTTGGGAGCGGTGTCAGACCAAGCAGTTGGAAATGTGTATGAATTTGTGCAATATTCCAACCAATATCTTGGGATTTGTGAAAAAATGTATTTTAATGCTGGCATTCTCATTATGAATCTTAAAGAACTTAGAAACGACGGATTTGAGGACAAATTTGTTGACCTTTTGAATAAAATTAAATTTACTGTGGCACAAGACCAAGATTATCTTAATGTCATTTGTAAAGATAAGGTTCACTATCTTCCTCTCCGTTGGAATAGAACGCCGTTTGGCAAATGCAGTGATGACGAGGACAATGGCATTGTCCACTTCTTCCTAAGTTACAAGCCATGGCACTATGACAATGTTCCTTTCGAAAAACAATTTTGGGCACTCACTCGAGAGGCGGGTTTCTTTGACAAAATTCTTGAAATGAAATGCAAATATTCCGACAAAAATAAGCAAAAAGACGTTGAAGGTTATGAAAGATTGAAAAAGACCGCTTTTGAACAAGCAAATTCACTCAATCCCTTTTGCAAAATGGAATTCGCCAAAGTAACAATTTAATTTTCAAAATGCAACAGGTCATCCCTTGTTGCATTTGTTTTTGTGCCATTTTAATTGCAAAATATTTTTAAAGAGATATAATAAACATATATAAAAGGTGAAGATTATGGGACTTAACGAAGATAGAAAAAAAATTGTTGAAAAAATTGAACAGTATGAACGAGAGGAAAAGTGGGATGTTGATGTTGAGGATGACCCTCCTGCCCCACAACTTTTACCAAACAAAGTGGACTATTTGAACAAAAAACTTTCTAGCAAATTTGGGACATGGATTGCGAACAAAGTTGCAGTTAAATATTTTGACAAGGAAATTAAACAAGGGCGACTTATTATCGATAAAGTTGTTGGTATGGAAAACTATGACAAAGTTGCAGATTTGGGTGTTGTAATAACTTGCAACCACTTTAATGTTTATGACAATTATGTTGTATTCAAAGCCCTTCAAAAAAAACTTGGGAAAAGGAGACTTTACAAGGTTATTCGTGAAGGAAATTTCACCAACTTCCCCGGGATTTTTGGATATATGTTTAAGCATTGCAACACTCTTCCCTTAAGTAGCAATTATGAAACAATGAAATTGTTTATGAATGCAACCAAAACCCTTTTAAATCGTGGCGAGAAAATTTTGATATATCCAGAACAAGCAATGTGGTGGAACTATAAAAAACCAAGGCCACTTAAATCGGGAGCTTTTAAAATTGCCGTATCCGCTGGGGCTCCAATTTTGCCATGTTTTATCACGATGACTGACAGTGACAAAGAATCTCCTGACGGCTCAATGTATCAACGATACACCTTACACATATTACCGGCAATTTTCCCTGACAAGACAAAACCTGCAAAAGAACAATCTCAAGAGTTGTCTATGCAAAATTATGAAATGTGGAAAATTGTTTATGAAAAAACTTACGGAATAAAACTTGAATATGCAAAAAAAGGAGATTGACAAATCTCTTTTTTTTGATACAATAAAAGTATGGAAACAAAATTTTTTGCACAATGCGAACAATTCCCAAATTTATATTTGGATGTTAATTATGATAATGAAGATTCTTTTTACAAAGCGACTGCTATGTCTATGCAAAATGAAGAAATGGGATATATAACATACAAATTTATCCCAGAAGAAAGACTTGCTTGGCTTTGTAAAATTGAAACTTATGAAAATTTTCAACACCGGGGGGTCGCAACTGCCCTGCTTGCATTTTTTGAACAAGAAGCCCTCTCCAAAAGATATCGCAATGTTGAAGGAAAATATTACCCAAGCAACAAATTTGCAAAACCATTTTATGAAAAGATGGGATATGCCATAGAACGAGAAGGATATGGACAATTTGTTGGCAAATATCTTAGCCAAGAAAGGGATATCCGCTTTGAGATAACGCAAAATTTGCCAAATGAAGAAATGTCAACAAAATAAAATTTAATCATCAAAAAAGGTCAGAGATTTCTCTGACCTTTTTGGCTCCCCGGGTCCGGCTCGAACGGACAACCTATCGGTTAACAGCCGAGTGCTCCACCATTGAGCTACCGAGGAATATTCTTGCAATGCGAAAACAATTTCTCAATGCTCATATATAATAACAAAAGCATTTTGAATTGTCAACAAATATTTCAAAGTTTTTCAAAAAAATTGTCATTTTTTATTCTCTTTTTTCATATTTAAAGTCCAATAAACAAAATTCTCTTTCATTTTTATAGTTTTACAACAAAAATGTTATAACATTTTGACGTAAGAAACGACTCAAAATCTCATTTTTATGCGATTACGCTTAAAACAAGATACCCCTTCCCCTCGAATTCATTTTGCCAATTTGCTAAATTGTTTTAATTTTTCGTTAAGGTAACCGAATGCGACGTCAAATGGTTCTGATGTGGAAAAATCTACTTTTACAATTTTGAGGAGTTCTGTTGGGCTGTTGGTGCAACCTGAACTTAAAAATTTTTTGTAATCGTCAACAGTTATTTTGCCCGACTTTAAATTTTCCACAATATTTATTGCAGAAATTTCACCCGTTGCATACTTATATACATAAAAAGCATTGAAAAAATGCGGGATGCGACTCCATTCATATTGAACTTCTGACAAAATTTTGACACCTTTCCCAAAAAATTTTTTAACAAGGTCAAGATATGTTTTATTTAAGACTTTTGATGAAATTTCTTCGTTATTTTCTACTTTTGAGTGAATTTGACTTTCAAAATCCGCGAACATTGTTTGTCTAAAAACCGTTGCATGAAAGTTGGATAAAAATTCGTTTAAATAAAACATTTTTTCCTTGTTCGTTTGGGCCGTCTCGCTCATAAATTCATTAAGCAAAGTCTCATTTACTGTGCTGGCAATTTCAGCTAGAAATATAGTATAGTCTGCATTTGCAACACTTTGGGCAGAGTCGGAATACACACTATGCATTGCATGTCCCAATTCATGAGCCAAAGTGGACACATCATTAAAACTTCCAACAAAATTTGTCAACACTCGAGGAGTCTTTTGGGCGGCCATTGTTTGATAAGCTCCGCCAACTTTATTTTCACTTGGGAAAACATCAATCATTTGGTTTTGAGCCATATATTTGATATGCTCAACATAATCTTCTCCCAAAAGTCCCAATCCCCTACACACAAGAGCCAGCGCTTCCTCATATGTCCACTTTGCTTTAAGTTTTGAAGGGTTGTAATATACATCTGCCAAACTGAAAGTTTTTAAGCCCAAAAGTTTTTTCTTTATTGCGAAATATTTATGCTCCAAGGGAAGAAATTTTTCAACATTTTTCAATAAATTTTTATACACATCACTTGACACATCTTCATAAAACAATGCACAATCTAAAGCGCTATCAAAATTTTTTGCTCTGGCATAAAAAATGTCTTTTTTGACGCTTCCGAGATAATTTGATGTAAGAAAATTGTTGTATCTGCCATATGCACCTTGAAGCTCTTTATATGCATTTTGCCTCAAAGTCGGGTCACCGCTTCTTAAATACTCGCTGGCAAGACTTTGACTCATTTGATGAGTTTTCCCTTTGCCATCTTTTATATCTTTAAATTTCAAATCGCCATCATCAAAATTGGAGTGATTTTGTGAAAAATCACCCGTAAAACTTGACACAAGTGACAAAATTTTTTCGCAAGGTTCTGAAAGTGTATGTGGTTTTTCTCGGAGAATATCCTTTAAAATTTTCGAATAATTAGCGAATTTCTTGTTGTTTAGAAGTGAAGTTAAAAAACTATCGTCTAATTTTGAAAGTTGTGGCATAGAAAAAGACAATGCGACCCCATATTCTGTGAACAAATTCTCAAGTTTATTTTGTCTTGCTTGCGAAATATTGTTGGCGACATCAACATCTCTTTTACAATGAGAATAAACATATAATGCTTGAAGTTGAATGTTGCATTTTTCCGAAAGTTTGAGAAATTTTAGGATATTCCCTTCATCAGTTAACTTATTGTCGAACGATTTGAGTTTCGGAATTTGTTTTTGCATATCTAAAAATGCATCATTCCACTTTTCATCATTTTCAAAATAATCTCTAAAATCCCATTTATATTTTACATCTATTTCTTCTCGTTTTTTCATATTTTCTCCTTAAAACAAATTGATGACAAAACCAAGCAAACTTCCAAGAACAAACAGCAACCCAATAATGAGCAAGTTTTGTTTTACATTTTTGTTTAGTTTGAAAAGCACAACAGTTGCAATCCCACAATTTACGCAAAGGCCTGCAATGCACGAGCCCAGTGAGATTATTCCATTCATAAACAAGTCTGTTATTGCAATTGATGAAGCACAATTTGGAATCATTCCCACAAGCGCTACCAAAATTGGTTGAAAAACACCAGTTGAGGTCATAAAGTTTTGAATAGAATCTTCGCCAACGAACATAACAAGAAGCCCTATTATTATATTCATCACAAGAACAAACGCAAAAATCTTAAGCGAGTGCAAAAGTGGATGCACAAGAATTTCTTTCCATTTGCTGTGATTTTTTTCAAGTTCATGATGGCAACAACCATGAATTTCATGCATGGAGTGTTCTTCATTATGCTCATTTTCATTCGAATTTTTCTCATTTTCATCACATTCTGAAAGATTTTTGTTTGTGACTAAATTTTCTGTCGCAAAATTTTGTGAATTATTTTTATTCAAACACCTAACAATCATATCCACCACAAGTCCAACCAAAACGGCATACACAAATTTTATCCCCAAAATTAAAAACAAATTGGGATATTGTTCAGGTTGAGTAAGAAGCAGTGGCACCGCTTCATCTGAAGTCGCGATAAAAATTGCCATAAGAGACCCCATCGTTATTATCTTCTTGCTGAACAAATCCGTGGCGACAACAGAAAAACCACATTGAGGAATAAGCCCAAATCCCGCCCCCGCAATAGGAGCAAATTTGCTTTTTAGAAAATTTGATGATTGATATTTCACCAAAATTTTTTCTTCCAAAAGCTCAATAAGCATGTAGCAAACAAAAATTATCGGCAAAAGTTTTGCCGAGTCTATAAGTGCATCTAATAAAACTTCTAATATTTCTTTAAACATATTTAAATTTTACTACAATATCTTAAAATAGTAAAGAAAAAAAATGGGACTAGACAAGTTACGACAAAAAATGTATAATTGAGATATGAAACAGAAATATTTTAAAAAATCTATGCTAGAGCAAATAAAAAGCAAATTTTCACACGAATTTTTGTTCGAAATAATTGTTTTGCCACCCATTTTTAAACGTTATCCACTGTTTTTTCAGTTAATGTTCCCCATTTGCGAAAAGAAAAACAATGGTTTTTCTCGCCCAGTGGGGATTGCAAGAATTGACAATTTTGGCATAACAAAACTTATAAAACTAGATAACCAAGATTTTTTCACAAATCGTGATTTTGGGCAAAAATATTATTTCAAAAAAGATGTGGAGTTTTTAAAAGTTGCATTGGACAAACTTTTTACATGCCAGCCAACGCTTGCTCTTTTTGAAAATAAGGATTATCAAGCAAAATATCTATCTACTTTAAAAACCCTGGTTGGAGAAGAATTTTTTAAGTTTTATCTTGAACTTGCATCAAACGAAATAAAACACACAGAACTACCCAAAGTTTTCCATCAAGAAATAGAACAAAAAATTCAAACAACGCCTATTGAAAGTGATTTAAAATTGCAATTATCCAACTTTGTAAAAAAAGAAATTGTGCCAGAATTTTTTGGCAAAAGTGCTTATGTTAGAATTTGTTTTTATCAAAATTTTGGTGAAATGCTTTTAAAAAACTTTTCTGAAGAGCAATTGTCTATCAGCAAACTTAAATTTGAAACCACAAAGTGCTATGCAAAAGCAATGAACGAATTATCCAGCATTGATGGAGAAACAGATTTCTTATGCCGACTTATTTTGATTTGCCTAAACACACTTCTCATCAAAGAAAAAGGTGAACTTTCACAAAATTACATTGATGAAATAAACGATTCAAAAACGATTTTTAACAATGAAATAAAGTTAGTAAAAGATGAAAAAACAAGGAAAAATCTTGAAAAAATTATGCACAGCATTGTAAAAGATTGTGAAAAAAGCATTTCTACAAGTGCCATTTTTGTGGGATATAAAAATGTTTTTTTACAATAAATTTAAATGAAATTTGCTTGATTTTTAACTATTTTTGCTTTCTCTTTTTGCATCATTGTAGAAATCAAATGCTTTCATAATTTCCTCCAAATCTTCTTTTGGATTCAATGCTTCTTTCAGGTCAAATCCGCTATCTTCCTCCACCTCTTGAACCTTTAGAGGATATTTTTTTGGCTGTTCTTCAACAAGTTTGTTAAGTTCAAAAATACTATCTAACTTTTCCACATGTTTCGGATCTGCCTTTTTTACACTTTCCTTTGCCTCATTTTTTGTTGGAGCGAATGCTTCATGTTGCTCACTTGGAATCTTATTAAGCCCAATCATCTTTGTCAAAAGCCTTTTAACTGGGTCTCCGGAGGAACTTTCCATAAGATTTTGTTTTTGTTTTTGCACATTGTTTTCCAGTGAACTTCTGCAATCTTGAATCAATGCAAGCAACTCTTTTTTTACACTTCTTTCATTATAAATATTTTCATCTTTCAAAAGATTTTCCATTTTTGTGTAAAGCAAATTTAATTTTTTTGTTTCTAGTTCGTAAATGTTTTTTGAACTATTTTCAATAAGTCTTGCTCTTTCCACGGCAGACACCAACGAAGTCATAAGTTCATTATCACTATTAGATGTAATTTTTTCAAGTTGGTCCTTGAGATAAAAAATTCTATCCTTTTGTTCCGCCAGTCGCGATTCATAATCATAAACCAATCGTTCAATATAGCTATCCACCTCAAGTTGGCTATACCCTTTCTTAATTATCTTAAAATTAGCCATTTATAGCCTCCTTTTTGTGTGATTTTGTCAAAACCAAAACAAGCATAATACACCCAGTTATTACAAGCAACACGCTTAAAAGTTGTGAAGCTCTAAATGTACCCAACATTAAGCACTCACTCGGATCCCTATACTGTTCCAAAATAGCTCTTATTGTGCCATAAAAAATGAAATATCCACTTGTAACAACGCCTGCATTTTTTACTTTTTCTGTCAAAAGCAAAAGCATCAAAACCCCAAGCAAATCTAATATGCTTTCATAAAAAAATGTTGCCAAGTGCCATACTCCACCAATTTGAACGCTTACCGGAAAAACTTTTAGATATTCAACAGTTGGCTCTATTCCATAACAACAACCTGCAAAATAACAACCGATTCTACCGATAGCCTGTCCCAAAAAAAGACAAGGTGCGCAGAGGTCGCAAGCTTGAAGCAAATTATATTTATGAATTTTGCAACAGAGCAAAACTCCAAGAAAACCGCCAATTACCCCACCATATATGGCAAGCCCACCATTCCAAACTTCAAATATTTGCCAAAAAGTTGAGACCCCATTTAAAGCACAATAATAAATCCTTGCTCCAACAATGGCACAAGGCAATGCATACAATGCAAGGTTTATGGGCATATTTGTGTCAATTGACTTTTTCCTACATATATAATAGGCACACAAAATACCTGCGACCATTCCAAAAGCGATCATTGTTCCATACCATGGAATTTGAAGTCCAAACAAATTATAGGTTTGACCATTAAGCAACATTTCTCTCATAGTATCTATTATATCCTATAATTGCACAAAAAGGAAATCTTTTTTTGTCCAAAAAACAAATTTTATTTCCTTTTTAAAACTACAAGACTTTCAATATGGAAGGTTTGTGGAAACATATCGAAGATTTCAAACGATTTAATCTCATAATTTTTACTTAAAAAAACAATATTTTGTTTCAAAGTGTAAGGATTGCATGAAATCATAACAATTTTTTGTGGAAGCGTTCGCAAAATTATATCAAGAGTATGCTTTCCAACTCCCATTCTTGGGGGGTCAAGCACAACTGTTGCGTCTTTATTTCGCAAAAGCAATTTTTCCATTTCAACATCACAATCGCCATTTATATTGTGTAAATTATTCAAATTATTAAGTTTTTTGGCATCATTTGCATCTTTTGTTGCATCTTTTTCAATTTCAATGGAAAAAACTTCTTTTGCACGCTTTGCCATTATACAACTTAAAAGCCCTACCCCACTATACCCTTCAATTACAACATTGTCCGAAATTTCTTCCAAAACTTTGGAATACATTTTTAAAGCGACTTCATCATTTATTTGGAAAAAAGATAATGGTCTTACAAAAGATTTTATTCCAAATCTCTCAAGCGGGATTTTTTCCTCACCATAAAAATGTTTACATTCTTTCCCCAAAATTTTGTTCTTTGACGGATTTATACTTACAAATAAGCCAAATTTATCACCAAATGAGCCTTTGAGAGTATCAATAAAATCCGTTAAAATTTTATAATCAAATTCTCGTCTTGCTACAACACATATGCTCACATGTTCACCTATATTTCGCACCACAATATGGCAAATTTGACAATTTTTTGCATTTTTTAGCCACTTTTTTGCAATATTTAATACAATATTTATATTTTTGTTTGCAACAATGCAATTTGAGATTTCACAAATTTCATGTGAATTTGATTTTCTTAGCCCAATTTTATCTTCAAGAACAGCAAAAGCAACCTTATTTCGGAATTCAAAACTTTTTGGACTTGCATTTGCTACAATCTCTCCAAAGAATAAACCTTTAAAATACTCTTTTATTATATTTTTCTTTATTTCAAGCCCTCTTTGAGAATTTACAAACATAAAGTCACACCCACCGCAATTCCCAACATATGGGCATTCTGGACATATGCGTAAGTGTGAAGGTGTGCAAATGTTTTTCGATAAGCCTTGCATAAAATTATTTTTTTCTTGTAAAATTTCTACTTCAACAATTTCGTCTGGGAGAACTCCATTGACACACATTTTTTTGCCATCAACAAAACATTGTCCCTCTCCATTTATATTCAAACTTTCAATTTTAATTTTGTTCATATGAACATATTAACACATAACGACAATTTTTGCAAATATGTTAATTAAGATTGTCAAATAACCCCCAAACTTATCATCATTGCCCTGTTAATTTCGTTCATTTTATATTCGCTAAGTTCCCCTATTTTCCCACGCAATCGCGATTTATCTATCGTTCTAATTTGCTCAAGTAAAACCACTGAATCCTTTTCAAGTCCATACTCCTTTGATGATAGTTCTATGTGCGTGGGAATTCGAGATTTGTTAAGTCTACTCGTAATTGCTGCTGCTATAACTGTTGGGCTGTATTTGTTCCCAATGTCATTTTGAACGACAAGCACTGGCCGCAATCCTCCCTGCTCACTTCCGACAACTGGACTTAAATCGGCATAATAAAGTTCCCCTCTTTTAACAATCATACAAAACCCCGTATAAATTTTTGATAATCAAACACAAACTTTTCCTCAATAATTCTTCCTTCAAAATTCACCGCTTTTTTGCACCAATAATACTTATCAAGACTTTCCCTCACATAAATTGTATGAGTGCAAATGCAATAATTGTTAACAACAAAAGACGTGTTATCCTTCATCAAATAATTCCCCTTTTTTGCGAATTTAAAACAACATTTCGAATATAGTTTGCGAAATGTATGAATTATTATCCTAAAACGAAGGTTCTTAACTCATTTTATTTGTCGTTCTTACAATTTGTGGTACAATGGGTTTAAAGAGTAGGAGAAAAATATGTTTTATCATAAATATAACTCACCGCTTGGAATAATTGTAATGCAAAGTGATGGTGAGGTATTAATAGGCTTGTGGTTTGAAAATGGTGTTGATAGTGCTAAACTCAATCTAGGAGAAGAAAAGGAACTATTAATTTTTAAAAAAACAGTTAAGTGGCTTGACATATACTTTGGTGGAACGAATCCAAATTTTATTCCCAAATATAAAATTTTAAATATGACTCCATTTAGAGAGCTAGTTATAAAAATTATAGAAAAAATTCCATATGGAAAAACTATTTCGTATAATGACATCGCGCTTAAAATAGCAAAACAACTTGGAATAAAAAAAATGTCCCCTCAAGCAGTTGGGAATGCTGTGGGGTGGAATCCTATATGTATTATTGTTCCCTGCCATAGAGTTGTGGGGGCAAATGGGAACCTTACTGGGTATCGGGGTGGACTTAAGAATAAAGTTGAGTTGTTAAGATTAGAGCATAATGATATGAATAAATTTAGCATGCCAAAAAATAAAAACAAAATTTCGAATATTGTTCTTAAAAAGACAATTTATAAATAATAGTAAAAATAATTACTTAATATAAAATACAAGTTGAAACTGCAATTTCATCTGAATGAGCAATTGATATATCAAGGTCGTTTGTTCCCAAAATTGGTTCAAGTTTTCCATTTATATCGTTAACATATGGAGCTCCGTATTCATCATGCAAAATCTCAATATCTTGCAAACAGACCTCTTTTCCAAGGCCAGTTTTAATCGCTTTTGCAACCGCTTCTTTTGCACAAAAAGTGCCTGCCATATGCACAGCCTTATCGGCGAATTTTTGAAAATAAGCAAGCTCCTTTTCGGTATATATTTTCTCTGGGTGCTTAAATCCTCTAAACCTCACAACCATTTCAATATCAGTCCCAACCCTAACTTTGCTATGGTCTTTTACGTGTTCTATCGGGCCTTCAATTTCTTCCAGTTTCTTTAATTTTTTCATTTTTTCCCTCCAATCATATATATCGGCTACGCACACCCTTTAAAAAAAATCATTCGTCTTCTTCATCAACATCTTGAAAATTATATTTTCTACTTATCGCATTAGAAACAATCTCTGGCGAATATCCGTGCGACATAAGAAACCTAAATGCTTTCTGTTTTGTTTTCAAATCTAGGGTTTTATTTCTCAAATATTTTTCAAGCACACCCCCCACTGTTTTTTCATCTTCACAAAAGTTTTCAATACTATTATCTATAATTTGTTCTTCAATACCCTTGTGTTTTAATTCATATTCAAGTTTTTTTTGCCCACAATTTTTTCCTTTCGCTTTTACATAGTTTTTTGCAAACAATTCATCATCTACAAAATGATACTCTTCTAGTTTTTCTAAAACGTAATCTATGGTTTCCGCTTCAAATCCTTTCTTTAGTAAATAGTCATTTATTTGTTTTTTTGTCTTTTGACACTTGGCAATATATCCTGTAGCCTTTCCCAAGGCAACCTGTTTCTCAGTTTCAAACCTTAGATATTTAAGTTGTTGCTCAGATGTTTGTTGTCCCTCTTTTAAATGATTTTTCATTACTGTTTCTAGAGACAACCCACAAAAAAACTCATCGTCAATATATAAATTTACCCGATTTTTATTGCGTTTTTGCACTTCAATTTTTGTTATTTGCAATCTTCACCTCGAAAATAATATGAATTGTTTCTTTCCAATTTTTAATAAATTATATTTGCCATATCTAGCATGAATACTGAACTTTGTCAGTTATCTCCAGCGGGATTAATTCTTTCAACCAAATGTAATCTGGAGTTGAAAGGAACACCTCAAATTTCACTTTATTATTATAAATTATATTTCCAAATGTAATTTTGCGTTTGTCACATTCTGACTTTATCTTAGCAAAAAGTTGATAATCACAAGCACCAAGACAAAGAGATTTGAGTTCCACCTGAGTCAAATTTTCTATCAACGTTTGACGAGCTGATTCCTTATACGCTCTGCCAAGGTTTGCAGTGCCAAGTTTAATTCCGCCAAAATACCTCACAACAACACATAATACATTTATAACTTCGTTCTCCTTAAGTAATTGTAAGATTTGTGAACCTGCAGTCCCTCCGGGTTCTCCATCCTCGCACGATCGCTCTATAAGTTCATTGTCAAATATTCTATATGCGTAACAAATGTGTCGGCTTGAAGGATGTTCACTTTTTATTTTTTTTAAAATGTTCAACACTTCTTCTTTTGATTGAGCAAAAAAACTATATGACAAAAACTTAGACCTCTCCTCAACATACTTCCCTTGTCTTTGGCCTAAAATTGTGTTCATTTTGAAACCTCTTTAATTTTTTGCTTATCACGAATTTTCCTAAAAACAAACCACAAAAGGGCCAAAATTTGAACAGGAATTGCAAGAATAAAAGCCAACCAACCAAATTCAATTGGCACGCAAATGTAAAAGGCCAATGCTGTTGACCATGTGAGAAGTGAAACAAAAATACAATTTAGCATATTTGTGCACCAAATGCTTGAAAAAACTAAACAAATGACAAATGAAATTGGAATCGCTACGATATAAATTTTCCAACATTCATCTTTTATCCCTGGAATAAAATTGAAACAAATGCAAAAGAATCCAACAGCGACAAGCCACACCAGTCCAGTGGAAAGCAATGTTATCATCAGCTGTTTGGTTGAAAAAAGTTTTGACTTGCGTTTTTCATCCTTAACTGCAGGAATATCCCCTTCAGAATGGGGGCATAAAAAATCATTGACTGTCACACCATAAAGATTTGCAATTTGACTTAAAACAATTATATCTGGTATAGCCTCACCTCGTTCCCACTTGGAAATATTTTTGTCAGAATATAAAAGTTTCTCCGCGAGTTCAAGTTGCGTAAGTTTGCTTGCCTTTCTAAAATAAACAAGGTTTTTGGCGATTAAGGTTCTAATTTCGTCATTTTCATAAGCTTGATTTTGAGTAATACTTTCTTCCATACATTCATTTTAATATATTAAAAGAAAATATGCAACTTGTTTTCACATAAATTCTACAATTTGTAGAGTTGTAAAATTCTGCGAATTTGTTGCATATATCTTTTACTTAAAAACTTGGTCAATCACACCGCCACCAAGACAATTCTCCTGCTCATCATAAAGTACGACATACTGTCCTGGAGTCACCGCTCGTTGAGGCTCTTTAAAAACAATTTTAACAATGTCATCACCAACATAAACATCTACTTCTTGGTCAGGTTGCCTATAGCGGAATTTCGCGAAACAATGAAAGTTTCGTTTTTCTGGAACACATGGAATCCAATTAAATTCTTTTGCCAAAAGGTAGTTACTGAACAATTTATCATCTTCCCCTTGATGAACAATTAGGCGATTGTTTTTTACGTCTTTGTCCAAAACGAACCACCTTTCACCATTCCCGCCTGACTTTCCGCCGATATTAAGACCTTTTCGCTGTCCCAATGTGTAGTAAAGCACCCCATCATGATGACCAACTATGTTGCCGTTTGTGTCCACAATGTCACCCGAAGTTGCAGGAATGTAATGTTTCAAAAAGTTTTTGAAATTTCTTTCACCTATAAAACAAACCCCTGTGCTGTCTTTTTTCTTCGCATTTACAAGTTTAAATTTCTCAGCAAGTTCTCTCACTTTTGTTTTTGGAATGTCAGCCAAAGGGAAAATGACTTGAGAAAGTTGGGCTTGAGAAAGTTGGTTAAGAAAATAACTCTGGTCTTTTGATTTGTCAAAAGCCTTCTTTAGTTGATAATAATTGCCAACTTTTTCCACTTTGCAATAATGTCCCGTTGCAATTTTATCTGCTCCAAGCATTTTGGCATATTCCAGAAATGGTCCAAATTTAATTTCCCTGTTGCAGAGAACGTCTGGATTTGGAGTTCTGCCTTTTTCATATTCACTAAGAAAATGTACAAAAACTCTATCCCAATATTCTTTTGAAAAATTCACTGAATAATATGGAATTCCTATTGTTTCGCAAACTCGCCTGACGTCTTCATAATCTTCAGTTGCGGTGCAAACGCCAGAATCGTCTTTTTCCTCCCAATTATCCATAAAAAGTCCAATAACATTGTATCCTTGTTGTTTCAGAAGCAAGGCAGAAACGGCACTGTCAACGCCTCCACTCATTCCAACAACAACTGTTGTTTTTTCTTCCATTTTTTCTCCAATTTTGTTTGCTCAATTCCCCTCAAAAATTAATTTTTAGCAACTTAAACAATATTTTGTATCTAAAGTTGTATAACCACAATTTTTTATAAAAATAATTTATTTTTGTTGCAAAAAAACATTTCTAAATAGAATTTTTTTAATTTACTGTTTTTTGTGTAATTTTTTCATTTTTCTATCTGATTTCGCTTGTTTAATCAATTCTTCGGCCACTTTTTCATCTTGAACGACATATTCTTCATCAATAGAAACAGGCATTTTGAATGTGTTGAACAGGATTTGAAAAACAGATACAACCCACATAATAAAGCCGATTGAACCTGGAAATACAAATGCTCCGACCAAAAGTCCTAAATATCTATTTGCAAAAACAACATCGGCAAATGTGGGAGTTAGGCTTATTGCAGTGAAAACAACGAGCATAAAAAACGAAGCCAACATAAACATAAACATTTTATTCCGACCAACTTTGTGATATTGCAAACCAAACCACCCACCAAAAATTGCGCACAAAAGAAGTTTCCACTTGTTCACATCGGAACATTTTGTTGTGTAAACCACTTTGTTTTCTTCGTGGTTTTTAAGGGCAACCTTCCCTGCTCTGTTTGTGGCACGAGTTAAACGTTCAAAAATTAGTCCACACATATCACATTTTGTGTCAACTGAAAGCAATTTCCTATCACATCTTGGACATCGTTTATATTTTCTTTCCATATAAATATTTTACCAAAATCTGTCTGTCCCGTCAAATATCCTTACAACAAAAAATGCGGGTTCCCCCACACTTTTTGTAAAAAAACACATTCAATTAATCTTCATCATCATATGATGACAAAATGTCTATAATTTCGTTCATTTCTTCAAAAGAAAGTGTATCCAATTTTTTGTAAGCTTCGTGATAAGCTTCTTTCAATTTATCGGAGCAATTTTCGTGTTTGTCAGCAATGTCAACCATAACTTGCCCTGCAGTCATCACCTCTTCTCTTGAGGAATATTTTTTAAGGGTCAAAATTTCCTCCAAAATTTTAAAGCTGTAATCAATTTCCTTTGCCATAATCTTTTTCTCCTATTTTTTAATTATAGATTTTATTTACCCTGTGACAATCCTTCATCATTATTCGATGAAGTTTCATCCGTTGAAGCTTCCTCATCGTCATCGCTAACATCAACATCAACTTCCACTTCATTAGGAATATTCTTATCATCAAGACGATACCACCTATCGTTACCATCTTTATCTTTAATATTAACTGAACCCACATATGTTGGTTTTTCTACTACCACAGTTTCGTCTTCATCAACTTCTTGTTTCTTTTTTGAAGATTGTCTTTTGATGGCATCGAGTTGCTTCTTAATCCGTTCTTCGCCAGCCTCTTCGAGTCTTTTTTTGATTTCTTTGCTCTTATTCCTTGACCCGCGTCTGCCTTCTGATTGAGCTTCATCTTGTTTTTTCTCTTCATTTCCTACTTTCGTCTTGTTTAGATTTCCGGTTGAAGTTGGGGTTTTATTTTCCCCTTTTTTATCAGTGTTTTCTGCTTCTTCTGATTTCCCATTTCCTTTAGCATTTGAAGTTGTGTCTGATTTATCTTTTTCTTTTTTGTTAGCATTTCTACATTCACCCGTTTTCTCCGTTTCTGTAGCATTTGGATTTCCAGTTGAAGTTTGGGTTGCTGTCTCAGCATTTTTCTTGCCTTCAGCGGTTGCATCTTCACCTTGCGAATAATCACAACTTGCTATTCTGTTTGTATATTCTGGGGTACCAACAGGATTTTCTCTTTGTTCTAATGCCTCTTTGACTTGTTCTTCTGACACTTCAGGGACTTCATTTACAACTTCTGGAATTTGGACTGCTTCTGCATCGACTTCAAGTTCTTTCACATCAGATTTCTCGGCATTGTTCAATTTTTTAGAATCTTCTTTTTTGTCTTTTCTAACAGTCTTTTTCCTCTGATTCCTTTGTTGCTCTTCTTCCCTTGCTTCCTTGTTTTGTAGGAATATTTTAATTACAAGAACCTTTTCATCTCCACTCACAAGATTCTCATTACTTCCACTCAAAAGTTTGACAATTTCCTTAACATTATCGCTGGACAGACTAATTCCATTTATAGGATTTTCCCCATTTTTGTTAGCATTTTTCTTTCTACTTGCATTTTTCTTCTCATCAGCATTTGAAGTTGTGCCTGGTTTATCTTTTCCTTTTTTGTCAGGATTCTTCGCTTCTCCTGATTTCCTACGGCTACCTGTGTTACCCTTGCCTTCAGCATTTGGCTTTCCGGTTGGAACTGGGGTTTTTGTCTCCGCATTTTTCTTGTCTTCAGCGGTTGCATTTTCACCAACGATTTGTTGTTCTTTACTTTCTGCTTTTGTTTTACTTGGTGTTTCAGTTGAAGTTGAGGTTGATTTGTTTTCTCCATTTTCGGCTATTTTCTCAATTTCTTCTGCAGTTTTTGCCGTTATGTCTTTTACAACATCTTCCGTTGTTTTTTCATCTGCTACATCAATAATAGTTTCTTTCTTTTCATTTTCCTTTATCTCTTGTGGAACAAGCAAGCCTTTTTCTAAGTCAAGAACCATTCTATATTTTGGTTCTTCGATTTTAGATTCTTTTATCTCTTGTGAAACAAGCCCACCATTTCCTGTAGTATCAGCAACAATTTTGAATTTTGAACTTTCAGTCTTTTCAGCCGCATTTTTTGCAGCTCCATTGACAATCTTAGCTATTTCTTGATCTTTTTTTACTTGGTTTTTCCCTAAAACGTTGTCAGGTTTTGGTCCTACTTCTAGTTTTTTGTCTATTTTTTTGCTTGAATCTTCTTTTTTGCTTGAATCTTTTATAGCAGGCTCAATTGATTTCCCGCCTTCAGTTTTTTGTTCGTCCACAACTTTTTCTTCTTCTGTTGTCTTTTCGTCAGTTGGTTTCCCATCCGCAATAGATTTTTCTTCAACCACCTCTGTCTTTTCGATCTTAGGTAGTAATAATTGGGTACGATTCCTTCTTACTTGACGTGCAAATGAATCAACAATTGGGTTTTTAGATGGGTTTTTAGAAACATTTTCTGCCTTAAATTGCCCAAGGGTTTGCACAAGCACTCCTGCTAAAATTGCATATGCTTGTTGCATAGACATTGCATCTCCGCAACCATATACTTTCTTGCTAAGATAACGTTCTTGTTTCACTGGGATAACACTCTTATTGAGTTGTTGATCGCTACTATCAAGTTTCCCATCTATTAGACCTTGATTTTCAAATGACTGATTAGCTTCGTTAGGATTTTCAGATTTTGGGGTATTTTCCTTGATATATTCTGCAGCCGCACGGTCAACAAAATCTATTGCAAGAGCATTCTTTCCAAAATAGATATCCTTTTCTTCCACTTGTTCAAAACTAATTTTGAATTTCTTTTCCCAATCTTCTTTTAATTTTTCAAGATCGTCTTTGATATTGAGTTCATATTGAACCTTATCCCCGTGAACTACATTTTGTTTTCTGGAAACAGGCAAATTGTCAACTGGGATTAAAATTCCGTTATTTTTAACAAATCCAGAACCAACATAGCGTCTTTCAGACTCTGGCGAGTTGAAATCTCGTTCGTACACTTGCATTAACATCATGTCTTTATCAGTGTTTGGTGAATAAGCAAGAGTAATTTTTTCTGAATAAGGGAATTTTTTTATAATTTCATCACTCATCGCAACTTCAGCAAGAGTTGAAAGTCCTTCCACTTTATCCATAACATATCCACCACGACTTGCAAATTCATCAGAAATTGCTTTTGCGAGGCCAATGTCGTCCACAAGAATTCCATCAATTTTTGAAAAACTATAGGCCGCATCGGCAATAATTTCCCCATACTCTCTTGCTTTTGCAATATTATTTTTTGTTTGCCCCGACAATTCAACATCCAATGCTGAATCTTGCGAGAAAATTGGTGCGTCCTCTTCAATACTTTCGTGCAAATTTGAAGAAATTTCTTTCAATGCATATGGAGCCAAGAGGTCACTTACAAAAACCTTTGTAAGTTCATCATATGCAACAGCATTGCTTGGGATAAAATTATCTTTAAAATCTTTTTTGCTCACATATGTTGTAAATCTTTCGCGAAGTGAAGGTCTATTGCCTTTCTTATGTCTGCCCAATTCCATGCCATGCTTTTCGGCACATTTGTAAATATCATTGTCGATTTTGACAAAGTCTTCCTCCGTATACCCTTTGTTTGTAAGGTTTACTGCCACATTTTCATCAATATAACTTTCCCTAACATCACTGAAGTTAAACACTCCATTTGCTTGTTGTTTTTGGAAAAGACGATCACCAGCTTCTGTTTTTTGAAATGCATTGTTAACATTGCATGCAGAAGATACCAATCTTAAAAATGCCGTTGGATTAATAATTTCTTTTTCATCAAGTTTCCCTTTCCCAGCAAGTTTTGCTTGTTTGTTAATTTTCCCAAGAAGTGACTTGTATGGGCTTATACTTCCATCTTCAAAGAATGAGCAGATGTCTTCAAAAGAAGGGTCCCCTTCAAACTCTCCAGCCTTGCCCAAAACTTCCTCTGACAAAATTTTTGTAAAAGAATCAAAATTTTTTGTTTTGATGCCTTTGCACGAAAACTCCATGTACTTAACAAATTCTTCAAAAGATTGTTTCCCCTGTGCACAATCATTAAAAATTCTTGTACTTTCACTTTTTTGTTGATCTGAAAATTCCTTTGGCAAAAATCCTGCATTTTCTAGTTCGCTTACAGAAATCCATTCTTTATTGTTTGAGAAATCAATTGAAACTGACTTTGCATATTTTGAAAACACATTATAGAGTGCATCATCGAATCTCTTTCTATCATAAACATAATCCATAAATTATCCCTCACTTTATTTTGTTATACATATAATAGCACACTTTTCCAACACTTTCAATAGGAAATTTATTTTTGTATTTATTGCCCAAAAAAAACTAAAAAATGGCAAAAAGGCAGGAAATTCCTGCCAAAAATTATGAAAACAACCTAACAACTGTTTCACTTGCTTCAATTTTTACCGAAGTTCTGGAAAGAGCCCCCGAAATAAGGAATGCTTGACCGACACCTGCCGTAACGATATTATCTTGCTCCTCTTTATTAATTTCACCAGCATTTCTATATAACTCAATAAGGTCAGTTACGTCATTTGGTGCAAGGCCAAAAATAAAAGAATATTGGCTTGCATTGATAATTGCGGTTGATTGACGTTGAATTTCTGGGCTTCCGACAAAGTCTTTAATATTTTGCGTAATAACAATTTGCATCCCAGCATATTTACGAATACGCTTTGCCATTTGAGCCATAAATTCAAGAGCAATTGGGTGCTTTGGGTTTATGAACACGTGAGCTTCGTCAACGGCAACAACAATATGCCTGTTTGCATGATATTTGTCGTTAAAATCCTTATTTTTAATAATTTCGTTATCCAAATATTTGAACACCAAAAGCATTTGTGCATTTGCAATAACTTGGTTTCGGTTTGCAAGAAGGGACCGGAAGTTAAACGTCACAAAATTTTCTTTTGTTGCAATGGAAGTTGGGCCATTCCAGAGGTTACTATTTCTGCCCCCCGTTGCAAATTTTGAAATGTAAGTTTCAACGGTTTGCAAATTTTTCTTTTGATATTCATCGGTTTCTGTTTTTAATCTTTCTAGTGTAATTTTATATAAATCATCAAAGATTGGAAAATCTTCTGGTTTAAGCTTTGTAAGTGGGGTTTGAGCGTTTATTCCCTTGCGTCTATAGCTTTCAATAATAAGGGCATTCAATACCTCAAATGCTTCTGATGGCATGCCAGGCAAAATAATTGTAAAAAATTCTTCCAAAAACTGCAAGTGTGTGGAATAAGAGTCATCTGATCCGCCTTCATCCGCATCAAGAGTTGTCATAATATGAAATGGATTAAATCTCCCGCTTTTTGATGAACCAACATCAAGAAATTTCCCACACATATTGTGACAAAGTGGTGTGTATTCGTCCTCTGGGTCCAAAACAAAAACTTTTGTGTTGTCGCAGGCTAGATTTGTAAGAAGAGTCTTTGTCGCATAAGATTTTCCGCCACCAGATTTTCCAATAATCATGACATTGCTATTTGCTCTTTCTCTATCACGTTTAAAAAAGTCGACAAAAACAGGATATTCATTATAACCAATATAAAAACCTTTTTCATCAAGCAAAGCTCCCGAAATAAATGGAAAAATTGCAGCAAAGGTTGTGGTTGGAATTTCACGTTTGTGTTGAGTTACGGTGTCAAGAGCTGAAGGATTTCGGCTGATGAATGAGTCAACTTGCCTGCCAAACATATCGGTATATTTAAAACCATTTTGTCTTAAAACTGCTCTAACTTCCTTCTTTGCTGAGTCCTCACAAAAAAGGTGTGTTGTTACTTCAAAAAGTTGTTCGTTGTTCTTTTTTAACATTTGCAAAAGGTCTGTGAGTGTTTTAAGTTGAATTTCGTTCTCAATTCTCTTACTGCTTTTGTAAACATTTTCCATTTTCCCTTCCATTTCAATAATAGAACGGTCAATTCGTCTTTCACCTTGTTCTTTTGGCACGAGACGGAAATTAACACACACATTTGTTCTGTCTAAGAGGAAGAATGGTGCGCCCCAAGCATTGCCAACTTCAAGGGGATAGTCAGTTATTGTAAACGTTCTATAAGGTTGTTTGTTTATGATGGTTTTCGCTATTTTAAACTGAATATTTTCAGGCATTGCCCAATTTGGGAATTGATCTCTTGGTGTACTTTCAAGATCTCTTTCATCAAAATATCTGCCAAAGTTTGCCCTCAAGAAAACTGTAAGTTCCTTATCTCTAAGTTTTTTTGCAATAAGAGGAACAACAGAGTTCCCAAGAGTATTCACAATGCCGTCAATAGTTGATTCAAGAGCATCCTTATCTTTGTCGTAAAGAACAAAGTAAAAGAAATCTTTATAAACTTTTTCGTCACGATTCATTGTTTCAAGTTGAGAAACCCTATTCTCAAAAACGTCAGCACGTGCAAGGACTTCTTTTTCGGTCATTTCGTTTTCATATTGCAATTCCATAAGGTCATCATATTTTTTGTCTTCACCAGTGATATAATCATCAAAAACAAGGGCTTTGCTCAATTTTAAAATACTTCCACTTTGCTCGCCAGTTACACGTCGGAGTGCATTTGCGAATGAAGCGATAACCATTTCTTGCTTTTGCTCATTCAAAAGACCAAACTCAATAGGCTTTATTTCAATGACCATGCCATAATATTCTTTAAAGTCAATAAATTTGTCCTTTACAATGCCTTCAAATGGAATAATTTTCTTAATTTTGGGTTGTTTGGTTTTTGGATCAACGTCTGCTTTATTATATTTCTTTTTAAATGCAACAAAACGCAAAAGCAAGCCTACTGTTGAATAAACTCGCAACTCATCATTTATTTTTAAGAACAAAATTACAACAAGACATGCCCATGCAAATGCAATGTATAGGTTGTATTGAAAGTTGGCTAAAATTAGGACCAAAAGCCCTACAATCCCCAAAATTCCAATGATAATGTCTGGCAAAGTTATCCCCTTTGCAAACTCCATTCTTACTTTTGTTTTTCTTGGAATGTATCTTATCATATTTCACCCCTTAAGGTTTCTCCCCGCTTTTTGCAGGGAGAATTTTAGTGTAATTTTATCATTTTGTCTTTCGTTTTTTCACTATAGTTTCTTTAAAATATCACTAAGAATTTTTCTCATTGCATCAAAACCTGCATTGATATTTTTTAGTTCTTTATTACTCTGATAATTGACTGCTTTCATTGCTTTCATAATTTGCTCGCTAAGAGTTTTGTCACTAGAATCAACCGTAACCTTTTGTGGATCCTTCTTTTGCTCAGCCTCCAAATCTTTAAGCATTTTCTTAAATTTCTCAAAGTCTTTATCTTTTTCATGAACTTTGTTTTTGTAATCTTCATTGGCACGTTTTTTGATTATGTCGTCATAATTTTTCGCAATGGTTTCGGCTCTATCTGCATTGACTGTCATTTTGCCACCATTAACATTAAACGCCCCCATTTTGAAACGTTCATACTCTTGAAGAATTCGCTTTGTTTCCGTTTCTTTTTGAGCCTTGTTCTGATTTTCTATCTTTTCATCTTCATATTTCAGTTGTTGTTCCCAAGCTTTCTTTCGAGCTTTTTCCTCTTTCACCGTATCTCTAAACTTATTTTCATCTGCTGTTGATATAACCTTGCCTCCTGAGCCTGGATCCATAAATTTTTCCAAGATTGCACCAGCCGAAGAATCAACCCCTTTAATAAAGTCTAACCCATTTTTTGGCGTATCAGAAAAGAATTTTCTATCTCCGACCTGAGCAAGAATTCCCAAAGCCCCAAACATCGCCTTGTTAACAGCCCAATTTACACCTGGAATGTGTGAAATTACCTTGCCGCCCTTAGTTTTATTTAATGCTTTTTGTCCACTCTCCAAAGCTTTCACCGCACCGCCATCATTTGCGGCCTTCCAAGCCTCTTGTCTTGCTTCTTTGCCAGCAAGCTTAGCATCATCTGGGGCATTAACAACTTGATCATATAGTCTTACATCCCCCTGTGCATTATCAACTCTACGTTGAGCATTGTCAGCTCTACGTTGAGCATTGTCAAGATCTTTCTCTCGACGTTCAAGAATTTTACCATAGCTTTTCTTTTCAAATTCCGCATGAGCAATTTCAGACTCAATATCGCTTTGTCTTTTATCGAGCTTTCTTTTTTCCTTAGAATTATTCCAAGAAAGGCCTCTCTTTTCAAAAAATGCTGCTTTTTCCTCTCTTTCTCTTTCGAGCTCTTCAAGCTTTTCTCGTTGCTGTGCGATAAAGGCATCTCTCCCTTGCATCCTATTCTTTGTGTCGTCCACTTTTTTTTGCGCACTTTCTCTATCAACATTAGCTGCCTCAAGATCATGATTAGCTGCCTCAAGATGTCCCTTCAATGCCCACCTATTCTCTTTCGAAATCTCATCAAAATGGTCCCGTTTATACTGTAAACTAGCAACTCTTGCGGTATCTCCTGATTCTTTTGCTGCTGCAATTTGGTCATCAAGATCACCCAAGACAGCTTCTTTGCTTTTTTGAAGACTTTTCTTCTTTGCTTTGTGCCCTTGCAAACCACTATACAATCCTTTGAACGCTGCTGCAGGCCCTGCAAGAGCCATTCCGCCCACAACTGCTGCACCTTTGCTGGCTGTGCCAATGGTGCTTAAGGCTTTGCCGGTTAGGTCTTTGCCAGTTGCAATCATATCTTCTGTGCCAAGGAACCCAGCCAAAAGTGCTGAAGCTTTGTTTATCATGCTCACGCCAACATAAATAAATATGATAGACACAAAAGCATTGTAGGTTGCATAAAGAGGGTTCACCATACCGCCGAAATTAACAACTGAAGAATCACCAAAGAAATTTAATGTTGAAATAAGAGGCACAATGGTGAAGAATATGTTTATTGCAAAAACTGGAACCGCAGTCATTGTGAGTTGTTTTATCCAATTGCTTCGCCAACTGCCCTCTGCACTGCCCTTGTCAAGCGGAGCAATTGCCGTTACCACTGGGGCCATAAGGAACAACAAAACCATTTCAAGTGCACGTTTTACAAACACCAAAATTAGTTTTAAATATTGCCATGCAATTGCCACCATTCCAAAAAGCATCATAACAAGATTCATGTTGTTGAACTTGTAGAAATATCCAACAAGTCCTATGTCCATTATTGCCTGCCCAGAAAAATTGGTTGGTTTCCACCACCATTGCTGAACGTCAGGAGTATACTCAGCTCCATCTGACCAATCATCACTATCTTTCTTTTTATACATATCTTGCCATTCCCCCGTGGTTTTGCTTGTCACATGCAAATTTTCGGAAGAAATTTTTAGATAAGCTATGCCTGCCGTTGTCTTGAACTTAGAAACATACTTTTCATCAGTTTCCACCTGGTCGATTGTCGTAAGAGTGCTCCCAAGGTTGGAGCTTTTAACCATATCATTCATTTCCTCTTCTGTTTTAAGGGTGAAATCCGACTCTCCTGACTTCCAAACAGCATACTTACAATAGGCGCCTTTGCCATCGCCATTCCCGACAAAAATTCTATTTATAAAATCGACCAATTTTTCTCGCTGATCAGCAGTTATTTCTTCTATTGATGTACTTGTAAACACCGGCTTGTCTTGCCCAAAAATTTTTGTTTCATCTGTGTCATATTCTTTTTTCAAGACATTCCACAACCATGCATAGTTTTTATATAACGAAGCACTATCTCCACCATTTACCAATAAATTATATGCTTTAACAGCCTCTACAATTTCTGTTTTTTCATCATCTGCTAAATATTGACATCGGGCAAGAACCTCGGTGGAGGAGCTTCCCTGTTTCCATGAATCCAAATCCTCCACTGAGATTTGTTTAAGATATGCTTTACCGAATGCCCTTCGATCAAATCCTGTATATGGTGCACAATCAGATGATGGAGTTCTCAAACTCATCGAAACGGTTTCACCCCTCGTCCAAATTGCTAGTGACTTCGCCATTTGCGCATAACCATATTCTTCACCCATAAATGTCAAGGTCACCGGGACTTGTATGGTCCATTCATACCACGTGGCCCCTATTTCAGTTGGCTGGTCCCGTTTTTGTAACCGGAAACGTCCAGCGTAATTCTCATCCCATGATACATAATATTCGGAGGGGTCCTGAGCATAGTCGTACAGATGTAGTGAGTCTTGAGAAATATCCCATGAATCTTGATTTTTTATCTCTTGTTTGTACACTACTGCTTCAGAAGCAGAACCATATTTAATTTTTTCATATTTCATCACAGAGATATATGCATCATCACATGTAAAATACTTTTTAAGAACAGATGTAAAACTCGATCTATTGAGAAGTATGCGTTCATTTGCAAAATAAACCGCATCTGAGGACAAAAGATAATTTGCAAAACCATTATCAAGTGAAGCTCTGTTGGCTTGTGTGGCTCCAGCATTAAAAACTACATTTGTTATGCAATAATTGCTATCGCCATTGAACGTATAATACACTGCTTTTGTAAGCATATTTGCGCCATATAAACTTGCCACTGACAAAACTGGAATAAGAATGAAATTTACAATAGATTTAACTGCACGTTGAATAATTGGAAGTTTCGCAGCATTCTTAACGTCAGTTGAAAATTCTGATTTAAC
The DNA here is from genome assembly GCA_964387705.1 of uncultured Christensenella sp. GTDB lineage: Bacteria > Bacillota > Clostridia > Christensenellales > UBA1242 > UBA7862. The sequence goes on from CAYLWT010000004.1 coordinate 60,041, forward strand.
AATCGCAAAGATAGTAAAAACCACAAGAAGTGCTATGCACATTGCAAAAATCGTCCAAAAAGTGGTCATAACTACATCGCTAGTGATGAAAGCATAGGATATATCCGTCCAACGCCCCTCTCCACCGACATCAATGTATTTATTTCCCAAAGTCAGATGCATCGCATCAATTCCTGCCAATTTTTTGAAAAGGCTTAACACAAATTCAATAAGCATTCCAACGCCCACAAAAATAGCATAAAAAAGATGGCCAATAAAATTTAAAGCTTCACCACCTATTCCACAAACCACCCTAAACCAATCATCCCACACTGCAGCAAGCATATTAGAAAATCCCATTTTTCACCTCTCCAAATTTAAAAGATAAGATTGTTGCAAAATTTTGACACATTAAGCATCAACTTTTTTCCAGCCATCACTGCCTGTGAAACTAAAAACTTCTTGCAGGCCCTTAACAATTTCTGGAATGTTATTCATAATGATTGCGCCAATCCACAATGCAGCCATAAATGCTCCAAAGCCGATTGCAATTCCCCAAAGGCGTTTTTTTGCCTCTTGTGCAGCACTTGCAGTTTCTGCTTTTGCCAAATTTATACCAACCGCAATGGCCAACACAACTGCCAATGCAAGCAATCCAATGGTCACTGGGATGAGAAATCGGTCAAGAAATTTCATAACCTCCGCAACGCCACCATATCCTGATGTTTTAAGATGGTCAATATCAAAGCCAACCCAATACCAACTGCCTGAACTTGCATCACAAAGCAGTTTTAATCCAATTTTTACAATTCCAAATAAATCAAACAAGGCTTAAATTCCCCTTTAATATAGATTTCGCCACAATTTTGCAGAAAACAGGAAGTTATCCACAATTTTTACACACAAAGTGCAAAGACTTTCAAAAAGTCCTCAACTCCATCAAACGCAGGGTCCGTTGACATTTTGGGGCAAATTTGAAAAATAAATTTGAGAACAAAATGGCAACATAATTAGTTTGACCTATTTTAACATAAAAAAACAAAAAACGCCAACAAAATAAGACGTTTTTTGATAAAAAAATGTATTTTTTATTATAAATTCTTCATTTAATTGGATTGGATGTCAAAAGTAGTCACTTAATTGCAAAGAAAACACTTTAAAACCTGCAATTTTCACTCAAAACGCAAAAAGGCTCATGCCAAAAACGGCTGAACCTTGTGTTTTTTCATTGCGTTTCTACGTTCCAATTACAACTTTGGAATGAATGAACGGATTGATGTTTCAATCATCGTCGCGTCGCCGGTGACATCATTTCGACCAAGCCAATCTGGAACAAATGCCATGAGCGAAGCAATAATCCAAATAGCAGCCAACGTTATAACAAATGCAACTGCAACATTAATAAGTCTTTTCTTAATATCCCCCGCTTTGCCGGCGTCTTCTGCTCTTGCAAGTTGAATTCCAAGATAAACACACCACACAACAGCGGCTGCAAGAATAACGATAGTGACAGGAACAAGAATTCTTCCCAAGAAAGCAACAATCTGCCCTAACCAATGATTGTCTTTGTTTTGAAACCATTCACCCTTCAAAACAGTATTGAAAATTCCACCATCATAAGTAATAGCATCAGCCTCCGCACCAAGCAAACTAAAAAATCTCATTTTTTCTCCCCTTTTATCTAAGTTATGTTCATCCTAACACAATTTTTTGCAATTTCAAAACAAATTTTGCATAAAAATCAAAAAATTTTTTATTTTTTTCTTTTTTTGGCAAATTTTGATAGAAAACACCAAAAATTGGGGCTATTTTATTTGATTGTTTTGTGTATTTTTATTATAATGATATTATTCTTATTGACTTTTCAAAAAATTTAGTTGTTATTTGGAGAATGATATGAAAACTTTGAAAAAACTTATTTTATTTCCAATTATTTTGCTCCTTTGCTTTGTGGCTGGGCTTGCCCTTAGTTATTATACAAGTGGAGCAAAAGTTTTTGATCTTGCAAAACTCTTGTCAAATCAAATGACTTTGTTCCCTGTTGTTATTGGTGGGGCAGGATATATCCTATATCTTTTGTCTGGAGCAGCGGAAACCAAGCCAAAAACCATCAAGATAGAAACCAAAGACAAAAAAGGGAAAAGTATTGACCAGTTTTTTGACTCTCGTTGGGTGACAGAGCAGGAGCTTAGAACTGACAAAAAGTTTATGTTCACCACTTGGCGTCAACTTCACACCAGCAAAGACGGGATTTTGATTCGAAGTGAAGTTAAAGGCAACAATATTGACATAAATATGTACAATCCTATTCACACAATGGTCATCGGCACAACCGGAACTGGTAAAACTCAAAAATACATTGAGCCTTCTATTCAAATTTTGTCCTCCACACAAAGCAAACCAAGTTTTGTTATCACCGACCCAAAGGGCGAACTTTATGAAAAACACAGTCACAAGTTGAAAGCAGAAGGATATGATGTGAAGGTTTTTGATTTGAGAAAACCTTATCAGTCATCTCGCTGGAACCCAATGGACAATGCATTTATGCAATATCACAGAGCCCATCATTTGCAAGATGAGGTGAAAACTCACGTGGGCGTAAATCCTGCAGATTTGGGACTTCAAATTATTGCACATGAATATAACAACGAGTGGTATGAATATAACAAAACCGCCTACCCAAACAAAGAATCACTTGACTCTGATTTGCGTTCCAAAAAGGCTGAACTTATTGACCAAGCGGAAAACGACATTGCAGAAATTGCTGCAACTCTTTGCCCTATTCAAAGCACACAAGACCCTGTGTGGGAACGTGGTGCACAAGAGTTTATTCGTGGCACAATGCTTGCGATGCTTGAAGATTCAAACGACCCAAGGCTTAATATGACTAGGGATAAATACAACTGCTACAATTTGGCAAAAATTGCGAACTATCGTGACCCAACATCAAATGACAACCCTTATGGACCTCTTAGAAGTTATTTCCTTGGGCGCCCACCTCTTAGCAAGGCGATATCTCTTGTTTCCAGTGCAATTAACAACGCACCAAACACAACAAAATCTTATATGGGCATTGTTTCTGCATCGCTTGCACTATTCAACGACAATGGGCTTTGCTTCGCAACCAGTGGCACAGAGATGGACTTTTCAACCTTTGCCGACAAACCAACCGCCCTATTTATTATCATTCCTGACGAAAAAGAATCAAGACACAAACTTGCAACACTTCTCATTTCCCAACTTTACAAAAAACTTGTCGACATTGCCTCCAACTGCCCTGGACAAGCATTGCCAAGAAATGTGTATTTCCTTCTTGATGAGTTTGCAAATTTACCAAAAATTGACAAAATTGATTCACTTATCACAGTTGGCCGAAGTAGACACATTTACTTTTCTTTGGTTATTCAGTCTTTCAGCCAACTTAATGCAAAATATGGTGATGACGTGGCTGCAGTTATCAAGACAAACTGCCCTATCAAGATATTCATTGGAACGGATGACGTAAAAACTTGTGAGGAGTTCTCTAAACTTTGCGGTGAAGTGACCATTGAAAACATTTCAACCTCAGAAAGCAAATCCAAGGACGACAAGAGCAAAGACAAAAAAGATGGCACAAGTTATACAACAAGCATTGCAACCACCACAAGACCACTTGTTTATCCTGATGAACTTACCCACATAGCAAAAAAAGATGGCACAGGTGATATGATTGTTAACATTCTTAATGAGTTCCCAATTAGAGTGAACTCCACACCAGCGTATGCAACACCTATGTTTGATCATATTTTGGCCTCAAGCGAATACGTTCCTTCAAGGTCCCTTGATGAAGAAGCTGTTTCTTATAGCATTGTACAAAGAAACAACATCATTCTTCGCCCACAAATGTCAAACAGGTCTGTCAATCCATTTTAATAAAATTTAGCCCCTTTTTTGGGGCTTTTTTCATTTTTTTGCTGTTTTTGTTTTGAAGAATTTTCGTATTATGGTATATTATAAATTATATTGAAGTATATTCGAAATAATATAATTTTTTCGTGAGATAATAACCTTAAGAGAATTTCTCGATTTCAAAATTTGCATGTATGTAAAATATATTATTTCTTTGTTGTGACAACTGCAAATCGTATGACGGTGGCGAATTATGTTTTGATAACAGTCAAAACAATTTCAATTTCCCTAATGAGGTGAAAATTATGAAAAAAAATAGTTCAAAAGTTATACTTATCTTGATGCTCGTTGCGTTGGCATCTATTTTTGGTTTCGTGGTGAGCAATTTTAAACCAGACGGGACTCCTGTGTATGCGAAATGCACAACTGTGGAGTCCAAGTCTAACACTCTTGAATCTAAAAGTCCTCTATTCTCTCAAAGTGAAATTCCTTTCGCCATTTTTACAGGAACTCAACTTGGCACAGAATATACCATCGTGGATTATAAACCAGAATTTGAAACATCAGGCAATTCAGAAAATATGGTGGCAAGTTCCATCCCATATATTTTCTTGTCCTCAAAAATGGGTGAAACAGTTTTATATGTAACGTTCAACACAGTCGATACAAAAAACGTATCTACTCCTCGAAATATTGTTGGACTCCAAGCTCAAATTAAAGTTAAAACAGCAAAAGAAACTAACCCGATTCAAATTCAATCCACTATCGTTGGCGAAACAAACCAAATGATGACTTTTGCACTTGACTTGCAACCAAATGCAACACATTGCCCACAGCTTGCAGGGCAAACAAGTTTAACAGACCCAACAGATGATGTGTATTTGGGGAATGTTACCGATACAAGTTATAGAACAGGGCTTTGGGAATTCAGCATTACATATATGGTTAAGTATGGGCAACAACAATCTTCAACTTACACACTCAACTTCTCATTCTATGTTTTGGACTTTGCGGACTACACCCAAAATGATAGCACCCCTCTTACGATTTCAAATACAAACAACCTCTATACAAGTGGAACTGGAACAGAATCAAGCAAAATTGACACAGGATATTCAGTTTACAACTACAACTATTCCACCCCACCAACAGTTGAATTTGATGCTTCAAAATTTGCATTGTCTTTCAATTATTCCGCTGGCAACAATTTTTATAACATGGATTTTGTAAGTTTTGAAGAAACAGGGGCGGACAGCGGAACAACGGGGAAAATTACTCTTTCATGCAACAAAACATCTGCCACCTATATTTTCGAAACTCATAGCGTAGGGGATATTAAATATAAGGCAGTGTTTGACTTCGATGATTTTGAAAAGAAATTTATAATCCCAAATTCAACTGACCTAAGAACCTCAACAATGCAGGGAATTTACAATTTTAATCTTCAAATTGTAGCAAGAGATTCTGAACAAAAATTTCAGGTTTTGGACAGTGCTTCCCTAATTCAAAGTATTCGTGATGTCCTTTCTTCACAAAAACTTGTTATTTTTGGATATGATTTAAGATATAGTGAAGATGGCATTGAAAAATCACTTGAAAAACGCTCTGACGACAACAACACAGACATCTTTACTACCATCATATCATACAATTCTACAACAACCTCAACAAGTGGAAATGTTGTTGTAGACAACACAAACGGCAACCGCTATTCCCTTCCAAGTGTTGATGGAACATTTGCCATTGCAAAAACAAATATTGCACCACTAAGATTCCACAGCTTTGGAGCGATGACTGATGGCCAAGCAAAATTTTTGCTTATAAAGAATCAAACGGCACTAGACAATGTTATGGATTATCTTTTAGGCATACAGGGCGGTGAAGGCACAACTCCCCACACCATTGAAGAACTTAAAGCTTTAATAAACAATGATGGTTCAACATACAACAGGTTTTCTGCAATAACAAGTGACGGCATTTGGCTTATGTGGCTTGATTATTCTGTTGATGTCCCATACTCAAGTGACAGTGGTGATAGCAAGTTGACCATTTCTGGTTCTCAGTGCATACTTTTCCAAATTGACAACTCCACAAAAACTCTTGGCATTCATTCAATATCATTTGATGACGACAACCAAGCAACAACTGCCCACCTTTTCGGAGAATATACACAAGACAAAGTCAGAGTTTCGATAAAAGAAGAACCAAATGCCTTTTATTCTCCAATTTATGTCCGCTATCGCTATGCATCAGATTATAAAAACTATGGGACAAAAAGCACTCTCATTCTTAACGAAAACGACAGCTATATTGTCAATGGTGTGAAATACAATTATTATGTAACCAATGAAAGTAACAACTACACGTTCCAAAATTCAGGAGCATATGTCGTTACTCTTGAAACAAGCACAGGCACAGCCATGGGGAGTTACAGCTTTAAAATTGATAAAGATGGATTTGAAAATATTGGAGTCTTTGAAGCAGTGTATAGTAGCGACCAATCCTCATACATAAAATCAACAAAGTTATCTGCAACCCCACTAACTTCCAACATATTGTCAAGCAATCTTTACGTTACCAACAAGCCTTTCACTCTTTCTTGGGCAAACAAAGCAAGTGGCTCACAAGCTTCGTGTTATGTTGCATATATGAGCCTTGTAAAAGACAGCTCCGCAACTCCTGTTATGCTTGATGGCAACAATTCTGAATACTATATCACAAACAACTATAACCTCTCTGCCCTTGCAAAAAATATCGAAACAAATTACAAAAACAGCATAAATCAAACAACACTAGAATCAAACAGTTACTTTAAAAATGAAGGGCTATATTTCTTCTATGTTTATGATGAATGTGGCAACAGTTTCTCTGTTTGTGTGCTTGTCGACAACACTTCTCCAGAAATTTTACAACGAAACAGTGGCAATCAAACCGAAAACACCTTTGATTTATCAGAAAATCCAAACAATTTTCAAACGAGCAACAACACTTTATATTTTGGCACACACAAAGCCTTGGGCGTAGCAACCGAAGGGGCTGATGATAACATCACAATCTTGGACACAAGATACTTAGCATCATACGACCTTGAAACTGGCAATTATCTTAACACTCAAAACAAAGTTTCCTTCAACTTTTATACCGATGTTCTTTCAAGTCTCGAGGGATATTATGTTTCTTCCCCAAGCCTTAATGCAAGCACAACTCCAGCAGGTGTTTCAAGTCCAAGAGAAAGTTACATTATTCTCAAAAATGAATTGTTATCCTACTACGTAAATGACCAGCTTGACAAATCTTTTAACCCAAATTTGGACAGCTCAAAAACAAGTTCTGTGACAGTTTATGCAATAGAACAAAGTGGAATTAATTACTCTGGCGAAAAAGACTATTTATTCGTCGTGAAAAATACAAATGGCAACGAAATGTCAAGAGAATTGCATGTCAATTTTGACACAATAAAGGGTTATTTTGTTGCATCAAGTAATTCCTCAACTGAAAAGCATAATCTTTCAAAAAATTCAGCAACAAATCTTGACCTTTTAAGTTTTGAATTCACTCTTCCTTCTCACTCAGATACCAGCCAATATTATGCAATTCAAGAATTATCCTACGAATACTATCCATATATTTACAACACCGCTAACACAAACTTTTCAACGGATAGTTATCCTTATTCAAAAAATCCAACAAAGAAAGAATATCTTACAATTCCAACATCAACAACTGACAAATATACAATTTCAAACATCAACATAGAATACATTTCCCAAAAAGCAACCACTGCCCCTGGGAAATATGTCATAAAACGTGTTCTTCGTGGTGGCCCATACGCCGATGCAAACGGGTCAACTGATGGTCTAACTTATGATACAACAACAAATGCATATTATGGCGGAAAATACTATAAGTCTACTGATGGCACTATTAAGAGTCTTCCTCTTCTTAAATATGACAATATTGTAAGAACCTACACCATTTATGTTGATAGAAACGGAATTATTAAAGAAGAAAACAGCACAAGAATTGTTGGAGACAATATCAAAATTACTCTTGGTGGCAGTGATGGCTGGACATTTAAAGATTTCCTTAAAAAATCAAATAGTTATCTTCTAACAAACAAACTTCCAGTTACCATCCTTGTACCTGCCTACAAATATTTCATCCCAACAAGCAATGGATATATTAAAGCAAACTATAGCTTTACAAAACTTAATGTGACGGTGGAAGACTTGACAAGAGGAACGAGCTATGTTGCAGATGGAATAGATAGTTCCGGCTATTGTACCTGTGAAGCCCTTGGAGGTGAATTCACCTTTAAATCGGAAGGAAAATATAAAATAAAAATCACCGACAACACTGGCTACAGCAATGCCACAACAGGTGAAAGGAATATCTCTCCAAACACACTTGAATATATTTTTGAAATAAGCACTTCTGCCCCACAAGTTGATTTCTATGCAACCGAAACTAACGGTTCTGGAACCATTTCAAATACCAGACTTCAAAGCGAACTCGGAAATGATTATTGCATAAATACGTCAAACAATGATGGAAATAATGTCTATGCAACGTGGAGCGATCCTAGAACCCCATATGAGGCAAGCATTGACAAAATTGAAATAATTAAAGTTTTGAATGGTAGCAGAGATAGTCAAATTATAGAGCTCTCTAATTACAACAAAAAAGAACTAGCGGAAAGCACCGACTATGATTTTGTTGGAAACAACGGCATAAAGACATTTATAACAAATTTTGAAATTTCCTATTTTGGCGGATCAAACGCTCCATATGTCTACGATGGGCAAGAATACTATCGCTTCACCTACAAACTTTATTTAGACTTAACTGACGAAGCAACTTATGAAATTTTGTTTACATATAAGGATGCAGAAAATTATGTTGATACAAGTGGTTATGAATTTGCTTCAACCTACTACACCATAGAAATTGATAGAACAAAACCAAACATCAACATAGACAATCTCCTTGCAAACGAAACATTCCTAGACAAGTATTTCACAAATAGAAATAACTTTAAAGAAGAAAACTTTAACTTTGACCAATTTGAAAGCAAACCAAGTTCGCTCACATACTCTTTTGGGATTTCAAACAACTTTACTTTGCAATATGATGCAAATGACACAGCAAATTACTTCTATGTTAGGAAATATAACAAATATCAAAATGCATATAGTTCAATAACTCCAGACATGAAAAACTCAAGCATCTATTCCAATTCTAAATTTGCTCAATATCCAAAATTCAGCGAAGAAGGGTTAAATAATGATATTATTAACATAGAAAATGAAACCTACTACAAAGTTTACTATTCAAACAACACATTAAGCGAACAACTCACTTCCCTTTCCCTTGAACCAAATGGACATTTTGAAATTATAGAGAAAGACTATGCAGGAAATTATAGAGCATACACAGTGTATATCCCTCAATCAAATTCTTCAAATGTTTTACATTTCGCAGGCAAAGACTTGCTTGGGGCAAGCGTTTCCAGCACCCTTGACAGTGATATCACGTTGCGTGGTGGATTTGAAATGACATCCCTTTATAGCGACTTCGGTTGGGGTGTTGCTACAATTACAAATGGACGTACAAACACTGCACTTGGTCAAATTCTACTCACTCCATTTTCAAAAACACTCACCTCAGAAACAAAAACTGCTTTAAAACAAGAGTTTTCAGCTCAAGTTATGACAAAATTTACAATTTCCCTTTCAAGACACAACTCTCTTTATAGTTCTGTTGCAAAATCAATAAATATCATTCCAGAGGACACTGACATTAGACTTGACGCCCCAGAAATCAGTTCTACAACAAACACTCAAACAGGGGAAACGTATTATTCTCTAACATTACCTTACTACAATTCAGGAAGCGCCTTATATCTTGATCGTTTTGAACTTCAAACTTATTCTCAAACAACAAAAAGTTGGGAACAAACAAGTTATGTATATTCTGGCAAAATAACAGAATCACAAAAAACAATCCAGCCACTGTCATATGGCATTTACAAAGCAATTTATCACGACAACTACAACACTGGCGATTATTATTACATCTTATATGTTGGCGAATATTACATCAATTCGGAAGAGGAAATGTTTAAATTTTCATCAAAAAGAGTGATAGAAAATGAAATATACTACACCGGGGATGATGTAAACGTAACTTATGAAGCAAATCTTTACAAAGTAACAGTCAATGGAGTCCTTTATTCTGGGACAAACAACGAATGGACCTCTTCAAACAATACACTTGCCTCATATGGTTGCAAAACATTTACTCTTTATGCAAAAGAAAACAGCCAAATCGCAGCGGATTCCTCCATTGGTGGCGAAGTTAGTTATGTTATAGGCTATTATGACATTCTAGAAGGAAATCTTGTAAAAACAATCAATGTCATAATAAACAACTATCTTCCAGAAATTATGCTGAAAAATGCAAGTGATGATATTTCTGACATTTCATCAACTTTACAAGAAAATTCTCACCAAATAACAAATTCTGCAGTCAAAATCAATTGGGGATATATAACATCAGACAATGCATCTCTTGAAGACGTTGTAGAACAAGGTGTCACAGCAAAGTTATACTTCAAAGACATCGACGGCAAATATAAACTTTATGCAAATCTCTCACAAGGACAAATTGTTGAAGACGAGAACTATTATAGACTCGACCTCGTAAATGAAATTTTTGGAATTTCTCGTTCAGTTTACTTCATTATTCAACATGGAGAATTGCCTCTATACAGCGTGGAAGCGAATGGACAAACACTTTCCCCTTCCCCAGCAGAAAAACTCAATTTAACACTATCTGACGGGCTTTATTTGGCATATTATAACAACGAAGCAACCTCATCAGATTCTATAATCAAGATATTGTATAAAGCAATGAATGAAAACAGGGATTCTCTTTCGCTTAACGACATAACATCAAGCAACAAAACGGACTTCGATATTCTTACAAGAAATATGGGATTTGTTAATGGAGAATTTTCAACAAGTAACATAAGTTCTGCAAATGTTACAAAATTAAACCATTATTATAGCATTTATGATATGCAACTTACCTTTAATTCCAACATTCAACTTAAGGTTATTGAATTTAATTTCAAAAACAATGTGCTACAAAGTGTAAAAAAATATGATGGTTCAAGTGAAATCCCATCAACCGTATATGCAGACTATTACACAACAATTTATCTTGTATATTTCCTTGGTGGGCCTATAAGAATTGAACTTTTTGCAACAACAAAAACACCAAAGACTTCCAATCTTTTAAATAATAACATAACCTTTGGCAAAACACGTGTAAGCCTTGATGGTTCAAATGCAACAGAATTGGTGCTTGCAGGTGACCAATTGCTTGACAAAAATGGCAATATGTTTGAAAGTTTGAACATAAGTTGGAACAGCCTTAGCCCAGATGCAAATTTTAACAATTCATATTGGTTCAGACAAGGCAACACCGTTCTTTTAAGTGATATCTATGGCATTGAAAATTATGAGGATAACCCAATCATCACCTATTCCAATGGCACATCAACTTGCTACATTCTACCAACAGGAGAACATACTCTTGCCTTCAAAGATGTCGCAGGAAACACTCACCAATTCCAAGGGATCTCGTCCATTAAGACTTACAAACTACTTATCCTAGACAAAGTGGATTTCTACTTAAATTATAATGGACAAACTCTCAATGCAATTGATTATGCAGTGTTTAACAATGAAGTTAGCCTTGTTATAAATGACTCTTTTAGCAAATATTACGACATAAGCAAAATTCAAATTGCAGTTACAAGAAATGGGAGTTCTTTCACTAGTGCTCAAATAACTGCCCTAATCACAAACAACACATTAACTTTCACCACTCCGGGCAGATACACCGTGACATTTGACGGCTCATACAACAACCAATCCTTTATGAGTAATGTATATAACTTCACCATTATTTCCGCCACTGCTTCAAACATTGCCTTTGAATATCCAGAAATTGTTGGTTATCAAATTGAACAGGTTTTGCGCGATAATGAAGATATAACAGCATCATTTATGAGCGATGGCAAAGTAAAATCACTGTTTATTTCAAGTGATGATAGCAGAAGCGGCAATGGTTCATACACAGTTACTCTTCGATATGGGTCTGCCCCTCATCAAACACTTGTATTTTCATTCCTAATAAGTGATTTCGTTCCAACACTTTCATGCAACATTGGTTATGGCGAAACAACTACCAGCGATATTGTCATTACCTACAACGCGGACTATATTTACAACCAACTTGGTGATTGTGAAATTAAGATTATGGTTTACAATTCAGATAGCAACACATTCTATCAATATAACAAAAATGCTATCAAAATTGACAAAGACAACCTAGGCTCAGCCAGAAAAATAACTCTTAGTGCATCAAATTCATACTTTATCCAAGTGGAAACAGCCAGTGGGAATATTTTGACAAGTTTCCGTGTAAACAAGAAAGATCCGCTCAACTTCTTTGCAATTGTCAGTATAGTTGTTGGAGTAATTATTCTTGTAGTTATCACAATTATCATAATTAAACTTAGAACAAGAATGAGGGTTAGATAAAATAACAAACTAAACAATATTTTACATTTAATATAGTGATTAAAGTTATTAAATCCAAAAATATCTCTTGCAAGTGCAAGAGATATTTTTTATATATTTTTTATATATTTTTTATATGTTTTTTGTATGTTTTTTGTATGTTTTTTGTATGTTTTTTGAACAAAAATTA